>NZ_JBITJK010000021.1:0-8716 GCF_044459945.1 Streptomyces sp. NPDC050164
CGACATTCGGGCCCTGGGCCTGCACAGCCTTCGTCCACGGCACGAAAACGGTCCGCCGACGGAGCTGGCGGACCGTCATGAAAGGTCGAGGCTAGTGCGTTCAGTTAGATCCCTGTTTCCAGAAATGTAGGTAGGAGCGCGTAAGGCGACGAGAAGGAAGGAGGAGCTCTTCGAAGATTCCTATATAGGAATACCGACATTCCTGGAAACGCAGTCAAGACATGCCACAGTCCCCAGTCCCCACCGAGGAGGCCCGAAGAAAACCATCAGAAGGAGAAGAACATGAAGACCTACAGACGCCATCGCTGCTCCGCCCAGCACCGCACCTTCTACACCTTCGCCAGTGCGTCTGGCCCCGCGCCGTCTGGGTGCATGACGAGGACCCCTTCGCCCTGGTCTCCTACTGCCGCGCGATCACGGTCTCGCTGCACGCAACCGCGGAGGCCGCGGAGGCGCAGAAGGGGTTCATCGACGACCTCGCCTGCGGCGGCGCCTGCTGCCGGAACCACCACATCATCCGGCTGGCCGATCCCCACGCTCGCATGACCAGCAGCAAGGGTGGCGCCCGATGAATGCACCTCGTCCCGGGGGACGGATCAGCCAGGGGCAACCCGGCAGAAGGCCAGGCCGGCGCCGGGACTTTCAGTACAGACTCGCTGATTTCCGCAGATGGAGCAGCGCCAGGCCGGCGGCCCGCCGCCGGAAACCTCGCGACCGCGGTCTACGAACGCCAGCACGCCGGCCGAGTAGACCGCGGACGCGATCACTCTCACCGACAGGCTGGGCCTGAGACGGCGCCGCGCAAGGGGTGAGGCCGCTTGGAGCACGCGCGCGCTACGTGGCGTTTGGTGGCAACGGCATCAGGAATCGGAGGATGTCCGCCTGGGCACACTGCGCGGCCGAACCTTGACGTCGGTGTCACGATGCAGCAGTCCGTTCACGAAGCTGCGCTGCGTCCCAGTTCGTCAGCGATCTCCTGGATGGTGGCGCCCGGCGGCATACCGCTCGGCGGCGAGTTTCGCGTACATCTTGCGCTCAGCTCCGAGGACGTACTTGCCGTTGTTCGGGTACGGGATGTGTCCCATCCGGGGCTCCTGGGGCTCTTGTTCGGCCGGTAAGGCCATGTTCACAGACTTCCTTGCGTTACGGAACAGTGACCATGTGGCCCCATTGCTCGCGGTGGCTTCTGCGGGGATTTGCCCGTTTGGATGGCTGGGCTTGACGTAAACCTAACTGGTGCCACCCAAGTCCCCTCGATACCGTTGGCAGGCTCATGAGAACCCTCGCCCCACAGGGAGTCATTCGTGAACGGCCGCCCCACCTTGCTCGCAGCCGCTGCGCTGACCGCTGTAGCGGCCCTGTCGCTGTCCGCCTGCGGGAGCGGTGACGACAACTCCAAGGGCAATGACAAGATTGCGGGAGCGAACACGGGGGACGAATCGGCGTCTTCGGCTTCGCCGAGTCCCAGCGCATCGGACACCGCCGACCGGCCGGACATTACGGTGCCTGGGGACATGAAGAGCATCTTCGAGGACTGGAAGACCGGGGATGCCGCGAAGGACGCCGCACTGGCCGACGCCGAGCGAGCACTCAACTCAGTTGACGACGCGATCGCCCGAGGCGACACAAAGTCAAAGGCGCTCGCTTTCTACTACCAGGACGATGCACTCATCAGTGAAGTCAAGTGGGTCCAGGCATGGCTTGACGCGAACATCTCCTGGACAGGAACCATCCGCTATTTCGACCCGCAGGTGACCCTTCGCGACAAGAACACAGCCGTCGTCATCTATTGCGCGGACGACAGCAAGGCGTACAACAAGGACCGAAAAACCGGCAAGGTGGATAAGACCCCAGCCAGCGACAGTCCCTACGTTCTTTACAACACTCGCTTGGAGAAGAACAACGAGGGCGTGTGGGTGACCACCGGCCTGAACACCAAGAGGGGGCACGAGCGGTGCGGAGGCTGACCACACCAACCCGGATCGGAACCACTGGCCTTCTGGCTCTGATTCTGGGAGGACTCCCGAATGCCGCATGGGCAACACCAGGACCCGCTCCTTCCGTAACCGAAGTCGACTCCGACACATCGGGCAAGGTCGACGGCGACACCGTCTCGGCGTCCGCTGGAGGCGTGGTTGTCTTTGACCGCTCGAAGAACGGCAGTGGCGAGTCGGCCGGGGCCGTCACATCGACCACGTCATGGAACCCGCCCGCCTGCTACTACGCTCCGAAGTACACGCCCAAGGAGATCGAGTCGCAGATGCGGCAGGTGTGGGAGAGCAGCGCGCCCAGCCCCGAGTGGTCCCTGAAGACCAAGAACTACTTCGTCAAGGGCAAGCCCTACAAGGACTTCAACAAGGACAAGGAGGGCGACGGCTACTGGTGGGACGCGTACACCACCGAAGGGTACGAGGCGGACCCCGCGGCCCAGGACTGCGACGAGATGCCTTTCTGGGTCGACAAGGGTGACGCGCCGCCGGCCGAGGTTCCGCAGGCCATCACGTCCGAGATACTGGCCCAGCTCGCTTACGCCGAGATTCGCGTGCCGTCGACGAAGGTCGAGCTGGCTCCTGAGGGCACCACGAAGGTGAACCTGCCGACGTGGGCGTGGCTGGACACGGCGAAGTTCAAGCCGGTCTCCGTCACCGCGCGCGTGCCCCTTCTCGGTATCGAGGCGACGACCACCGCTGAGCCGGTCGCACTGAAGATCACCCCGGGTACGGACAACGCAGTCACCTACCCCGCCTCCGGCGCATGCCAGAACGCGGACGGCTCCATCGGCGAGCCCTACGCCAGGGGCAAGGCCGACCAGACCCCGCCATGCGGCGTGAAGTACCTCCGGTCGTCCGGCGACGGCTCGTACAAGCTGCAGGCCACCGTCACGTGGAAGATCCACTGGACCGGAACCGGCGTGAACGGTGAACAGGATCTGCCGGACGGCACGTTCGGTGCCGAACAGGACGTTGTCGTGCAGGAGATCCAGGCCGTCAACCGCTGACGGGTCGAACACGGGGAGTGAGCATGTCCAAGGGGTCGGATCTCCAGGTCGACTTCCAGCTGCTATCCACGAGTGCGAAGCAACTCCGCGACATCCGCGATGAGTTCAACGGCCTGGGCGAATGGAAGAAGGACGTCAGGGCCGTCGTCGGTGACTCCCGCGTCCAGAAGGCCATGGGCGACTTCGTGGACAACTGGGACAAGAACCGCAAGCGCCTGATCAAGGAGATCGAAGAGGTCGGAGAGATGGTCGAGACGACGCGCGACGCCTTCAAGGGCCTCGACGACGATCTGGCCAACGCCACCAAAGGAAAGAAGAAGTAGCGACTTGGGCGCCAGCCGACCGACGGCGCTCGTCACTCCGCACGGGGGAATTCTTGCATGGCACGGCCGACTGACTGGTCTCCGCTCGCTGAAGCGGATCCTGTTCCTGGTGACCCGGACGGGATCCGCGACGAGGTCACGCACATGAAGAAGATCGCCAAGAAGCTCCGTGATCAAGCGGCAGCCATGCAGGCGATCGCCGACAGCGATGGCCTGAAGGGGAAGTACGCGGACAAGATCGGCGAGAAGGCCCGCGGTCTCTCCAAGCGGCTCGATCTTGCCGAGGACCGTTATCGGGAAGTCAAGGGGCACCTCGACGGCTGGGCGGACGACATGGAGACCGCCCAGAAGAAGGCCGATCGGGCTCTGCGGGACGCCCAGGACGCCCAGCGGATCATCGACGCCCACAAGCCGGATGACACGAAGGGCGGCACGAAGAAGGACCCCGACAAGGGCGGGGCGTCCGAGGACCCTGCCGCCGAACGGGCCGAGGAAGACCTGGAGGAGGCACGCCGAAAGCTGAACTCGGCGGTGTCCTTCTACGGCGAGCGCGCGGACCACTACGCGAGCAAGATCCGGTCGTCGATCGACGACGACATGGAAGACAGCTGGTGGAACGACTTCAAAGCGTGGGTAGGCGACGCCGACTGGCTTGACGGGCTGGCCGAAGCGTTGAGCTGGATCGCGACGGGCCTCTCCGTTCTGGCGATTTTCTTCCCGGCCTTCGGTGTAGTGGCCCTGGCGCTGACTGGTGCGGTCGCGTTGATCCATTTGACCCAGGCCCTTACCGGAAATGGGTCGTGGTTCGACGTTCTCATGGACGTCGGCGCACTGAAGATGGCACGTAACGGGATCAAGGCCGCCAAGGCGATCAAAGGGTTGCAGAAGGGCGCTCGCGAAGTCGCGGAGGGCCTTGCCAAGAAACAGGCCAGGCAGGAAGCACAGCGCGCGAGTGCTGCCGCGCGACGCGCAGGAGGCAAGGCCGGCCGCCTCCACAGGACCGCCGACTTCCAGAAGGCCAAGAGTGCTGCCCGCCAGGTGAAGCAGGCTGAGCTGCCCCAGCCCACCTTGCGGGAGTCGGCCAGCGTGTTCGGCGACAAGGCAATCATCAAGCAGGTGAAGGACATCCGGCTCTGGCGCGACCAGTTCCCCAACAGCGCGGCGCTGAACGAAAGCGCGGCCGCCGCCGGCAAGCACCTCAGCGCCTACCAGGGATCGTGGATCGTGGGCACCGGCCTCGATGCCGGCGACAAGCTGGCGGGCGAGCTGCCGTGGACGTCCGACGAATACGATCGCATGAAGGCGCGGCTCTCCGCGCCTGTCGGTTCCCAATGGTGAGGGGCAAGCTGGTGACGGACGAATCAGACGCGGCACCGCAACGCCGACCGCGCAAGGTGCGCCACGGGCGCGTGCGGAGCCCAGGTCAGCGCTCCCCGCGCATTTCTTCCAAGGCGATCCGCTCGGCGCGGGCCGCCCAGGACGCGGCTCATGGCACCTCACACACCTCACAGGTCGACTCCTCCCAAGCTGACTCTCGCGAGGAGCTGCGCGGTGACCGATACCGATACACGCTGCTGGCAATCTGCATGCTGGCGTTCGTGCGGGTTGCCCTGTCGATGGCCACGAGGAGGATCCAGGGCGAGGCGCTTCTGCCGCTTCCGACCTGGGAGTGGAGCGCGGCTGCTCTCACCCCCCTGCTGGTGTTGCTCCGATTCCGAGCTCCGGCTCTGCGAGGGAGGGTGTTTCAGCTGGAGTCGCACCTGCGGTTCTTCAGCGGCTTCTATCTCGTTTACGCCCTGCCCTTTGCTCTACTCGACGGCCGCTGGCAGCTCTGGCCTGCGGTGATCTTCAGCGTTTCGGTATTCATCGGCATCTGGTACACGAACAAGCAGAGCGCCGACCATGGCTGAGGTCACCTCCCCACCCACCGGCTACCGTCTGCTCCTCCCTTCGGACTGGGTGCAGATTCCGCTGCGCCAAGGCAAAACAGAAGAAATCGTGCACAGAATTGCCACCGATGCATTCCGGCGCGCACCCGGTGACATACCGCGCGACAAGCTGACACCGCTCCGGCTGGAGTTGGAACGCAGACTCCGTGCAGCCATCGTGGACGCTCGGAAGGCCAAGGCGCTGGAGATCTACCTGCCGATGCGGCTGTCGGGCGAGATGAACCTCGGCGCATCGATCGTCGTCTCCGAGGCTCGGCTGCCCTCGCACTCCGCTCCCGCCGGTTCCGATGTAGCGGTTTCTGATCCGGCCGAGGTCGCGGCACGCTTGATCTCCCGGGGCAATGGCATGGAGTTGGATCTGAGCAGCGGAGAGATCGACGGTGCCCTCGCGGTGCGGCAGGAACGCGTCATGCCCTCCGATCCTGGCCGCGGAGCCGAAATGGCCAGTCGCAGAGTGGATTACCTGGTGTCCGTGCCCGGCGAGCCCAGCCGGTGGTTCGTGGCTGCCTTCTCCACCATCGGGGCCGGAGACCCGAGAGACGACCTGGCCGACGCGCTCGTCGAATGGTTCGATGCGTTGATGGCGACTTTCCGATGGAGTTGGGCATGACGGAGGATTGGGGGGATCTGGAGCACGAGTTCGATCTCGTCATCGACTACGACGCGAGCCTGTGGCTCGAAATTCCACCCCGTTGGGATGAGGAGTCATGGAGTGACATCGACTCCTGGGCGAGCGAGTGCGCCGAGTTGTTGTGGCGGTCGCACGCACAGGACCCGGGAGAGTCCGGGATCCCGTTTTTCGCGGGCACGCTGCGGCGCTGCGTGGACGCGTTCGCGCCGGAACGGTTCGACACACGGGCTCTGCTGCATATCGCCTCGCCGACGAGTATGCCCCTGCCTGTCTTCGCCGCAGTGCGGCCTGCAGCAGAAGAAGGCGAACGCGAGACGGCACTGCGTGCCCTGGTGCTAGCGGATGATCCGGACGCAGTCGAGCCTCCGGTCGTCGAGACGTTCTACACGGAGAATCTCGGGGAGGGCGTGCGCGCACTACGGTACGTGCGCCAGGACGACGCCTCGGAGGTGTTGGCCGGTCTGAGGTACGCCTGGCACGACGATGAGATCGATACGGATACCGTCCTGTGGACCGCCACAGACGACGTCGCTCAGGTCATCCGGGCTGCCAAGGACATCGAGAAGCTGGCGCACAAGATCCAGATCCGTATCTGGGACGTGGACCCGGAGGACTAGAGCGCGGCCGAGTTGCCGCAGATGAACTCTTCGGATCAGCTAAGGGCAGCCGTAGCCGACGCGCGGAAGGCCCAGGCCCTGGAGCTCTCCCTGCCGGCATCGCTTGACTGAGCCTGGCAGTGTGCCCGAAGTCTCACTTCGAGAGCTGGGGAGCGACGTCTTGCAGCGGGCTCGACGTCCGGCTCCTGATCACCGTTGATCTTCGGTGGGACTGTTTGCCCAGGCGGGGGTTGTGGCTGGGCCGGGTCGAACCGGCGGCCTTCCGCTTTTCCTGGGCAGTTGGCCCCTCACCACATAGGACACCGTCTAATCGGGCGTCTCTTGAAGAGGAGAGGCCGAAATCCCGCCTGGGTCGCAGTCAGACCTCACAGCGTCGGCTACGGCGCGATCAGACGGTAGGGGATCGCTACCACCACTTGGTGCAGGTGGCGGCACGGCCGTAGATGCTCTGGCATGCCCGGTACCTGATGAACTTGCCGTTGATGTAGCGCGGAACGGCGATGGTGTCATGCCAGTAGCCGGTCCTGTCCAGGCGCCGACGGCAAGCGGAAGCTGTAGTGCCGTCGGTCCAGTCGAGGACCAGCCAGGTCTCGCCGTCGGCGCGGTCGACGCCGGTCCACCCTGTGGCCCAGTAGTAGGTCAGGTTCGGCCGGTTGGCGCGCATCATCCTCAACCCGCCCAGAAGCTTGCCGCCCTCGCGCAGTTCGCGTTCCTCGGCGGCTTCGGAGGGTCCCCAACTGGTGTCGCTGTACTGGACCGGCCACGCGGGATGGGAGGGCCCCGTCTCTTTCGTGCAGTCCGCGGTTTGCATCTTGTCGGCCCGTGGGGGCTCGGCGAGCGGTGGGGAGGTGCTCGGTGTTCTGGAGGGAGCGGGAAGGCCGGAGGGAGATGTGGCCTCGTCTGCGGATGGTTCCGGTGCCCTGGTGGCGCGGTCGGTGGCCTTCGGGGAGGCCGGTCCACTGGGCGACGCGGAGGTGCCTGACTCCGAGGGACTGGCTGACACTCCGCTGCCGCGGGTCGGTGTGGCCGTGGATGCGCGGGGAGAGCCGGAGGGGCTGTTGGCCACGGTGGTGGACACCACGATCGCGAGAACCGCGAGCGCGGTGCCGATGAGCAGTGTCCGCTTGCGCTTCCGTAACGCGGTCTCGCCCGGGGTCTGCACGATTGTCGTCATGGTCCCGCTGTTGGCGATTGCGTACGGCGCGGTTGCGATGGGATGCCCACATCAGTTGCGAACTCACCTGTGGTGTCACCGGTTCGGCTGGCAGCGCGCGGCGTGATCCTTGTGAGGGGGGCGCGAGGGAGGGATGGCGCCGGTACCGTCTCAGTATGGACACGTCCTGGTGGCTGGCGCTCGCCGCGGTGGTACTGCTCGCGCTCGTCGCCACGCTCGTCGACGGCTGGGGACGGCGGTCGGTGGCGCGGCGGGGCCGGACGGCGGTGGGAACCGCCTCGGTGGCGGGCCTGCCGCAGCCGGCGGAGATCTGGTGGGCGGACGTTCCCTACGAGGACGAGGCCCGCACGAAGGACCGGCCCTGCCTGGTGCTGGCGGTGCGCGGGGAGCGGGCGACCGTAGCGAAGATCACCACCCGGTTCCGGCGCGAGCGCACCGGCGTGATCCCCCTCCCCCCGGGCTTGGTCGGCGACACCCAGGGCCGCGCGAGCTTCCTGGAGACGGATGAACTGCGGGAGGTCCCGGTGTGGGGCTTCCGGAGACGCGTCGGGGTGGTGGACCCGGCGCTGTGGGACCAGGTCCGGTACTTGGCCGGGTGAGAGCGGGGGCTCACGGTGCGGCGTCCGCGCGGGAACATGCCGCGGGCCGGGCGCGGGCCGGGCGCGGGCCTGGCGCGACGATCGGGAAGGTCGACTGAGCGCGTCAACTGGACGCGACGACCGACCGCGAGGGCCGGGCGGGTCGGCCAGACGAGACGACCGGGAGGGTCGACCGGACCCGACGACCGGGAGGGTCGGCTGAGCGCGACGACCGGACGGGACGCCGGACACGACGACCGTCCGGTACGGCAGGGAGAGTCGGCCGGGCAGTCGACCGGACACGCCGGCCGGACGCGACGACCGCGCCGCCCCGCGCCGAGACCCGGGCGGTGATCCCGGCCGTCGTCCGCCGCCCTCACCGCAACCGTGGAAGCAGCACGTACAGCACCAACCCGGCAGCGATGACCGCGCGGTACCTGGCCGGC
>NZ_JBITJK010000021.1:8813-71903 GCF_044459945.1 Streptomyces sp. NPDC050164
GGCCGAGAGCCGGGGCTCCCCTGCGACGTCCCCGCGGGAACATGCCACGGACCGGCCGCAACGGCCAGGACCCAGGCACGACAGCCGGGCACGACAGCCGGGCGCGACAGCCGGGCGCGACAGCCGCGCCGCCCCGCGCCGAGGCCCGGGCGGTGGTCCCCGCCGTCGTCCGCCGCCCTCGCCGCAACCGTGGAAGCAGCACGTACAGCACCAACCCGGCAGCGATGACCGCGCGGTACCTGGCCGGCCGAGAGCCGGGGCTCCCCTGCGACGTCCCCGCGGGAACATGCCACGGACCGGCCGCAACGGCCAGGACCCAGGCACGACAGCCGGGCACGACAACCGAGCGCGACAGCCGCGACGGCCCCCGCCGAGACCCGGGCCGTGGCCCCGGCTGACAGCCGCCGCCCTCGCCGCGGCCATGGGAGCAGCACGTGCAGCAAGCACCAGCGCGGCAGCGATGACCGCAGCCGACCCCCGGCGGGCCCACCCGGCCTCCAGGGGGCGGCCCAGCGAACCGGCCCACGCCGGGGACCGGCCCACCCTGGGGACCGGCCCACCCCGGGACCGGCCCATGCCCGGGCTGCCGCCGGGACTGCGGGCCGGGAAGGCAGAAAGAGGGTCGGAGACGAAGAAGGGCCGGAGTGCTGCTCCGGCCCTTCTCCTCTGATCCGCCGTCGGGTTACGCCCAGAGCTGTCCCTGGAGCGTCTCGATGGCCTCCTCCGTCGTGGTCGCCGTGTAGACGCCCGTCGACAGGTACTTCCAGCCGCCGTCGGCGACGACGAAGACGATGTCCGCCGGTTCGCCGGCCTTCACGGCCTTGCGGCCCACGCCGAGCGCGGCGTGCAGCGCGGCGCCCGTGGAGACGCCGGCGAAGATGCCCTCCTGCTGGAGCAGCTCGCGGGTGCGGGTGACCGCGTCCGCGGAGCCGACCGAGAAGCGGCTGGTGAGGACCGACGCGTCGTACAGCTCGGGGACGAAGCCCTCGTCGAGGTTGCGCAGGCCGTAGACCAGGTCGTCGTAGCGCGGTTCGGCCGCGACGATCTGGACGTCCGGCTTGTTCTCGCGCAGGTAGCGGCCCACGCCCATGAGCGTGCCCGTGGTGCCGAGGCCCGCCACGAAGTGGGTGACGGAGGGCAGGTCCGCGAGGATCTCGGGGCCCGTCGTCGCGTAGTGGGCGCCCGCGTTGTCCGGGTTGCCGTACTGGTAGAGCATCACCCAGTCCGGGTGCTCGGCCGAGAGCTCCTTGGCCACGCGCACGGCGGTGTTGGAGCCGCCCGCGGCCGGGGAGGAGATGATCTCGGCGCCCCACATGGCCAGCAGGTCCCGGCGTTCCTGTGAGGTGTTCTCCGGCATCACGCAGACGATGCGGTAGCCCTTGAGCTTCGCCGCCATGGCCAGGGAGATGCCGGTGTTGCCCGAGGTGGGCTCAAGGATCGTGCAGCCCGGGGTCAGGCGGCCGTCCTTCTCCGCCTGCTCGATCATGTGCAGGGCCGGGCGGTCCTTGACCGACCCGGTCGGGTTGCGGTCCTCCAGCTTCGCCCAGATGCGCACGTCGGCGGACGGCGACAGCCGCGGCAGGCGCACCAGGGGGGTGTTGCCGACCGCGGCCAGGGGTGAGTCGTATCGCATCGGTGATCAGACCATGCCGCCGGCCACGGCCGGCAGGATCGTGACGTTGTCGCCGTCCGACAGCTTGGTGTTGATGCCGTCGAGGAAGCGCACGTCCTCGTCGTTCAGGTAGACGTTGACGAAGCGACGCAGCTGGTCGCCGTCCACGATGCGGGCCTGGATGCCGGCGTGCCGCGTCTCGAGGTCGGTGAACAGCTCGGCGAGGGTGTCACCGCTGCCCTCCACCGCCTTCTGACCGTCGGTGTACTGGCGGAGGATGGTCGGGATGCGGACCTCGATGGCCATGGCTCAGGGCTCCTGTCGGGAGTAGTCAGTCGGGCGCGCGGCAGCGCAGGAACAGCGGGGTGGTGCGTGTGTGCAGCGCCGCGGCTCACGGCCGTACGGCGGCAGGGGTCGGCGTCAACAGATGGCGCTGGCGAGCCTGCACAGGTCGACGTGCAGCCGCGCCACGAGCAGCGACGCCCAAAAGGGCTCCGCCGTCTTGTCGCTCACGTCGTGGAAAACCATGCGCTCATCGTATCGATTCCCGGTCCGGGTTCTGGAATGTGATCCCACATCGCGGACGATTTAGGGCCGGGGAGTGAGACCGCCCTGTTCAGCCCCGTTCAGACCCGCTCAGTACGCTTCGACGATCTCGACCTCCTCCTCCGTGACCTCGCCCTCCACGATCCGGAAGGAGCGGAACTGGAACTCGCCGGCCCCGTCGGTGTCGGCCGTGGAGACGAGGACGTAGTGCGCGCCGGGCTCGTTCGCGTAGGAGATGTCGGTGCGGGAGGGGTAGGCCTCGGTCGCCGTGTGGGAGTGGTAGATGACCACCGGCTCCTCGTCGCGGTCGTCCATCTCGCGGTAGAGCTTGAGCAGGTCGCCGGAGTCGAATTCGTAGAACGTGGGTGACATGGCCGCGTTGAGCATCGGGATGAAGCGCTCGGGGCGGTCCGAGCCCGCCGGGCCAGCCACGACGCCGCACGCCTCGTCGGGGTGGTCCTTGCGCGCGTGGGCGACGATCTGGTCGACGAGGGCCTGGGTGATGGTCAGCATGCTCGTCAGGATAAGCAGAAGGGCCGTTCCGTACCGATGGCTGGTACGGAACGGCCCACATGCCGGACGCCCTGAGTGGCAGCCGCAGGGGGCGCCACGAGTACTCCCTGCGGCTGGACGTCCTGGCTGGTTCGACAGCCGGTCTTCCCGAACTCAGCCGACCTTCTCGAACTCCGCGTCGCGGCGCTCGGCGATCTGCGGGTTGCGGCTCTTGAGCACCGCCCAGCCGATGCCCAGGGCGACGGCCCAGCCGGCCGCGACGTACAGGCAGATCCGTGCGTCCTTGTCGTACGCGATCATGCAGGTCACGCCGACGAGGAAGAGGAGCGCGACCCAGCTGAAGAGCGCACCGCCGGGGGCGGGGAAGGACGAGGCGCGCAGCCGGCCCGCGTCGACCGCGGCGCGGTAGCGGATGTGGCTGACGAGGATCATCATCCAGGTCCAGATGCCGGCCGCGGTGGCGACGGAGGTGACGTAGAGGAACGCCTTCTCCGGGACGACGTAGTTCAGGACGACGCCGATGCCCATGAGCGCCACGGAGACCGTGATGCCGACGGCGGGTGTCTTGCGGGCGTTGAGCTTGCCGAACGCCCCCGGTGCCTCGCTGTTGGCGGCCAGGTCGCGCAGCATCCGGCCGGTCGAGTACATGCCCGAGTTGCAGGACGACAGGGCCGCGGTGAGCACCACGAAGTTGACGATGCCCGCGGCGAGCGGGATGCCGATCTCGCCGAAGGCGTGGACGAACGGGCTCTCGCCGGCGGAGAACTCGGTCCACTTGACGACGGAGAGGATCACCAGCAGCGCGCCGACGTAGAAGACGATGATGCGCCAGGGCAGGGTGTTGATGGCCTTGGGCAGGGTCTTCTCGGGGTTCTCGGACTCGCCCGCGGTGACGCCGACGAGTTCGACGGCGAGGTAGGCGAACATGACGCCCTGGAGCGTCATCAGGCTGGAGCCGATGCCGTTCGGGAAGAAGCCGTCGTGCGACCAGAGGTTGGAGACGGTGGCGGTGTCACCGGCGTCGGAGAAGCCGAGGGTGAGCACGCCGAGGCCGATGACGATCATGCCGATGATGGCCGTGACCTTGATCATCGAGAACCAGAACTCGACCTCGCCGAAGATCTTGACGGAGATCAGGTTGACGCCGAAGAGCACCACCAGGAACACCAGGGCGCTGACCCACTGCGGGATCTCGGGGAACCAGAAGTGGATGTAGATCGCGGCGGCCGTGAGTTCGGCCATGCCGGTGACCACCCACATGAGCCAGTACGTCCAGCCCGTGACGAACCCGAAGAACGGGCCGAGGAATTCGCGGGCGTACTCGGCGAAGGAGCCGGAGACGGGCCGGTAGAGGAGCAGTTCGCCCAGCGCCCGCATGATGAAGAAGATGACGACGCCCGCGAGGGCGTACATGAGGATGATGCTGGGGCCGGCCTTGGCGATGTTCGCTCCGGCACCCATGAACAGGCCGACGCCGATGGCGCCGCCGATCGCGATCATCTGGACCTGGCGACTGCCGAGTCCGCGCTCGTACCCCTCCTCGGGGACGTTTTCCGTGTCGACCTGCGCAGAGGTCATGTGTGGTGCGCCTTTCTCCATGCCGACCCGGACCTTCGTCGGCCTCGGATCGGGTCTCGATCCCCCCGGATTGCTGGAGTGATGCCTGGCCGGCGGTTGCCGACTCGGTGGCGCACCCGGCCGGACATTCGGGTGGTGTCGGCCGGGCGATCGTGAAGATCTATCACGGCGGCAGCACTGATCACACGGGCGTCTTGTGACACACCGCACAGGGAAAACCGGACAAAGCGCAGCCGAAGTCGGCATAGGAGGCGGGCGCGGTGATGTGATCGTTATCCGGATTTGAGTGTCCGTTGAGCGAACACCGATCGGTCATCCGGCGGTCACAGAAACTGCACAGATCAGGACATAAGGGTTCCGACCAGCGTCTCCTGGAGTCCGCCCAGCCACAGGTAGGCCATCACCATCGGCTTGCGCGGGTCCTCGTCCGGGAGGCGGTAGAGGAGGTCGGTGTCCTCCTCGTCGGTGATCTCCAGCCGCGAGCCGATCGCGAGCCGCAGGTCGTTCAGGGCGCCCAGCCACCGCTGGGACTCCTCCGCCGACAGCTTCAGCACCGCGCCGCCCTCGCCGGCCGAGGCCGAGGAGAGCGCGTCCAGGGAGCGGATCACCGCGAGGGCGTTGTCCCGCTTGCCGGCCCGCAGGTCGTTCTCGGTGTAGCGGCGGAACTCGGCGGAGTACGCCCGCTGTTCCTCGGCGTCCCGGTGCGAGGCGGGCTGCTCGGGGTCGCTGTAGGCGTCCGGGAAGAGGCGCTTGAGCACCGGGTCGGCGGGCGGCTCGCTCGGGCCCTGAGAGAACAGCTCGGCGAGCGGGTCCTCGTCAGCGGCGCCCTCGGCGGGTCCGGGGCCGATGAGCTCCAGGAGCTGGACGGCCAGCGACCGGATGATGGAGATCTCGACGTCGTCGAGGGCGACGGCCGCGCCGCCGCCGGGAAGCGGTTCGAAGGTTCCGGGCATGAACGCCTTTTCGCTGCTGGGCGGGCTGCTGGCTACTTGCGGTCCTGCTGGAGGGTGGCCCACAGGCCGTAGCCGTGCATGGCCTGCACGTCGCGTTCCATCTCCTCGCGGCTGCCGCTGGAGACGACCGCCCGGCCCTTGTGGTGGACGTCGAGCATGAGCTTGGTGGCCTTGTCCTTGGAGTAGCCGAAGTACGTCTGGAAGACGTACGTCACATAGCTCATGAGGTTGACCGGGTCGTTGTGGACGATGGTGACCCAGGGGAGGTCCGGCTCCGGTACGGCGAAGACCTCCTCCGCCGACTCGGTCCGTTCGATCTCCAGGGGCGCGGGTGACGTCACACTGCCCATGCTGCCACCCAAGGGGGGTAGTCGCACAAACGGGCCTGGAAGTACGGCGATCGCGTCGACCGGAGACACAATCGTCAGACTGACGAAATGGGGGTACGATCCCGCTCATGAACACAGCGGACCTTGGACTGCCGGTGGATGTTCCCTCGACGGCGCTCTTCACGGACCAGTACGAGCTGACGATGCTGCGGGCCGCCCTGGAGGCGGGCACGGCCGAGCGGCGCAGCGTGTTCGAGGTCTTCACCCGGCGCCTGCCGAACGGGCGCCGCTACGGCGTCGTGGCGGGCACCGGGCGGGTGCTGGACGCGGTGGAGAACTTCCGCTTCGACGCGGGCGTCCTCGACTTCCTGCGCGAGCGCGAGATCGTCGGCGGGGAGACCCTCGACTGGCTCGCCGGCTACCGCTTCAGCGGGGACATCTGGGGCTACCCCGAGGGCGAGGTGTACTTCCCGGGCTCGCCGATCATGCGGGTCGAGGGCACCTTCGCGGAGTGTGTGCTGCTGGAGACCGTGATCCTGTCGATCCTCAACCACGACTCGGCGATCGCCGCTGCCGCCTCGCGCATGTCGTCGGCCGCCGGGGACCGGCCGCTGATCGAGATGGGCGCCCGGCGCACGCACGAGCTGGCGGCGGTGGCGGCGTCCCGGGCCGCGTACGTGGGCGGCTTCGCGACCACCTCGGACCTGGCCGCCGGGTTCCGCTACGGCATCCCCACCGTCGGCACCTCCGCGCACGCCTTCACCCTCCTGCACGACAGCGAGCGGGACGCCTTCCAGGCCCAGGTGAACACGCTGGGGCGGGGCACGACGCTGCTGGTGGACACGTACGACGTCGCCGAGGCGGTCCGTACGGCCGTCGAGGTCGCCGGGACCGGGCTCGGGGCCGTGCGGATCGACTCCGGAGACCTGCTGCTGGTGGCGCACCGGGTGCGGCAGCAGCTGGACGAGCTGGGAGCGACCGACACGAAGATCATCGTGACCTCGGACCTGGACGAGTACGCGATCGCCTCGCTGGCGGCGGCGCCGGTGGACGCGTACGGCGTCGGTACGCAGCTGGTGACCGGGTCCGGGCACCCGACGTCCTCGATGGTCTACAAGCTGGTCGCACGGGCCGAGTCCACCGACCCGAACGCGCCGCTGGTGCCGGTGGCGAAGAAGTCGAGCGGGGGCAAGACGTCCGTGGGCGGACGCAAGTGGGCCGCGCGGCGGCTGGACTCCTACGGGGTCGCCGAGGCCGAGGTGGTCGGCACCGGGCCGGTCCCGACCGAGCTCGCGGACCGGCAGCTGCTGGTGGAGCTGGTCAAGGGCGGCGAGGTCGTCGCCCGCGAGCCGCTGGACGCGGCGCGGGACCGGCACGCGGCGGCGCGTGCGGGGCTCCCGATGTCGGCCACGCAGCTCTCGCGCGGGGAGCCCGTCCTTCCGACGGAGTACGCGCACGGGGCCTCGGGTAGCTAGGAGGTGTCCGCACGGGACTGTGCGGACACCCCCTGATTGCGGTGTGCCGCGATGCGCCGACCCGTGCCCCCTCCCGTCTCGCCCTCCATGTCAATAGGCTCGGAAGTTCACCGGCCGGGCTTGCCGACCTCATAGCCGAAGGACACCGACCATGCGCCGCGCCTTGATCGTCGTAGACGTGCAGAACGACTTCTGCGAGGGGGGCAGCCTCGCGGTGGCCGGCGGTGCCGACGTGGCCGCCGCCGTCACCGAGCTGATCGGCCAGGCGGCCGGGTCCGGCTACCAGCACGTCGTGGCCACCCGCGACCACCACATCGCCCCCGGCGGTCACTTCTCCGCCAACCCCGACTACGTCCGCTCCTGGCCCGCGCACTGCGTCGCCGGCACGGAGGGCGTCGGCTTCCACCCGAACTTCGCCCCCGCCGTCGCGTCCGGCTCCGTCGACGCCGTCTTCGACAAGGGCGCGTACGCGGCGGCGTACAGCGGCTTCGAGGGCACGGACGAGAACGGCACAAAACTGGCCGACTGGCTCCGCTCCCGCGAGGTCACCGAGGTCGACGTGGTCGGCATCGCCACGGACCACTGCGTGAAGGCCACCGCGCTGGACGCCGTACGGGAGGGCTTCCGTACGCAGGTGCTGCTGGACCTGACCGCCGGGGTGGCCGAGGAGACCACGGAGCGGGCTGTCGAGGAGATGCGCAAGGCCAGGGTCGAGCTTTCCGGCAAGCCCGTCGTCTAATCCCTCACCGGTCGGCCGGGCAAGGCGCCTCAGGGCGCTTTGCCCGGATTTTTCAGCGTGGGCAAGCAGTACGCCCTCTACCTGACGCAGCTCGCCGCGGGGGACCACCCGGGCATCACCTCGGTGCCCACGTTCTGGATCCCCGTCGGCGGGAACCAGGGCGTGTTCGTCCACAGCAAGGGCACCGTCCAGCCGGCCTCTTCCCACATCGTGGCGCTGACCGCCGCCGAGGCCGAGAAGGTGCGCAAGAGCTCGGCCCGCCCGGGCAAGTTCACCACGACGGTCACCGGCCTGAAGAAGGCGGCCGCGGTGGCCGCCGCCAAGGAGAGCGCCAAGCAGCGCAAGAAGTAGCGCGGACGGCGGCGCAGGCGAGAGCGCCGACAGCGGCCGGCCAGGGAAGCGGCCCGGACGCGGGGCACCGCCACAGCCGCGGTGGCCCGCGCCGGCGTCACTACGTCTGGGCCGTAGGGCGCCTCAGGAGGGCTCTGATCGGGCGCCACAGTTCCAGGACGAGGTCCGGGCCGCCCACGACACCGTTGTCAGGGGCCGTGCGCCATATCAGGCCGTCGGGGTGGTGGAGGACCGCCGTGATCTCGTCGGGGGTCGGTGGGGCGGCGTTGCCGCGCAGGTAGACCGACCGCAGGCCGAGGTTGCGGAGCCTGGTCAGGGCTCGGGCGCGGTTCACGGAGTGGACGAGGACGCGGACGGCGCCGGGGCCGTCGACGGCGGGACTGGGCAGGTTCAGTGCCACCACCACCATGCCGTTCGGCAGCTTGCAGAAGCCTCCTGCGGCCATGCGGTCATCCCCCCGTGTCGGTCGGTGTCAATAAGAGAGCCACAGGACGCACCTAAACACGAATCGGCGGTGACCCGCCAGTGGGTCACCGCCGATCATGCTCTGACCTGGTAAAACGCCGCCTACTTCACCGCGGGGCCGACCTCGAGCGAGATCGTGGAGCCGTCCTTGGCTTCCTTGACGATCTTGATCTTGGTGTTGGTGTCAGTGATCTTGACGCCGGCGCGGGGGTTTGATTCGTCGTAGTACGTGCTCGTGCGGTCGTTGAAGACCGGGACCCCCTTGGAGGACGGGATCTTCGTCGCGACGTCCGCGTTGTGCAGCGTGATGCCGTCCGTGCGGTACCGGCTGAACGGCGAGTCGTAGGACTGGATGCGGTTGCGCATGAGCGTGCCGTCCGACCACTTCATCGCCGTCGGGTGGGAGTCGACGGGAAGGAGCAGCCCCGTGCCCGGGTGCTGGCTGGTGTTGTTGTCCTTCTGGGAGGTGTCCCACTTCCAGATCAACAGGCCGTTCTGGTAGGGGTAGTGCTCCACCCAGTCCGGACGCGTGGTCAGGAAGCCGTAGTTGTACGGACCGACCTTGAGGGTCTTGTCGTACGACACGTACTGGCGGTTCTCGGCGATGTAGTACTGGGCGTAGTCGTCCGTGATCGCCGCGCCGATGCGGGAGAAGCCCTTCGCCGTCCAGGCCGCGTCCGCGCTCTCCGCGTTGTCGGAGAAGAGGTCGGTGCCGTCGGCGGTGACGGTGATCTGGTCGGCCGTGAAGCCCTTCAGCGCCAGACCGCCGTCGGTCTGGTAGCGCAAGCGCAGGTCGATCTTCTTGCCGGCGTAGGCGTCGAGGGAGTACGCCAGCTTCTTGTAGGCGTCGGCCGAGCCGGTCAGGGCCGGCTTGCCGCTGCCGTCGCGCGGGATCGGCTGCCCGTCCACCGTGCCGTCGAGGGCGGTCCAGTTGGCGCCGCCGTCGGTCGAGACCTCGGCGTAGAGGTAGTCGTAGTCGGCCTCGATGTCGTACCAGCCGTCGAGGGTGAGGGCGGCCGACGCCTTGCCGGTGAGGTCGACGGAGCGGGTCAGCGTGTTGGCGAGGTCGTTGCCGCTGCCGCTCCACCACTGGTTCGCGCCCTGCGCGGGCGCCACGATCTCGGTGGTGACCCGCTTCTCGGGCAGCTCGACCACGAGGGCCTGCTTGTTCTTCGTGTTGTACTCGGCGACGCCCAGTTTGTGCTTCGACTTCGTCGCGGCCTTGGCGGTGTCGTAGTCGAGCCAGCCGAGCTGCAGCTTGTCCCAGGCGGTCATGTCGCCGGGCAGGTCGCCGATGGTGTCCTTGCCGGTGCCCAGCCAGGAGCCGGAGGACATCAGGGTCCAGAAGCCGGTGGAGTTCTCGGCCCCGGTGCCGGAGGTGTCGTAGTGGTCCGGCAGGCCGAGGTCGTGGCCGTACTCGTGGGCGAAGACGCCGAGTCCGCCGTTCTCCGGCTGGATGGTGTAGTCGCCGACCCAGATGCCGGTGTCGCCGATCTGGGTGCCGCCGAGCTTGTTGTCGTCGGGGCCGGTGGCACCGGCGTCCGTGCCGAACGCGTACCAGCGGTGGGCCCAGATCGCGTCCTCGCCCTGGGCGCCGCCACCCGCGGACTCGTCCTCGCCGGCGTGCACGACCTGGAAGTGGTCGATGTAGCCGTCGCGCTCGTTGAAGTCGCCGTCACCGTCGTGGTCGTAGCGGTCCCACTGGTCGTACTCGGCGAGCTTGGCCTTGATCTCGGCGTCGGTCTTCCCAGCCGCCTTCTGCTGGGAGACCCAGGCGCTCACGCCGTCGGCGACCGCGTACCAGGCGCAGTTGTCGGGCTCGCACTTGTTGGAGCCGTAACGGGCCTCGTTGTAGGGGACCTTGACCCAGTCCGAGACCTCGCCCTCGATCGAGTAGCGGCCCGAGGACTGCTTCTCGTAGTACTTCTTCATCGACTCGACACCCTTGCCGGTGCCGAAGTACAGGTCCTGGAAGTGCTGCTGGTTGTAGTCCGCCTGCCAGGCCGTCGAGTTGTCCTTGGTGCGGTCCGGCTTGGCTATCCGGTTGTGCAGCGGGCCGGGGGTGCCGCCGTAGCGGCTGTCGGTCTTGTCGCCGAACTCGACCAGGATCGTGAAGATCTTGTCGGTCTTCTCACGGCCGAGCTCGACGTACTTGCTCTTGCCCTTCTTGCTCTTCAGCTGCACGACCTTCGAGCCGTCACGGTTCTTGACCGTGGCATCGCCCGATATGACCTGTCTCAGGGCTTCCTCGCGCTGGGCCTCCTGAGTCTTGCTCAGCGGGCCTTCGAGGTCGTGCTCGCGGTGGTGGCGATCCGCCGGGTCGTGCCGGTCCACGGTGGTGGACCTGGGAGCGGAGGTGTCGTCGGCCTGAGCCACACCGTATGTCGAGGCGGTGGCCGCCGCGAGCGCCACACCCATGGCGGCCGCTCTGAACGTCCAGGGTCTACTGGTCACTTGAGTTCCTCCCCCGCGTTCGAGCGCGCGGAAGGAAGGGGTCTTGGTCGTGGAAGGCCGCGCGCGTGATCAACGCGTGTAGTCAAGTGACGACATTTGACTAGAGGTTTAGAAGAAAAGACAGACCTTGACTTGGACAGGTCAAGTGCACTATGCGGAGTCACTGTTCGTCTTACGGACGACCGACCCGGCACCCGGCGGGCAGAGTTCGCCGTTCGACAGGCACGTGCCACCGTCCGGTGGGCGCGCGCATATGTCCACTACCTGGACGCCATGACTCCGTGCGCCCCCTGTGCTACGGCACTGTTGGTTAGGTCACGCTTACCGTTCGTTCCACTCGGGCACCCTGCCGGTTAGAGTCGCTTGGCGGAACGCCCGGAAGCTGGCGGAATGCCAGGCCGACACCCCCGTGGACCCCCACTTCGAGGACATGATGGCCATGCCCCGTCCGACTGCCGCACAGCTCGCCTACGGTTCCTGCACCGTGATCTTCTCGACCCTCGCCATGCTGCTGCTGTCACAGACGAGTTCGGCTGTGGGGATCGCGATCATCGCCGTCGCGGCGCTCACCCTCGGTCTGCTGGTCGCCATGACCGTGCCGCTGCCCGGGAAGCGCCTGGCGGCGGTGGAACAGCCCGCGCCCGAGGAACCCGTACGGGCCTCGGTCCCCGCGCCGGCCCCGACTCCGGAACCGGTGCGCGAGCGGGCGGTCTCCTGACCGCCCGCTGACCCTTCCTTCCTTACCTCCAGTTGAAGCGTCTGCGCCTCAATTGGTGCTGACCACGACCGTTTTGGCCGCCTTGTCGTGCAGGCCCTGCTTGTAGGGCCGGTCGAAGAAGCTCCAGCCGCCCGAGATCGCGGTCCAGACGCAGGCACAGCAGAAGGCGAACGGGAGCCACAGCACCGCCGCGCGCATCAGCGCGTTCTGCACGGAGGGCGTGGCGCCGTTGTCGAGGTTGGCCACCCGCATGTGCAGCAGTTTCTTGCCGAGGGTCTGGCCGGTGCGCGCGGTCAGCAGGGTGTCGTAGGCGATGTAGAGGATGGCGGCGACCGCCGACTGCCAGAAGGACCTGCCGACCTCGATGCGGTCGCTGTCCACGTCGTACTCGTTGACGTCGAAGCCCCAGGTGAGCAGCCAGACGACGACACCCACCAGGATCATGTCGATGATGCGGGCGAGTGTGCGCTTGCCGCTGTCGGCGAGCGGGGGCATGCCGGCGAGGGGGTCGGTGGGGTAGGAGCCGCCGCCGTAGGGACCGCCAGGGCCACCAGGACCACCACCGGGAGGGCCGTCGTAGGGGCCGCCGCCCTGGCCGCCGCCGGGAGGGACACCGCCGGGGCCGCCGCCCGGGTACGGCGGGGGCTCGTGGTCGTAGGGCGAGCCCGCGCCCTCGCCGGGCTGTTCGCCCGGGGGCCGCTTCCTGAACGGATCGTCTTCCGGGGGCTGCTGACCGAAGCCGGGGGGCGGTTCACTGCTCATGGCCCGAGTCGACCGCGAACCCCACGGCTCCGCATCCGGCGGGCGGCCGTCCGAGGTACGGATTCACCTGGTGCCGCAGCGGTACGACGCCCTCCCGTGCCGGACGTACGGGTGCTGCTCAGCCCGCCACGAACGTGTGCGCGGCCTTGTCGTGCCAGCACTGGCGCCACGGCTTGTCGAAGAGGCACCAGGCGATGCCGACGATCCCGACGACGAGGAGTCCGGGCACGCTGTAGACCAGCCAGCGGCGCAGGGCCGCGCCGAACTCCGGGGCGTCGTGGCCCTCGATGTCCCGCACTTCGAGACCCATCAGCTTCTTGCCGAGGGTGCGGCCCCACTTGGCGGTGGGCAGCACCTCCGAGACGACACCGACGAGCAGCAGGACGGCCACGACGATGCCGAGGTACGCCGACGTGGTGCCGTCGAGCAGCCAGACCGTGACGGTCTCGCCGGAGAGCTTGGCCTCCTCGATCTTCTCGTTGACGTGGTCGACCGCCTTGATGCCGAGCGGTACGGCGGCCCCGGCGGTGATGCCGGCGAGGACGAGGGTGTCCAGCAGCCGGGCGGCCAGCCGCTTGCCGAGCGCCGCGGGGCGGGCCGACGCCTGGCGCCGGGCGGCCGCCTGGAACACGTCCTCGGTCGGCGGCTTCCAGGGCGCGACGGGCTGCTCGTCACCGCCGCCCGCTCCGGCGAGCCGGTGCACCTGCTGCGCCCAGGAGGACTGACCGCCGCCGGGGCCGGCGCTGAGGGGCATGGCGGAGGCGGCGGGGCCGGGCTGGGGCCCGCCGGACTGCGGGGGGACGGTGGGCGCCGACTGGGGCCCGGACAGCGCCGTCGGGGCGGCTGCGGAGGCCTGGACGCCGGGGTCTGCCGGTGCGGCGGCCCGGGCGGCGGCGGCCTTCCCTGCGCCGAAGCCGGGACGGTTCGAGGCGTCGGCGGAGGCGGCCGCGCCGCCCGGAGCGCCGAAGGCGGGTCCCACCGGGCTGCCGGCCGGGCCGGCCTGGGCTCCGAAACCGGACCCCGCCGACCCGAAGCCCGAGGCACCGGAGCCCGCCGCCCCTGCCTGCGCGCCGAAACCAGACCCTGCCGAGTTGCCACCGGAGCCGCCCGACCCGGCCTGCGCGCCGAACCCGGACGCCGCCGGGCCACTGCCCGGACCGCCCGAGCCCACTGAGCCCGCCGAGCCCGCAGAACCGAACCCCGGAGTCCCGGAGTTGCCGCCGGGGCCACCGGCCGGCTCGGAGCCGCTTCCGGACGCGGCCGTGCCCGGACGCGGCGACACCGCGCGGAACGTCATCGTGCCCTCGTCGGGGGCATCGGCGGGGGCTCCTCCCCCGGCCTTCCCCGTCGGGCGACGGAAGACGAACGTGCTGCCTGCCTCCGCGGCGTTCGCCTCCTGGTCGGCGGGAGACGGTGAATCCCCCTGTGGGGCGGACTCGCCGGCTGGCTGCCGGTCGGCGTGCGACACCCTCGGGTCGGCGCCCTGCGCGCCCTGCGGTGCGCCCCACGAGACGCGGCGGTCCGGATCGCCGCCGAAGCCCGACTGACGGGAGCGGTCGGCGCCCCAGGCGGACGCGGGTTCGGGACGGCTGCCGTGCTGGGCGTCGGCGGGGGACGGCTCGTCGGCCGGGTCCTCGTCGAAGAAGTGTGGACCGGTCTCCTCGACCGGGGCCGAGGCCGAGCCGGAGGGGGAGGCGGCAGAGCCGGAGGCGGCGGCAGAGCCGGAGGCGGCGGCGCCGGGCTGCTCCGCCCCCGCACCGGGCGGCGGCGCGAGCGTCTCGCCGTCCTTGGGCGCGGGACGGCTGGTGCCCGGTACCCAGGCGGCACCATTCCAGTACCGGACATATCCAGGAATGGACGGGTCCGGGTAATAACCTTCGCGGGGCCTGTCGTCACCGGGGGCCGGGGTTGGGGCGCTCATCTCCGTCGTCCCGTATCTGCTCGAGGGCCAAATGGGAGCCTCCACATCTATCAGACGTGCGCAACCCCCACCGCCGCTCCCACCGGACCCACCCCTTTCGAGCACCGATGTGCTACGGATCGCGCGGCCGGACACCTCCCCCTGCGAAAAAACTTCCGGAAACACGCGTAATGCCGCCGCCCCCGCGCGCTCTCTCCTCCCGACCGGCCCTCGCGGGCAGCCGTGCAGAGAAGGGAACACCGTCATGCGCATCGTGGTGGAACGCGAACTGGAGCTGAAACTCGTCCTGTCGCCGGAGCGCCGGATCCCGGTGCCGGCCCGGCTCGGATATGTCACCGACGATCCGTACGCCGTGCACGTCACCTTCCACATCGACTCCGCGCACCCCGTGCACTGGACGTTCGCCCGGGACCTGCTGGTGGAGGGAGTGTTCCGGCCGTGCGGGCGGGGGGACGTGCAGGTGTGGCCGACGAAGGCCGAGGGGCGCAGTGTCGTGCTGGTGGCGCTGACCTCACCCGACGGGGACGCCCTGCTGGAGGCGCCGGCGGCCCCGGTGTCGGCCTGGCTGGAGCGCACGCTGCGGGTGGTCCCGCCGGGGACGGAGGGTGAACAGCTCGGCCTCGACGACGAACTGGCCCAGCTGCTCGCCCAGTGAGACCGGCGAGGACACGGCCGTCAGAAGAGCTTGCCCGGGTTCAGGATGCCCAGCGGGTCGAAGGCCTGTTTGACGGCCCGCTGCATCTCCATCCCCACGGGGCCGATCTCGCGCGCCAGCCACTCCTTCTTCAGCACGCCGACGCCGTGCTCGCCGGTGATGGTGCCGCCGAGTTCCAGACCGAGGGCCATGATCTCGTCGAAGGACTCGCGGGCGCGCCGGGACTCGTCGGGGTCCGCCTGGTCGAAACACACCGTCGGGTGGGTGTTGCCGTCCCCCGCATGGGCGACGACCCCGATGGTGAGCTGGTACTTCTCGGCGATCCGGTCGACCCCTTCGAGCATTTCGGCGAGCCGGGAGCGGGGTACGCACACGTCGTCGATCATCGTCACGCCCTTGACCGCCTCCAGCGCGGTGAGCGACAACCGCCGCGCCTGGAGGAGCAGCTCGGACTCCGCCGCGTCGTCGGCCGGTACGACCTGGGTGGCACCGGCGGCCTCGCACAGCGCGCCGACGGCGGCGAGATCGGCGGCCGGGTCGGTGGTGTCGAAGGCGGCGAGCAGCAGGGCCTCGGTGCTCTCCGGTAGGCCCATCTGCGCCATGTCGTTGACGGCCTTGACCGTCGTACGGTCCATGAGTTCGAGGAGTGACGGGACATGGCCGCCCTCCATGATGCGGCACACGGCTTCGCAGGCGGCGGCCCCGGAGGCGAACTCGGCGGCCAGCACGAGCTGCTCGGGCGGCTTGGGGCGCAGGCCGAGCACGGCCCGTACGACGATGCCGAGCGAGCCCTCGGAGCCGACGAACAGACGGGTCAGGTCGTAGCCGGCGACGCCCTTGGCGGTGCGGCGGCCGGTGGACATGAGCCGCCCGTCGGCCAGTACGACGTCCAGTCCGAGGACGTACTCGGCGGTGACCCCGTACTTCACGCAGCACAGGCCGCCCGAGGCCGTGCCGATGTTGCCGCCGATGGTGCACATCTCCCAGCTGGAGGGGTCCGGCGGGTAGTACAGGCCGTGTTCGCCGACGGCCCGGGACAGGGCGGCGTTGATCACGCCGGGCTCGACGACGGCGATGCGGTCGACCGGGTTGATCTCCAGGATCCGGTCCATCTTGGTCAGGGAGAGCACGATGCAGCCGTCGGAGGCGTTCGCGGCGCCGGACAGTCCGGTGCGGGCGCCCTGCGGGACGACCGGGACGCGCAGGGCGGTGGCGGTGCGCATCACGTGCTGGACCTGCTCGACCGTGCGGGGCAGGACGACCGCGGCCGGGGCGCCGGCCGGGCAGAAGCTCGCCATGTCGTGGGCGTAGGAGGCCGTGACGTCGGCGTCGGTGAGCACGGCCTCGGCGGGCAGGCCGCCGAGCAGGAGATCGACGAGGTTGCCGGTCGCTGCGGTGTCTGCGCCTTCGGAGCTGGGCGCTTCGATACGGCTCATGATCACAGGTTCGCACCCGGGGCCATCGGTGTGAACCCCGTCGGCGGCACCCTTCGCCTGCTCGGGTGTGGTCGTCGTACTGACGCACAGTGAGCGCCATGGAGAACCAGCAGGAGGGTCCGCAGCGGCAGCAGAGCAGCCCGAGGGGCCACTTGCGCACCCGGCGGGTGGTGCTCGCCTGCGTCGCGGGGGGTGCCGTGCTCGGCGGGGTGCTGGTGCTGGTGCCGTGGGAGCGGCCCGCCGAGCCTGCTCCGCCGTCGCCGGGGGCGCCGGCCATGGCGGCGGTCACCGCCGGGGTGCCGGCCGCGCTGCCCGACCTGGCGGAGCTGATCGACGAGCGGGAGCGGCGGCTGCGGACCCATCCGCGGGACGCGCGGTCCTGGGCGGTGCTCGGGGCGGCCTATGTGGAGCAGGGGCGGCGGCTGGCGGACCCGGCGTACTACCCGCGTGCCGAGAAGGCGTTGCGTACGTCACTGAAGGTGCGGCCGGAGCGGAACACGCGGGCCCTGGCCGGGCTGGCCGCGCTGGCCAACGCGCGCCGGGACTTCCCCGCAGCCCGCCGCTGGGGCGAGGCGGCGCTGAAGCTCGAGCCCCGGCGGTGGACGACGTATCCGCTGCTCATCGACGCCTACACCGGGCTCGGTGAGCACGCGGCGGCCAAACGGACGCTGGACCGGCTGACGGAGCTGCGCTCCGGTCCCGCCGTACTGGCGCGGGCCGCCGCCGTCTACCGGGACCAGGGTTGGAGGGAGGACGCGGCGGCCTCGCTGGCGGACGCGGCGGCGGCCGCGCGGGCACCGGCCGAGCGGGCGGCCTACCTGGAGCGGGCCGGGCAGCTGGCCTGGGAACGCGGGGACCTCCAGGACGCGCTGCGGCACTTCCGGGAAGCGGTGCGCCTCGACCCGGACCAGCGGGCCGCGCAGGCCGGACAGGCCAGGACGCTTGCGGCCCTGGGCCGCACGACTCAGGCGCTGAACGCCTACCGGGTGGCGCTCACCAAGCAGCCCTGCCCCCGGTACGCCCTGGAGCTGGGCGAGTTGTACGAGTCGCTCGGGATGCCGGAGGCGGCCCGGGTGCGGTACGGCCTGCTGCGGGAGCGGGTCCGGACTGCCGCCGCGGGCGGGGCCGACGAGGAGCTGGTGCTGGGGCAGTTCGAGGCGGACCACGGCGATCCGCGGGAGGCGGTACGGCGGTTGCGAGCGGAGTGGCGCCGCCAGCCCGGCACCGAGGTCGCCGACGCGCTGGGCTGGGCACTGCACCGGGCCGGGCGGCACGAGGAGGCCCTGCGGTTCGCGGTGCGGGCGACGGAGGGGGAACAGGGGGGCGGGGTGCGCAGTGCGGCGTACGCGTATCACCGCGGCATGATCGA
The DNA here is from genome assembly GCF_044459945.1 of Streptomyces sp. NPDC050164. NCBI lineage: Bacteria > Bacillati > Actinomycetota > Actinomycetes > Kitasatosporales > Streptomycetaceae > Streptomyces > Streptomyces sp. NPDC050164. The sequence goes on from NZ_JBITJK010000021.1 coordinate 26,690, forward strand.
GCGGGAGCTGAAGCGGTACGGGGCCGCGCGACGGCACCTCGCGGAGGCGCTGCGGATCAATCCGTACTTCTCGCCGCTGCATGTGCCTGCGGCGCGGGCGGCGTTGGAGGCGTTGGGGGAGCCGCCCGATGAGGGGGTGCCGGAGATGGACGGGGAATGAGGTCGTGCGGGTGCCCCGTGACACCCGCACGACCTGTCCGGGGCAGCCGGGGTCACAGGTTGCCGCGCCGCGCCTGCTCTCGTTCGATCGCCTCGAAGAGGGCCTTGAAGTTGCCCTTGCCGAAGCCCATGGAGCCGTGCCGCTCGATGATCTCGAAGAAGACGGTCGGGCGGTCCTGGACCGGCTTGGTGAAGATCTGGAGCAGGTAGCCGTCCTCGTCGCGGTCGGCGAGGATCTTCAGCTCGCGCAGGGTGTCGATCGGGACGCGGGTCTCGCCGACCCACTCCCCCAGCGTGTCGTAGTAGGAGTCGGGCGTGTTGAGGAACTCGACGCCGGCCGCGCGCATGGTGCGGACCGTCTGGACGATGTCGTTGGTGTTGAGCGCGATGTGCTGGACGCCCGCGCCGCCGTAGAACTCCAGGTACTCGTCGATCTGGGACTTCTTCTTGGCGATGGCCGGCTCGTTGATCGGGAACTTGACCTTGAGCGTGCCGTCGGCGACGACCTTCGACATCAGCGCGCTGTACTCGGTGGCGATGTCGTCGCCCACGAACTCCTTCATGTTCGTGAAGCCCATGACCTTGTTGTAGAAGCCGACCCACTCGTTCATCCGGCCGAGTTCGACGTTGCCGACGCAGTGGTCGATGGCCTGGAAGGTGCGCTGGGCGGGCGGTTCGACGATCGGCTGGGCCGCGACGTAGCCGGGCAGGTAGGGGCCGTCGTAGCCGGAGCGCTCGACGAGGGTGTGGCGGGTCTCGCCGTAGGTGGCGATGGCGGCCAGGACGACCGTGCCGTGCTCGTCCTTCAGCTCGTACGGCTCGGTGACCGGGCGGGCGCCGTGCTCGACGGCGTAGGCGAACGCCGCGCGGGCGTCCGGCACCTCGATGGCGAGGTCGACGACGCCGTCGCCGTGCTCGGCCACGTGCCGGGCGAGGAAGTGGCCCCAGTCCGAGGAGGGCTTGATGACGGAGGTGAGGACGAAGCGGGCGGAGCCGTTCTCCAGGACGTAGGCAGCGGTCTCGCGGCTGCCGTTCTCCGGTCCGGAGTAGGCGACCAGCTTCATGCCGAAGGCGGTGGAGTAGTAGTGCGCCGCCTGCTTGGCGTTGCCCACGGCGAAGACGACCGCGTCCATTCCCTTGACCGGGAAGGGGTCGGCCTGCCGGGCGGTGTCGGGAGTGTGGTGTGTGGTCTGCGTCATAGCCGCAGGGTCTCCCCGCCCGGCAAGGTGCGCAATAGTTTGCGTATCAGCTGGGCAATCTGTTCAGCAATACGGCCGAAGCATCGGCCTTTCTGTACAGGATGACCATCTCGGGAGGCTGCTGTGACGATCGATCATCTGGACGGCCGGATCATCCTGCTGCTCGCGCGGGAGCCGCGGATCGGGGTGCTGGAGATGTCGCGCCGGCTCGGCGTCGCCCGGGGCACCGTGCAGGCGCGGCTCGACCGGCTTCAGTCGAACGGAGTCATCCGCGGATTTGGTCCGGAGGTGGATCCGGCCGCGCTCGGCTATCCGGTCACCGCCTTCGCCACGCTCCAGATCCGGCAGGGCCAAGGGGCCGACGTACGGGCCCACTTGGCGACCGTGCCCGAGGTGCTGGAGCTGCACACCACCACCGGCAGCGGGGACATGCTGTGCCGGCTGGTGGCCCGCTCGAACGCCGATCTCCAGCGTGTGATCGACCGGGTCGTCGGTTTTGATGGCATCGTCCGGGCCTCCACGGCGATCGTCATGGAGAACCCCGTCCCGCTGCGGATCATCCCGCTGGTGGAGCAGGCCGCGGAGGAGACGTCAACTACCCGGGACTAAAGTCCCGGGCTTGCACAACGGGCATCACTGGCTGTGATGCCGCGTTTGCGTCCAGCCCCGCCCCGGGATGTCCGGGGTGGGGCGGGGGCCGTTGACTGGGCCCCGCGTCGCCACAACTCCCACGCGCGGGCGCGGATGTTGCGGGAGCCGTTCCGGTCTGCGTGATCAACGAATCCGCAGTTCCGGCATGCGAAGAAGGCCTGGGAGACCCGGTTAGCCTTGTCGATGTGCCCGCATTCGGCGCAGGTGCGCGAGGTGTACGCCGGGTCGACGTGCACCACTGGCACCCCGGCCTTGCGGGCCTTGTACGCGATGAACTCTCCGAGCTGGTGAAACGCCCAGGAGGAGTGGGTGGCCCGTTGGGGCTTGCGAAGCCGTACCCGCTCACGGATGCCCGTCAACTCTTCCAGGGCGATTCCGCGACCGGTGCGTTCTGCCTCGGCCACCACATGTTTCGCGATCTTGTGGTTGATGTCCTTCGCCCGCCGCGCCTCCTTGCGCCTGCGTTTCTTCAGGCGCCGTTTCGCGGACGGGGTGTTCTTCTTCTGCAGTTTGGTGCGCAGGCCGCGCTCACGGACCCGGACGCGGTTGAGCTCGCGCCCGGCCATGATCTCGCCGTCGGATGTGGTGGCGATATTCACGATGCCCAGGTCGATGCCGAGGAAGTCCGCCGGAGCCGAGTTCAGCTCCGCCTCGGGGACCTCGCAGGTGGCGCTGAGGAACCACATGCCGTCGCGTTCCAGCAGATCGGACTCGCCCTTGCGGTACAGGGCGAGCGTGGCGAGCTGCTCCACCGAGGCGGTGAAGGCCACGTTCTTGACCCGCCCCGACGTGGTCCAGACCGACACCGTGCGCTCGGCGATCTGCCACGAGAGCATCCGGTCGTCGTAGGGCTGGGCGCCCTGGGGGCGGAAGGCGAGAGGCTTCTCGGTGGCCTTGCGGTAGCGCTTCGAGCCGGGCCTGCCGAGGTTGCCGGCCTTCAGGTTCGCCTTCAGAGTGGTGTACGCGTCACAGGTCTTCTTGATCACGTGCTGGGCGGCCTGCGCGCCCAGGCTCCACCTCGACTTCACCTCGTCGTAGGTGTGCTTGCGCAGGGGGAAGTTCTTGAACTCCCCGCGCTCGAAAGCGATCTCACTCACCCAGGTGGCGGCCTCGTTACAGGCGCGCAGGGTCGCCTCAAGCGCCGCCGCCTGTCCGGGCGTCGGCTCCAGTTTGACCTGCACCACCAGCTTCACGATCACCGATCGTAGGCACCCGTACGAGATGCCCCCACACGTTCGGCCGCGTTCATCACATCGAGTGACTCAACCGACCACGCGCTCACATCACCCGACCGCTCCCCGGCCGAGCCGTCACAGTGATGCTGCGGCGCTCCGCGCCGCAGCCACGGGGATGCCATTCCTCCCGGGCGTAGACGCCCGGGGTGCCTCGCAAGAATTCGCTGAAGTCTAAGGGTGAGCGCGTGTGAACTTCTGGGAGTACGTGGCGGGCCGGCACCAGCAGCTGCTCACGGACGCCTACCAGCACGCGAGCGCCGTCTTCCAGTGCATGGTCGTCGCGACCGTGCTCGGGGTGCTGATCGGCTTCGCCACCTACCGCAGCGCGTGGGCCGGGAACCTCGCGACCACGGCCACCGCCACCATCCTGACCGTGCCGGCGCTCGCCCTGATCGGTCTGCTCATCCCGGTCGTGGGGCTGGGCGTGGCGCCGACGGTGATCGCGCTGACGCTGTACGGGCTGCTGCCGGTCGTGCGCAACGCGATCGTCGGGCTGCGCGGGGTCGACCCTTCGCTGGTGGACGCGGCCACGGGCATCGGGATGTCCCGGCCGGCCCGGCTGCTGCGGATCGAGCTGCCGCTGGCCTGGCCGCCGATCCTGACCGGGATCCGGGTCGCGACCCAGATGCTGATGGGCATCGCGGCCATCGCGGCGTACGCCTCCGGCCCCGGCCTCGGCAACGTCATCTTCCGCGGCCTCGCCTCGCTGGGCAGCGCCAACGCGCTCAACCAGGTCCTCGCGGGCACGCTCGGCATCATCGTGCTGGCGCTGCTGTTCGACGCCGCGTACGTCCTGATCGGGCGGCTGACCATTCCCAGGGGGATCCGTGCCTGAGACCGGCGGCCACGGGGCCTCCATCGAGCTGGAGAACCTGACCAAGCGGTACCCCGGCGGCGCGCAGCCGGCCGTGGACGACGTGAGCATGGAGATCAAGGCGGGCGAGGTCGTCGTCTTCGTCGGCCCCTCGGGCTGCGGCAAGTCGACCACGCTCAAGATGATCAACAGGCTGATCGAGCCGACCGGCGGCCGTATCCGCATGGGCGGTGAGGACGTCACCGACATCGACCCGGTCAGGCTGCGCCGCAAGGTCGGCTACGCGATCCAGTCCGCCGGGCTCTTCCCGCACATGACGGTCGCGCAGAACATCGCGCTCGTACCGAGGATGATCGGCTGGCCGAAGGCCCGGATCAGGGCACGGACCGAGGAACTGCTCGACCTCGTCGGCCTCGATCCCGGCGAGTTCCACGGCCGCTACCCGCGCCAGCTCTCCGGCGGCCAGCAGCAACGCGTGGGCGTGGCCCGGGCCCTCGCCGCCGACCCCCCGGTGCTGCTGATGGACGAGCCGTTCGGGGCGGTGGACCCGATCACCCGCGCCCATCTCCAGGACGAGCTGATCCGGCTCCAGCACGAGCTGCGCAAGACGATCGTCTTCGTCACGCACGACTTCGACGAGGCGATCAAGATCGGCGACCGGATCGCCGTGCTGCGCGAAGGGTCCCGCATCGCGCAGTTCGACACCCCGGAGGCCATCCTCACCAACCCGGCGGACGACTTCGTGTCCGGCTTCGTCGGCGCCGGTGCGGCGCTGAAGCGGCTGAACCTGACCCGCGTACGGGACGTGGAGATCACCGACTATCCGACGGTCACCATCGACGACCCGCTGCAGCAGATCTTCAACAGGCTGCGGGCCAGCGGCACCAACGAGGTCCTGCTGCTCGACCGGCGCGGCCGCCCCTACAAGTGGCTCAGACGCGGCGACCTGATGCGGGCCCGGGGCTCGCTGGCCCGCGCCGGGACGCTGGTGCACGACACGGTCACCCGGGACGCGACCCTGCGGGACGCGGTGGAGGCGGTGCTCACCGACAACGCCGGACGGGTGGCGGTCACGGGGCGGCGGGGCGAGTACACCGGCGTCGTCGACATGGAGACGCTCATCAACTCCGTGCACCAGATGCTGGAGGCCGACCGGCTCGACGCGCTGGAGCACCAGCTGGAGGCACTGCGGGCGGCGCAGACGCACGCGGAGCAGGAGGGCGGCGGAGGCGTCACGCGCGTGGGCGGCGTCGGAGGGACGCGGTGACCGCTCCCGGGCCGCTGCGAACCGCCCCCGAGCAGGGGGCCGGACCCAAGGCCGAGGCGCCCCGGACGTCGCCCGGCCCGCCGCCCCGACGCGTCGGCTGGCAGAAGCTGACCGTCCTGCCCGCCGCCCTGGTGGCCGTACTGCTCGCCACCTGGCTCTGGTTCCAGCAGGCCGACCTGGACGCGCTGTCCCGCAACGCCCTGTCGGGCGGCCAGGTCTCGAAGGCCCTGTGGCAGCACATCCAGCTGACCGCGATCTCCACGTTCTTCGTGCTGATCATCGCCATCCCCCTGGGGATCCTGCTGACCCGCCGGGCGTTCAGCAGGGCCACCCCAGTGGCGATGGCGTTCGCCAACACGGGCCAGGCGACCCCCGCGATCGGCCTGCTGGCGCTCCTCGTCATCTGGCTGGGCATCGGCCGCCGGGCCGCCCTGATCGGCATCATCGTCTACGCCGTCCTGCCCGTGCTGTCGAACACGATCACCGGCCTGAAGGCGAACGACCCGACGCTGCTGGAGGCGGCGCGGGGCATCGGCATGTCGCCGGTGGGAGTCCTGACCCGGGTGGAACTCCCCCTCGCGGTCCCGCTGATCCTCGCGGGCGTCCGCACGGCCCTCGTCCTGAGCGTCGGCACGGCCACCCTGGCGGTCTTCGGCGGGGGCGGCGGACTGGGCGTGCTGATCACGACCGGGATCACCAACCAGCGGATGCCGGTGCTGGTGCTGGGCTCGATCCTCACGGTGGTCCTGGCGCTGCTGGTGGACTGGCTGGCCTCGCTGGCGGAGGTGCTCCTGCGGCCGCGGGGGCTCCGGCCTTGAGACGGCGGATGTGCCTGGCGGCAGCGGGACTGCTGGTCGCGGGCTGCGGCCTGACCAGCGGCTCCCCCATGGCGGACGACGTGCGGCCCGGGTCGGTCGGACGGGGCGAGCCGCTCAAGGGCGCGCGCCTGACGGTGCCGTCGAAGTCGTTCACCGAGGGGCTGATCCTCGGCGCGGTCATGGGCATCGCCCTGGAGGCGGCCGGCGCGGAGGTGCTCGACCGCACGGGCATCCAGGGTTCCATCGGCAGCCGCGAGGCCGTCCGCAAGGGCGACGCCGACGCCGGGTACGAGTACACGGGCCCGGCCTGGATCACTTACCTGGGGCACAGCGAGCCGAAGAATCGCATCAGGTGGCGCTGGAGTGGATGGTGGAGGAGGGGTTCGTCAGGGAGGGGTGACTTACAAAGAAGCCGTTGCAAAGGAGCCTTTGCAAGGCTACCTTTGCATGTATGCCCGAACCCGAGGATCGGCCCACCCATCTGCTCGACGCCCGCTCCCTGCGCGGCCTCGCGCATCCCCTGCGTATGCGGCTGCTGACGGCCCTGCGCCGCGGCGGACCCGCCACTGCCTCCCAACTCGCTGAGAAACTGGGCGAGTCGAGCGGCGCAACCAGCTACCACCTGCGGCAGCTCGCGGAGCACGGCTTCGTCGAGGACGCCCCCGAGCACGGCAAGGGCCGGGAGCGGTGGTGGCGAGCGGTCCACGGGGGCGTGCAGTTCGACGAGTCCCTGCTCCGGCACGCCGACCCGACGGTGCGCGGGGCGGCCTCCGCGTTCCTGCACGAGGTCGCGACCACACACGCCCAGGAACTCTCGACGTTCCTCGGGACCACTCACGAGTGGTCCGAGGAGTGGTACCGCGCCTCGGACGCCAGCGACTTCACCCTGCGCCTGCCGCCCGCGCTCGCCCTGGAGCTTGTGCAGAAGATGCACGACCTCGTGGAGCACTACCGCACCCAGGCTTCCGCCGAAGCCGCCCCGGACGCCGAGCAGGTACGCGTCCACACGCACGTCTTCCCTGTTCGCACGAACTGAAAGGCCCTGCCCGATGCAGTCCGACATCCATCTTGTCCTGCACCACGCCCGCAGCGCCGAACTTCGTGACCGGGCCGACGAACACCGCCGGGCCGCCGCACTCATCCCGCACCGACGCGAGCTGCGCACCCGGCTCGGCTGGACACTCGTCGAACTCGGTCTCCGCCTGGCCACGACGCCCCGGCCGGCCGCCGCCCACTAACAGCTGGGCACGGACCCCTTCCCCGTCTCCAGGGCCACCAGTGAACTCACCGTGCTCTTCAGCGTGGTCACCGGAATCAGCCGCAGGCCCTTCGGCAGCTCGGCCCGCGCGTCCGCGCACTCCGCCTTCGGGACGAGGAACACGCTCGCCCCGTCACGCTTGGCGGCCTGGGTCTTGAGGGCGACGCCGCCCACCGCCCCGACCGTGCCGTCGGCGGCGATCGTGCCGGTGCCGGCGATGACACGGCCCCCGCTGAGATCACCACCGGTGCCGTCGCCGTCGAGCTTGTCGATGATCCCCAGGGAGAACAGCAGCCCGGCACTGGGCCCGCCCACGTCCGCGAGCTTCAGGCCGACCTTGACGTCCTTGTCGTCGAGGCCGAGATGGTTCAGCGCGGCCTGCGTCGCCGCGTCCTGGGACTCCTTCATCTGCTTCTCGTTGTGCCGCTCGATCTCCTGGACGGTGTCACCGCTCGGGTAGATCGCGTCGCGCGGCATGACCGCCCGGTCCGTGCGGAACCAGCTGTCGACGATGTCCGGGAGCGAGACCCGGGTGTCCGGCGAGGTCGCCACGATGGTGGTCATCCGCAGCTGGCCACGGGTGTCCCGGACCGGTGCGCCCGAGATGGTGATCACCGGATCGCCCTTGTCCTCCCCGAGCACGTTCGTCGTCTGCCCGGGCTGCGCCACCGAGAACGGCAGCGGCGCGAACACCGCCGTGGCGAGCAGAGCCACGACGGGCAGGGCACAGACGGCGATGGCCTGGGGGCGCGTGAGGCGAGAGAACACGGGATCAATCTAACTCGGGCGTGGAATCCGGCCTGGCCCAGGTCGCCCGAGGTCCGGCTGGAGGGCTCCGCGCACGTCAGCGCAGCGCGTCCGCGACCTCTCGTGCCGCCTCGACGACCCTCGCCCCCACCCGTTCCGGCACCACGTCCGACAGCATCACCACGCCCACGCTGCCCTCGACGCCCGTGACGCCCAGCAGCGGCGCGGCCGCACCGCATGCGCCGGCCTCCAGCTCCCCGTGGGTCAGGGTGTAGCCCGGGTCCGTCATCGGGTGCTGCCGGGCCGCGAGTATCGCCTTGCCCGCGGCCCCCCGGTCCAGGGGGTGGCGGAACCCGGCCCGGTAGGCGACGTGGTAGTCCGTCCAGGTCGGCTCCACCACGGCCACGGCGAGCGCGTCCGCCCCGTCGACCAGGGTCAGGTGCGCCGTCGCGCCGATGTCCTCGGCCAGCGACCGCAGCGCGGGCATCGCGACCTCCCGTACCAGCGGGTGGACCTGCCGCCCCAGACGCAGCACCCCGAGCCCGACCCGGGCACGTCCGCCCAGGTCACGGCGTATGAGCGCGTGCTGTTCCAGCGTGGCGAGCAACCGGTACACCACGGTCCGGTTGACGCCCAGCTTGGTGGAGAGCTCGGTCACGGTCAGCCCGTGGTCCGTGTCGGCGAGCAGTTTGAGGACACGCAGTCCCCTGTCGAGCGTCTGGGAGGTCTCCGCGGTCACGACGCCCACTCCTTAGTGGTGAGGTCGGCGGCCCTCTGGCGGTCGGATGCGTCACCGAGTCCCGTCGGCAACGCGCTTGAGAGGCCGCCGATCGGCCGGCGGCCCGGCCTGTCCGGGCCGCGTCGCTTCACGGCTGCGCTCCGCGGCGGCGCTGCCACGGGGCGTATGCGTAGCCGGACAGTAGCGAAGGGGGTTCGCTGAGCGGAAGGCTCCGTCCAGAATCCGGGCACGGGTCAGGTCGACTGGCTCCCTTTGCCCCCATACGTACACGCGGGGCTCACTTCATCCGCGTAGCCCACTCCTGCACCTTGGCGATCCGCTGTCGCAGCTGCCCCGCCGTCGCCTCCGCCGCCGGAGGTCCCCCGCACACCCGCCGCAGCTCCGTGTGGATCACTCCGTGCGGCTTGCCGCTCTGGTGGACGTACGCGCCGACCATCGTGTTGAGCTGCCGCCGCAGCTCCATCATCTCCTTGTGGGAGACGACGGGGCGCCGCTCGGCGGGCACTTCGAGCAGGTCGGCCTCCTCGTCCGGCTTCTTGCGGCTGTGCGCGATCTGCCGGGCCTGCCGCTTCTGGAGCAGCAGCTGGACCTGGTCGGGCTCCAGCAGCCCGGGAATGCCGAGGTAGTCCTGCTCCTCCTCGCTCCCCGGGTGGGCCTGCATGCCGAACTCGGCGCCGTTGTACATGACCCGGTCGAAGACCGCGTCGGACTCCAGCGCCTCGAAGGGCAGCATGTCCTGCTCGCCGGTGTCCTCGTCCTGCTCCTTGTTCGCCTCCTCCATCTCCTTCTCGGATTCGGCGTACGGGTCCTCCTCGCCCTGCTTCTTGGGCTTGTCGAGGACGTGGTCGCGCTCGCGCTCCATCTCGTTGGCGAAGGAGAGCAGGTCGGGCACGGTCGGCAGGAACACGGAGGCCGTCTCGCCGCGCCGCCGGGACCGTACGAAACGGCCGACGGCCTGCGCGAAGAACAGCGGCGTCGAGATGGTCGTCGCGTAGACACCCACCGCGAGCCGCGGCACGTCGACGCCCTCGGACACCATCCGCACGGCGACCATCCACCGGTCGGTGTTCGCGCTGAACTCGTCGATCCGCTCGGAGGCGCCGGCGTCGTCGGACAGTACGAGGGTCGCCTTGCTGCCCGTGATCTCGCGGATCAGCTTGGCGTACGCACGCGCCGAGTCCTGGTCGGTGGCGATGACGAGCGCGCCGGCGTCCGGGATGGCCTTGCGCACCTCGGTCAGCCGCTGGTCGGCGGCGCGCAGCACGGCCGGCATCCACTCACCGCGCGGATCGAGGGCGGTCCGCCAGGCCTGGCTGATGGCGTCCTTGGTCATGGGCTCGCCGAGCCGCGCGGCGACCTCGTCACCGGCCTTGGTGCGCCAGCGCATGTTGCCGCTGTAGGAGAGGAAGATGACGGGCCGGACGACGTTGTCGGCGAGCGCGTTGCCGTACCCGTAGGTGTAGTCGGCGGCGGACCGCCTGATCCCGTCCTGCCCCTCCTCGTACGTCACGAAGGGGATGGGGTTGGTGTCGGACCGGAATGGCGTACCGGTGAGGGCGAGCCGGCGGGTGGCGGGCTCGAAGGCCTCCAGACAGGCCTCGCCCCAGGACTTGCTGTCACCGGCGTGGTGGATCTCGTCGAGGATGACGAGGGTCTTGCGCTGCTCCACTCGGTTCCGGTGGAGCATCGGCCGCACACCGACACCCGCGTACGTCACGGCGACCCCGTGGTACTCCCTGCCGAGCGGCCCGGCGCTGTACTCCGGGTCGAGCTTGATGCCTATGCGGGCCGCGGCCTCGGCCCACTGTTTCTTCAGATGCTCGGTCGGGGCCACGACGGTGACCTGCTGCACGACATGGTGGTGCAGCAGCCAGGACGCCAGCGTCAGCGCGAAGGTCGTCTTGCCGGCGCCGGGGGTGGCGACCGCCAGGAAGTCCCGCGGCTGCTCCTGGATGTACTTCTCCATCGCGCCCTGCTGCCAGGCGCGCAGCTTGCTGGCGGTACCCCAGGGGGCCCGGCCGGGGAACGCCGGGGACAGGTGGTGCGAGGCAGAGCTTGTGCCGGCGGTGGTAGTCACGGTCTCCGTTGGGGGTCGGGCGGCTCGTTCGAGGGAGCCTGACGGCTCGGCTACGTATGACAACCGGGCCACCCTACCGGCGGCCCACCACTGCCCATGCGCGGACAAGGCCGGGTCACGCCAGGGTGGGATCCACGTCACAGCCGCCGCAGGCGCTCGGAGATGAGGCAGATGTCGCTCTCGTCCCCGGAGGCGACATCGATGACCAGGCCGTACGCGGTGCCCTGGTCGCAGCCCGTGAGGTCGACGCCGTTGACCCCGAGGAGGCTCGCGGCGGCCGGCCCGGCCGTGCGCTCGTTGCCGTCGACGAGGGGGTGGTTCGTCGCGAGGGCATGCGGCAGCGCGGCCGTCTGCACGCGCGGGTCCTCGGAGGCCGCCGTGCCGAACATGCGGGCGCGCGGGCGGTGCAGGGCGGAGACGGACAGCCCGGCCTCCCGGACCTCCGGGTCATGCCCGCCGAAGGCGATCCGGGCGATCGTCCCGACCTGCGCGACGGTGAGGTGTCCGGTCATTCGCCGAGCCTCCGCAGCAGCTCGGCATGCGCGTCGGCGAGCGACTCCGCCGTGCCCCGCGCCGGCCGGTACGACCGTTTTACGGCCCGCCCCGTGCCGGACAGCCCACCTGCCCAACGGCCCACCTGTCCAACGGCTCTCACCGCTCCCGCACCCGCGTGGTCACCCACGCCCCCACCAGCGCCACCGCGGCCATCGGCAGGAACACCGCGGCGAACGCGGCCGGGTGGGAGCCGGTGGTGTCGGTGGTGGTGTGGGTCACCGTGCCACCGCCGAGGGCGGCGAAGGCGGCGCCTCCGGCGGAGAGCAGGACGACGTTGGAGAGGCCGTCGGAGATCTGCAGGGCGGCGGAGTTGGTGCCGGCTTCCTCGGGGGCGGAGAGCTTGAGCAGGAGCACGCTCGTGGAGGAGATGACGAGGCCCATGCCGAAGCAGCCGAAGGCCCAGGCGACGGCCAGGGTCCAGACGGGCACGGAGTCGATCAGCACACTCGGTGCGGTGGCGATGGCCGCCGCCACCAGCAGCATGCCGAGGGTCGTCAGCCGCTCCCGGTACGGCTCGAACCGCGGCCGCGACTGCAACCACGAGCCCAGCGCCCACGTCCCGCCGCCCGCGGCGAGCGAGAACCCGGCCAGCGTCGGACTGAGCCCGCGCTGCGTCACCAGCATCAGCGGCACGAAGGATTCCGCGGCGATGAAGGACCCCGCGGCGACGCCGCGCAGCAGTACGACGGAGGGCAGTCCGCGGGCGGCCCGGTAGGTGCCGCGCGGGAGCAGCCCGAGCACGGCGGGCACCAGCAGGGCCAGTCCGACCGCGCCCGGCAGGAGCGAGAGCGGGCGTAAGTCCTGGGCGGCGTACTGGAGAAGGCCGGCGCCGAGGGAGATGGCCAGGGCCAGGCGGATGCGGCGGCGGTTGAGGGAGGGAGGTCGGCCGGCAGAGGCGGACTGCGAGTCCGGCTCGGCCGCCGGCACCGGTCCGGACGCGCGGCGCCGTATCTGCGGCAGTGCGAGCGCGAGCGGAAAGACGACGAGCACGGGTATCCCGATGAACACCCACCGCCACCCGAGCTGCTCGGTCACCGTGCCGGCGGCGAGCGGGCCGACGATCGACGGCAGGATCCAGCTCGCGGCGAACGCGGCCATGATGGCCGGCCGCAGCCGCTCCGGATACGCCCGCCCGACGACGACATAGAGCGCGACGATCACCAGCCCGCCGCCGAACCCCTGTACGGCCCGCCCCAGGATGAACACCCACATCGTCCCGGCGGTCCCCGACAGCAACAGCCCGGCCCCGAAGGAGGCGATGCCCGTCGTCAACGGCCCGAGGGGCCCGCGCCGGTCCGACCACTGCCCGGAGAGCACCATCGCGAACAGGCTGGTCGTGAAGTACCCGGAGAACGCGAACGCGTACAGCGACACCCCGTCCAACTCCCGCGCGGCGACGGGCATCGCCGTACCGACCGCCGTCGCCTCGAACGCGATGAGCAGCACGACGGAGACGATCCCGAAGCTCAGCGCCCGGTACGCCCGCCCCAGCACGGTCTCGTCCACTCCGGGCTCGGAGGGCAGGTCATCGGCATCCACGACATCTGCGTCACGCGGCTTCGGGACGGTCATGACCGCCAGGGTAAGGGCCACAGAACACTTTGACCCCTGTCGCGAGACGGTCCCCGCCTGCGACCTTGGTCGTACGACTCCTTGTCGCGCACCGGCTCGCGCCGATCAGCCCAGGACCGGCATGGGACGTCATGCTGTGTCTGTTCACGCCGACGCTTGGAGGAGAGCGCGATGACCGAACGAACGGGCAAGGTGATCTGCGACATCACGATCTCGGCCGACGGCTACTCGGCCGGGCTCAACCAGAGCGAGGAACGCCCGTTCGGCGACGACGGCGGCGACGGCTCGGGCGGCAAGCTGCACGCCTGGATGTTCGACACTCCCGACGAGAACCGTGCCGAGGTCGACCAGTTGGCCGCCGCCGGGGCATTCGTCATGGGGCGCAACATGTTCGGCCCTGTGCGCGGCGAGTGGGACCGTCAGTGGAACGGCTGGTGGGGCGGCAATCCGCCGTTCCACGCACCGGTGTTCGTGCTCACCCACCACCCGCGCGAGCCGCAGTCGATGGACGGCGGCACCACCTACCACTTCGTGACCGACGGAATCGCGTCGGCACTGGCACAGGCACGCGCGGCGGCCGGCGACGGCGACGTCCTGATCCTCGGCGGCGCGACCACCATCAACCAGTACCTCGCCGCCGGCCTGGTCGACGAACTGCGGCTGCACGTCGTGCCGTTCACGCTCGGCGCCGGCACGCGGCTGTTCGAGGGCGTCCCGCCGCTGAAACTGGAGCAGGTGAAGTCCCGGCCGGCGAGCCTGGTCACGCACCTGACCTACCGCGTGCTGCCCTGAGCCGGAGGACGTCGTCGCACGCCGACCTCAGCCTCTGCCGCGCCCGGACAAGCACTAACCGGCGTCGGGAAGCGCTGCCGGGCCGGTTTCCCCGTCGGCCTTCCGCCGCGCCCGGCGCGCGTTCTCCGCACGTACGGCGTCCAGCCACCGCCACAGGCCGACCTCCTCGAGCCGCAGTCCGGGACAGGCGATCCGATGCGGTACGCGGCACACGGCACCGGGCGCGGGCTCTTCCTCACGGCTGTTCCACGCGGTCCCGCCCGAGTCCACGTACCAGCGGTGCCAGGCGGGCACCAGGTGCGCGGGCACCGGCATGTCCGGTTCGAGAAGGACGTGCCAGCCGTAGTAGGTGACACGCCGATCACCGACAAGCCCGCAGTTCGGGCAGACGGGTGGAGCGGGCGGCTCAGGTCCGGTGGCGCCTTCCATCGCGGCCTGGGCCCGGTCGGTCTTCTCCCACGGCTGCGGCGCGTCCGATGGCCGCTGCCGGTGTCCGTCGGGGTCGGGTAACGGGATGATGCTCGACTCGCCTGTATCCCCCATGGAACCGAGCATGTGGGTGCGTTCAGGAGTGGGCCAGGGCGCAATCAGGGCGCAACGGGAGCAGTCGGGTGGGGACGAGGGCCGGATCACCGCTCCGGCTGCCCCATCCCGCCCTTGACCCTGACGCAGGGATGACGAGGAGTTCGTCACTGCCGTCGCGGACATCGACAGGCGGCTGGAGGCGGAGATCCGGCAGCGGCAGCGGCGTCGTGAGCGGATCGCTCGCCTTGCCTCCGGGGAGAGTCCGGCCCTGCCCGCGGAGGTGGTCGGGTTCCTCGACCGGCTGCGGGCGCTCGGCGTCGACGAGCGGATCGTCCAGGCCGAGCGCGACGGCTGGATCCCGCTGGCCGCGCGCTCGCCCGAGCGAGTGGCGCAGTGGGTCGCGCGCAAGCAGGAGCGGATCGCCGATCCGGAGTTCGCCGAGTTCTATGTCGCTTTGAGTGCGGCTCTCGAGTGCGGCGACGACCCGCAGCTCGTCGAGCCGGCCGACCGGGTGGCCGCCTACGTCACGAAACTGGCCGACGAGCGGGGCGAGGAGTACGTCGGCGACCCGGCCGGCATCGAGCCGGTGCTCGCCGAGTTGATGGACAGGCTCGTCTTCGACACCGTGCCCTCCGCCCGTCGGCTCATCGAGCTGCTGAAACAGCGGGGGTGGGCCGGCTGGACCACCCTCCGGCGCGTGGACCCGGCTCCTGCGGCACCCGCTCCTACAGCACCCCGCCCGCCTCGTCCTGGAACGCGTCCGTCCAGTAGTGGCGGCCCGATCTGCCCGCCGTGACGCCCGTCGGGTCGACCGCCGACAGGACCTGGAGCATCGTCATGGCCAACTGGTCGTAGGTGTCGGTCGTCAGCTCGTGGTCCGACTGGGCGTCGATCGCGCGCTCGCGGTGCAGCAGCCAGAGGGTGAAGGCCAGGGTCGACACGTCCGTGTTCAGCGGGTACAGCGTCGCCTCGGGCTCGCTCCAGTTCAGGACCGCGCCCGTCGCGCCGTCGACGACCAGGCTGTTGTCCTCGACGAGGTGGCCGAGGCGTATCAGGCGGTGGGCGCCGGAGGGGAGCTCCGTCAGGGCGTCCGTGTCGGCGTGGTACTCCGCCAGCGTCGCCAGGGGGACGTCCGTGTCCAGGGAGAAGACGTGGGCGTCCTCCGGCAGGCCCACCTCGCGCAGGAAGCGGCGGGTCGGCTCGTGCGTGAGGGTCGCGGGGAAGTCGACGTCCTCGAAGCGGGCCACCTTGCCGGGGCCGAACTCCTGGTCCAGGAGGCGGTGCGGGAGGTCCAGGGACAGGCCGGATGCGCCGCCCCGGCCCGCGACCAGGGACAGAGGGCGGATCAGGGCCGCCATCTTCCAGAACGGGGCCGGCTCGCCGTCCGCCTCGTCCCGGAACACCGCCAGCAGGTGCCGGGAGGCCTCCGCCACCGCCTTCGGGCCGAAGCGGCCCGCGTAGGAGGCGAACTGGCCGCGCAGGCCCGCCAGTTCGTCCGTCGCCTCGGCGAAGCGCACCAGCGTCCGCAGCGAGGGCGCCAGGGGGCGGCGGTCCATCAGGTCGGGGCGGTCGTGCAGGAAGTACGTCGTCGAGATCTCGCCCGTCGCGCCGTCCAGCAGGACCGACTCCGTCTCCAGGCCTGCGGGGCCGAGCAGTCCGCCTATCACGAGCTGCTCGCGCAGCTCCGCCGACAGCCGGTCCTCCGGACCGCCCGTCGAGTCCGCCACCCTGCGCAGACCCTCCCGGCCCAGCTCGGCGAAGCTCAGCACGCCGCTGTCGCCCGGCAGCCCGGGACCGGTCAGCCAGTGCCGCGTCGACGCGTGCGTCACCCACGGATCCAGCTCGGACTCGGTCAGGGTGATCACCGCGGAACCGGCGTCGGTCGTACTCATGGGCTCCCCCGCATGTGCTTGCTCACCGTCCCCTGGCGGAGCACGGCAGACCGCCCGGCCAGGCCCGGCAGCCGTCCCCCACTGCCCAGAACAGTACGCCCCACCACTGACAACGCCCCGGAGCAGCGACGCACCCGGCGACCACGCGTCCACCTCACCAGACGCTCAGAGAACCCTCGCGCGTTCCCTTCCCGCCAGAATCGCCTCCACGGTCTGTCCCACCGTCAGCTCCGAGGTGTCCAGCCACAGTCCGATGCGCGGCGTCCGCGTGCGCAGCGCCTCGTCCAGCATGCCGACGGTCCAGGCGGCGCCGTATCCCGTCTTCGACCGCTCCGCCTCTCGCGCGGCCACCGCCTCGGGCCGCGGCGCGAGGACGACCACGTACAGCGGCCGGGTGCGCACCAGGCCGGCGTACGTCCTCAAGTCCTCGCCCAGCACCACGTCCTGCACGACCGCCGTGAACCCGGCCTCGGCGTACGCGTCCGCCGTCGCCGCCGACAGGCGGTAGAGCCGGAGTTGGGCCTCGGCCTCATCCCCGGCGCCGGGGAGGTACTCCTCGCGGCCGGACACGATCATGCGCCGGAACAGGTCCCCGCGGACGTGCGCGGCCCGCGGCAGGGTCTCCGCCAGCGCCTGTGCGACCGTCGACTTGCCGGCCGCCATCACCCCGGTGACCAGGACGACCCCGGCCGGCTCGGGCATCAGGACCGTTCCGTGACCACCGCGGCCTGCGGGCGGATCGGCAGCCGGTTCACGGGGCGGCCCGTGGCGGCCCGTACGGCGGACGCGATGGCCGCCGGGGACGTCACCACCGGCACCGCGCTGACCGCCTTCGCCCCGAAGGGGGCGACGACGTCCCGCTCCTCCACCAGCCGGACGATGCGGATGTCGGGCGCGTCGAGGGCCGTCGGGAGGGCGTAGCCGGTCAGGTCCGGGTGGCGGATCAGGCCGCGCGGGGTGCGCAGGTTCTCGGTCAGCGCGATGCCCACGCCCTGGGTCACGCCCGCCTCGATCCGGGCGGCCAGCTGGGTGGGGTTCAGGACCCGCCCCACGTCCTGGGCGACGGCCAGTTCCACGACCCGTACGGAACCGAGCTCGATGTCGACGTCCACCACCGCGCGGATCGCGCAGAAGGCCATGCCGACGAACGCGTCACCCTGGCCGGCCTCGTTCAGCGGCTCGGTCGGGTGCGGGCGGCACTGGGCGGTGGCCCACAGTTCCTTGCCGTCCAGCGCCTCGGTGACGGTCGTCGAGAGGACTCCGTCGTACGACGTGATCTTGCCGTCGGTGATCTGGAGCAGCTCCGTGGACATGCCGAACTTGTGGGCGAGCGGCTGGAGGAGCTGCGTGCGGACCATCTTGGCCGCGCGCTCCACCGCGCCGCCCGACACCCAGGTGTGCCGACCCCGGCAGCCCGCGCCCGCCGGGGGCTGGTCGGTGTCGACCGGCGCCACGTGCACCTCGTCTATGCCGAGCGTCTCCTGCACGATCTGCCGGGCCAGGGTCGTGAAGCCCTGGCCGGTCTCGACCGCCGCGCACAGCACCGTCGCCACACCGTCGTGGACCTTCACGGTCGCCGTGGAGACCTCGTCCGCGCCCTCGGCGCCGAGCATGTGCACCATGCCCACGCCGTAGCCCACGCCCCGGCGCACCGCGCCCGGTTCGCCCGCGCCCTCTGGGCCGCCGGGCAGCAGCCACTCCTCCTCGGGCGTGTCCTTGGGCAGCGGCGGCAGCGGGAAGTCCCGCACGGCCTGGAGCAGTTCGGCGACCGGGGCCGGGCAGGTCACCGTCTGGCCGGTCGGGAGCACATCACCCGTCGCCATGGCGTTGCGCAGCCGCACCTCGGCCGGGTCGATGCCGAGCTTCTTGGCGATCTTGTCCATCTGCGCCTCGTAGGCGGCACAGACCTGCATGGCGCCTTCGCCTCGCACGTGGCCGGACGGGGGGTTGTTGGTGCGTACGGCCCAGCCCTCGATGAAGGCGTTCGGGACGACGTACGGGCCGCAGGCGAACGCGACGGCGGCGGCCAGGGCGTCGGCGGAGGTGTCGGCGTAGGCACCCGCGTCGAGCAGGATCTGCGCCTCCACCTTCACGAGTCTGCCCTCGCCGTCGGCGTGGTGGCGGTAGCGCAGGAGGGTGGGGTGCCGGTGGACGTGCCCGAGGAAGGACTCCTCGCGTGTGGCCGCGAGTTTCACCGGGCAGCCGGTCCGCAGCGCCAGCAGGCCGAGCGGGAGCTGGAAGCCCTGGTCCTCGCGGTCGGCCGTGGCCCCGGGGACACCGGTGACGACGACCTTGACCCGCTCGGGTTCCAGGCCGAAGGCGGCGGCGGCCGTGTCGCGGTCGGTGTGCGGATCGGTGGAGGCGAGGTACAGCTCCACCCCGCCGTCCGGGCGCGGTACGGCCAGGCCCGCCTCGGCGCCGATGGGCGCGGGGTCCTGGCGGCCGATGCGGTACAGGCCCTCGACGACGATCTCGCCGGCCGCCTCCGGGTCGCCGTGGCGCAGCGGGATGTGCCGGATCAGGTTGCCGTCGGGGTGCAACGGCTCCGCCTCGAAGGCCTGCTCCGGGTCGGTCACCGGGTCGAGCACCTCGTACTCGACGATGACGGCGGCGGCGGCCATCCGCGCGGTGTCCGGGTGGTCGGCCGCCACGGCGGCGATGGGCTCGCCGTGATGGCGTACGACCTCGGAGGCGAAAACCGGGCGGTCGGCCTTCCCTCGGCCGTGCAACGGGCTGCCGGGGACGTCCTCGTGGGTGACGACGGCGCGCACGCCGGGCATCTCGCGTGCGTGGGAGGTGTCGATGGAGACGATGCGCGCGTGCGGGTGCGGTGAGCGCAGCACGGCCGCCCACAGCAGGCCCTCGGCCCACAGGTCGGCGGCGTACGGGAAGGTGCCCTCCGTCTTGGCGCGGGCGTCGGCGGCCGGGAGGGAGGCGCCCAGGCCGTGCGGCAGCGGCTCCGGGGCGGGGGCGGCCTCCGCGGCCTGTGCGGCCTGCGCGGTGGCTGCTTCGTTGCTCACGCGGGGCCTCCGTCCTGGCCGTAGGGCTGGTCATGGGGGTCTGGAGTGTGCGGTTGCGGGGGCGAGCCGAAGGCCGACGCGTTGACGCCGCCGGCGCCCGGGCCCGCCTGGCGCGGGATACGGGCCTCGTCGGTGTCGCCGTCGGCGGGCGCGGAGTGTGCCTCGCGTTCGGCGACGACCTCCTGTACGGCGTCCACCAGGCCCCGGTAGCCGGAGCAGCGGCACAGGTTGCCGCACAGCGCCTGGCGGGTCTCCAGCTCGGTGGGCGCCGGGTTGCCCTCCAGGAGGTCGTGCACAGTCATCGCCATGCCGGGCACGCAGAAGCCGCACTGCACGGCGCCGCAGCGCGCGAGCGCCCGCTGCACGTCCGACGGCTGCCCGTCCTCGGCCAGGCCCTCGACGGTACGGACCTCGCTTCCGGCGGCGGTCACGGCCGGGACCAGGCAGGACGCGACGAGCCGCCCGTCGACCTGGACGTTGCACGCGCCGCACTCGCCCTGCGAGCAGCCGTCCTTGGCCCCCGCGAGTCCGAGCCGCTCGCGCAGCACGTACAGCAGGGACTCGCCGATCCACGCGTCGCTGACGGGGCGGTCGGTGCCGTTGACGCGCAGGACGTAGGAGGCGAGGGGGTGTTCCTCCTGCGGGGCCGTGGAGGGCGTGTCCTGGGACGCCTCGCCCTGGGGGTCGGCCGAGTCTTGCGAGACGGCGGACGGGTCCTGCTGTGCCTGGTCGTTCGGGGTCTCGCCGTCGGCTTCCCCCGGTCCGGCGTCCTCCGGTCCGGCGTCCTCCGGTCCGGCGTTGTCCGGGACCGCCTCGGCCGGGAGGGGCCCGGCGGGCGGCTCGGCGGGGGCGTCGGCGGCCTCTGGGGCGTCCTCGGCGACCTCACCGGGGCCGGGAGCGCCCTGTGAGGCTTCCTGGGCGGTCTGCGGGGGCGCGGCGGCTTCCGCGTGTGCCTCGTGCGCGGGCTCGGCGGGGCCCTCCCCCGGTGCCTCGGGGTACGGCTGGAGGGAGGCGGGCCGTTCGGGGGTGTGCGCGGCGGACCCGGGGTGCCCGGGGTGCTCGGGAGCGTCATCGGCGCCGACGGGGTGCTCGGGCGGCTCACCGACGTGACCCGAGGGGTCCGGCGCGTGTCCGGGTGCTCCGGAGGGCTCCGGGCCGTGGTGGTCCGTGAAGGCGGACGACTCCGGGCGGTGATCGGTGAAAGCCGACTGCTCCGGGCCGTGGCCGGGTACGCCGTGCGGCTCCGGGCCGTGGTGGTCCGTGAAGGCGTGCGGCTCCGGGCCATGGCCGGTGAAGGCAGACGGCTCCGGGCCGTGGTGGTCCGTGAAGACGGACGTCTCCGAGCCGCGGTCCGTGAAGGCGGGCGACTCCGGGCCCTGGTCCGTGAAGCCGTGCGGATCCGGCCCGTGGTCGGCGAAAGCCGGCTGCTCCTGCGCGTGGTCGGCGTCGGGCGGCCGAGGTGCGTGACCGGCTCCGGGCATCTCGGGCCCGTGGCCGCCGAATCCGGACGACTCAGGCCCATGACCGCCGAATTCAGGCGACTCAGATCCATGGCCACCGAACCCGGACGGCTCCGGCGCCTGCCCGGCACCCTCCGAGTGCTGCGGTACGTGCCCGGTGCCGTCGGTCGCTCCCGGGGCGTGGCCGGCCGCCGGGTCGGCCTCCTGCGGCAGAGGGCCGGCGTGCGGCTGCTGCGGGGCGTGGGTGCTCCGCGCGGCCGGATCCGGTGCGTACCCGGAGGCCGGTCCGGCGGCCCCCGGCTGCCCGTGTCCGTGCCCGCCGCCCTGCTCGTGCCCGTGCGGGTGACCCGGCCCGGCCTGCTCCTGCCCCGTCGTGTCCTGCTGTCCCCACGGCCGGCCCGCCGCCTGCGTGGCCCACGGCGCGGGCGCACCGCCCGGCAGCGTGGGCGGTGGGGTGCCGCCCCACTGTTCGACCAGCGAGGACGTGGTGAACTCGCCCGACTCGTCCGGCAGGTCGCCCCCGGCGACGGGGATGGACCACTGCCCGGTCACGTCATGGCCGGGCGCGGACTCCGCCGCCGTGGTCTCCTCGAAGTTCCACTGCCCGGTGGCTCCCGGGTTGTACGTGAAGCGGTCGTCCTCGCGGTGCCGCTCCTGCCCCGCGTCGGAGCCGTACGGCGTGCCGGATCCGTACGGCTCCTGAGAGCCGTACGACCGCTCCCCCGTGTCGTGCCCCGGCTGCTGGTGACCGCCGTGCTCGTGGCCCTGCTGGTGTGCCGCGTGCGGGTCGTGCCACTGGGCGCCGTCGACGGGCGCGCCGGGCACCGGCCACGCGCCGTGGGCGGCCGGGTCTGTTCCGGCGGTCGTGGCGGGGTCGACCGTTATCTGCGGCGGTACGTAGCCGTGGCCGGGCGCGGCGAGGGGACTGTCGGCGGCCAGCAGGGCGTCGACGCCCCCCTCGGGGAGTTGGACGAAGGCGGTGGCGCCGTCGTCGTACTCGCCCTGGGGCAGCGGGTCCCAGCGGCTCCCGCCCCGGGGCGTGCCCTCTCCGTGCTGGTCGTCGGTCACGACAGCGCCCTCCCCAGTGCTCGTCGGGCCAGCGCGGCGACGGTGCGCCGCAGGTGCAATACGGCGGGCGGAAGCTGCGGTACGGAGCCGTCCTCGGCCGGGGCCGCGTCGGGAATGCAGGCCGCGGCGACGTACTCCCCGAAGGCGCTCAGGGCCTCCGGCACGAGCGCGCGGTTGTTGTCCCAGTCGATGAGCCGGCCGACCCACTGCTCGGCCTCCAGGGGCCGCAGCGGCATCGGCGCTATGGCACCCACCGCGCAGCGCACACCCCGGCGTGCGGGGTCCAGAACCAGGGCCACGGATGCCACCGCGCGCCCCGGGCCGGTACGGCCGGTCGCCTTCAGGAAGACCTGCGGGGCGTGCAGCAGGGGCACGCGCACGTAGCCGATGAGTTCACCGGCGCGCAGCATGTCCATCCCGGCCAGCAGGTGCGACACCGGGATCTCCCGGCGGGCTCCACCCGGGCCCGCGATGATCAGTGTCGCCTCCAGGGCGGCCAGCACCGGCAGCGCGTCCCCGGTGGGGGCGGCCGAGGCGATGTTGCCGCCCAGGGTGCCCGCGTTGCGGATGTGCGGCGGGCCGGCGGCGCGCGCGGCGGCGGCGAGCGCCGGGATCAGGGCCGCGAAGTCGGGGCGGCCCATGCGCGCGTGCGTGAGGCCCGCGCCGAGCAGCGCGTGACCGTCCAGGTACTGCCAGCCGCGGATCTCGCTGATCCGGCCGAGTCCCACCAGCGCGGCGGGCCTGAGCTGCCCGGAGTTGACGGCGGCCATGAGGTCGGTGCCGCCCGCGACGGGCACGGCGGCGGGTACGGCGGTGAGTGCCGCGACGGCCTCGTCCAGCGTCGTGGGCAGCGTGACGGCCTGCCCCGCCTGCGGTGCGTGCGTGGTCAAACCGGCTGCCCCTTCCCGCTGCCCCACCTGGTCCCACCTGTGCTGCCGTACGGTACGTGCTGACAGGGCGGACGTGGCAACTCTGGCACATCTTGGCGAGAGCCGAGGACACGGGTCCGCTAGGAGGCATTCGCCCACCTCAACGGGGAGATGGTCCGTTTTCGCACGGGTTCACCTGTGCGTACGGATTGGCACTTTCGGTGACCCTTGTGCGCATTTTCCGTGGCCTGTTCGAGCTGTTCGGTAGCGACTGCGGTGCTACCGGCTGGGCGGCGGGCCGTCGATCGGGCGGCCCAGCACCCCGGGGCGCCGCTGCCAGGGCAGCGGGCCGGCGGGTGGCCGGTAGGCGACGCCGAGGGCGTCGAGCCGCCGGCAGTGGGCGGTCATACGGCGCTCGAAGCCGGCGAAGTCCCGTTCCGCCGGGGCGGGCAGGGCGCTCCAGGCGACCTCGGCGAAGGCCGCGAGCCGGGGGAACGTCTGGTAGTCCACGCGCGCGTGGTCCTCCATCACCTCGGTCCACACGTTGGCCTGGGTGCCGAGCACGTGCCGGGCCTCCTCGGGCGTCAACTCCGGCGGCACGGGCTCGAACCGGTAGACGTCCTCCAGGGTGCGCACCCACCCGATCGGTACCGGCTCGTCGGGGCCCGGGGCCTGACGGTGGTCCAGGTACACCTGCTGCTCGGGGCACATGACGACGTCGTGGCCGGCCCGGGCGGCGGCGATGCCTCCGGCGTAGCCGCGCCAGGAGGACACGGCCGCGCCCTGCGCCAGCCCGCCCTCCAGAATCTCGTCCCAGCCGATCAGCCGGCGCCCGCGCGCGGAGAGCCACGCGTCGAAGTGCCCGATGAACCAGGACTGCAGCTCGTCCTCGTCCGCGAGGCCGAGTTCCCTGATGCGCGCCTGGGCGGTCGCGGACCGCCGCCACTGGTCCTTGGGGCATTCGTCGCCTCCGACGTGGACGAACTCCGACGGGAACAGCTCCAGTACTTCCTCGAAGACGCCCTCGTAGAAGCGCAGGGTGTTGTCAGTGGGGGCGAGTACGTTCGGGTTGATTCCCCAGGTGTCCCAGACGGAGAGGGCGGACGTGTCGATGACGTCGGTGTTGCCGAGTTCCGGGTACGCGGCGATGGCGGCCTGCGAGTGGCCGGGCACGTCGATTTCGGGGACGACGGTGATATGCCGCTCGGCGGCGTAGGAGACGATCTCCCGGATGTCGTCCTGGGTGTAGTAGCCGCCGTGCGGCTTCTCCTCCCACAGCGGCGAGGCCCGGTGGCCGATTTTGGTCCGTGCCCGCCAGGAGCCGATCTCGGTCAGCCGGGGATGCCGCTCGATCTGGATGCGCCAGCCCTGGTCGTCCGTCAGATGGAAGTGGAAGACGTTGAGTTTGTGCGCCGCCATCAGATCGAGATAGCGCAGGACGCCTTCCTTGGGCATGAAGTGCCGGGCGACGTCGAGCATGAGGCCGCGCCAGCGGAATCTCGGTGCGTCGTGGATGGTGACGGCGGGCACTTCCCACGCCTGCCTACGGGTCACCGGCGCGCGGCGAAATGCCTCGGGGCCGAGCAGCTGACGGAAGGTCTGGGCGCCCCGGAACAGGCCCGCCCGGCTCGCCCCGTCGAGGACGGCACGGTCGCCGTCGACGGTGAGGCGGTACGCCTCGGGCCCGCCGAGTTCGCCGGCGAGAGCCGGCAGGATTCGCAGTTGGACCCGGTTCATGCCGCCGGTGTGCGGGGGCAGCGGCAGTCCGGTCGCCGCGCCCACGGTCGCGCGCAGCCACCGCGCGACGGGCTCGCTGCCGGGGTCCGCCTCGATCCCGGTGTCCGCGTCGAGGCGGAAGCCGGGCCCGTCCCCGGTCTCGGTACTCAGGGGTGCCGGCACGACATCCGTCGGAAAAGTCGTCACGTCAGTCCTTCACCGCTCCGCCCAGTCCGGAGACCATGCGGCGCTGTACGAGTACGAAGAAGACCAGGACCGGAATGGTCATCACCGTGGAGGCGGCCATGACGCCGCCCCAGTCCGGGTCGTCGGGCTTGTAGAAGACCAGCAGCGCCATCGGCAGTGTCGACTGGGAAGTGTCACTGATGATGAACGACTTGGCGAAGAGGAAGTCGTTCCAGGCGGAGCTGAAGGAAAACACGCTGGTGGCCACGAGCCCCGGCAGGACGAGCGGGAAAAGGATCTGCCACAGGAATCGCGCCCGGCTCGCCCCGTCGATGTAGGCGGCCTCCTCCAGCGCCTCCGGAACGGCTTTCACGAACCCCCGCAGCATCCAGATCGCGAAGGGCAGCGAGAAGGCGATGTGGGGCAGGATCAGCGAGCCCAGGGTGTTCAGCTGACCGAAGTCCCGCGTGAGGAAGAAGAGGGGGATCGTCAGTGCCTCCACGGGCACCAACCGGGCCACCAGAAACATGATCAGCAAGGTGGTCCGGAGGCGGAAGCGGAATCGTGTCACGGCGGTCGCGGCGAGAAACGCGACGAGCGCGGAGGCGATCACCACACAGCCCGCGACGACGAGGCTGTTGAGGAAGTAACGGCCGAATTCCTGCTGCCCGAAGACGCGCCGGAAGGAGTCCATGGAAGGCGCGAGAGTCCACGGCCTGGGCTCGCTCGACTCGATCTCCCCGGCCGGTTTGAAGGCGCTGAGCACCATCCAGTAGAGGGGGAAGGCGACGACGACCGCGATCAGCAGGGCCGAGGCCTCGGCGGCATCACGACGCCGATCGCCGAGCCGAGGCTGTACTGCGACGACGCGAACGCCTGCTGGTAGGCGTAGACGTTCAGGACCAGGTTCTGTCCTGCGATGCCGCCGCCGCCCGTCATGACGTAGATCTGGGTGAAGACCTTGAAGTCCCAGATGACCGACTGGATGGTGACGACGACCAGGATCGGCCGGAGGATCGGGGCGAGGACGGATCGCCAGATGCGCCACTGCGAGGCGCCGTCGAGGCAGGCGGCCTCCAGCACCTCGCCCGGGACGGCGCGAATACCCGCGTACACGGTCACCATCACGAACGGGAAGGAGCACCACACCACTTCGAGCAGCACGAGGAAGAACGCGCTGAGACGACCGTACGTCCACGAGTGGTCACCGAGACCCAGCATCCGGTTCACCGGCCCGAAGTCCGGGTCGAACAGGAACAGCCACACCGTGGAGCCGGTCACCGCCGGGGTCGCCCAGGCGCCCGTAGCGGCCAGCATCAACGCCAGCCGCGGTACGGCCCGTACGCGTGTGAGCAGCACGGCGAGGGCGCAGCCGACCGCGAGCGTGGAGACGACACAGGCCGCCGCGAACAGCACGGTGGCGAGCAGCACTTGCCAGAACTGCGGATCCCCGAACAACTCGGCGTAGTTCGCGAGCCCCTCGAAGCTGGTCGGCTCCCCACCACTGACCTGCGCCTGCGTGTACTGGAAGAACGAGATCAGGCCGAGCTGGTAAATGGGGTACACGAGCAGCCCACCGAGCACGACGAGCGCGGGCGCGAGATACAGCCAGGGCGTCCACCCACCGGATGCGAGCGCAGACCTAGCGGCCACACCCCGTCGCGCCCCCGTCCCGCGGGCGCCCTTGGCGGAAGCCCGCCGCCCCGGCGAACCGCCGCCATACCCGGCGCGGACCTCGCCGGAACCGTCCCCGCCCGCCCCGGTCGGGGTCGCGATCGGGTCGGTGACGTCCCAGGAGCGGACGCGGGACTGCTACCGGTCAGGCCATGTGGGGTTCCCGCCGGGGCACTCCCGGCCCGGGCGACTCCCGCGGGGGCACTCCCGGCGGGATCGGTTCCCGCGGCAGCGGGCGCGGTCGGGACGGCTCCCACCGCACCACTGCCGGCCAAGCCGGCTTCCGCGGCAGCCGCTCCCGTCCGCTCAACCCCAGCCGAGTCGGCCCCGGCCAGGCCGACCCCCACGGGGTCACCCCCAGCCGGGTCGTTCCCAGCCGGGTCGGCGACCGCCGAGTCGGTGCCGGTCAGACCGGCCCCAGCCGAACCCCCCACGGCCCCCACCGGGTCAACCTCAGCCCGGTGGGCCACCTCCGGATCACTCCCGGACACGCCGACCCCAGCCGAACCCCCCACGGCCCCCACCAGGTCACCCGTCCCCGGCCCACTCCCGGTCACGTCCTCCCCGGCCGGATCGCTCCCCGCCAAGTCGGCCCCCGCCCGGTCGGCCCTCGCCGATTCCCCCCGGTCGTTTCACCGGCCTCACCTCGCGGAACCGAACGCGGTGTTCATCTTCTTCGCGGCGGCCTCGGACGCGGCGGCCACGCTCTTCTTGCCGGCGATGATCTCCTGGAACATCGTCGGCAGGACGAGCGAGGAGTCGATCTGGGACCAGGCGGGCGAGGCGGGGACGAACCTGGTGCCGGCGGAGAGGGTCTGGACGAAGGGCTTCACGAACGGCTCCTCCTGCGCGACCTGCTGGCGGACGTCCGTGAAGGTCGGCAGGAAGCCCATCGCGTCGAAGAGTTCGGTCTGGGTCTTCTTGGAGGCGATCTGCTCCATCAGCCGGACCGCGAGCGTGCGGTGGGACGTGCTCTTGAGGACGCCGATGTTGTTGCCGCCCGCGAAGGCCGGTGCGATCGAGCCGGATTTCACCCTCGGCAGCGGGACGACGGCGTACTTGCCCTTGACCTTCCCGGCCTCGACGGCGGTGTGGCTGAAGTCGCCGCCGATCGCCATCCCGGCCTTGCCCGCGGCGAAGGCGGAGATCGTGTCGTCGCTGTGCACAACACATCGGAGGCTAGAGACTGCATGAACACGCCCACAAGAGGTCTCAACCACTCTGTGACCGGCGGACGCATCCTGCGCAACACCCGGACAGCACAAAAGCCCCCAGGGCGCGCAAAACGCACCTTGGAGGCTTTATGCCGCGCGGGCCGGGCCTACTTGTCGCCCTTGCCCTTGCCCTTGTCGTCGTCGCCGGAGCCCATGGACTCGTAGATCTCCTTGCACATGGGACACACCGGGTACTTCTTCGGGTCGCGGCCCGGCACCCAGACCTTGCCGCACAGCGCCACGACGGGGGTGCCGTCGAGGGCGCTCGCCATGATCTTGTCCTTCTGGACGTAGTGGGCGAAGCGCTCGTGGTCACCGTCACCGTGAGAGGTCTGCGGCGTCGGCTCTACGAGGGTCCCCGTACCAGTCCCGCGCTCGGGCTCGAGAGTGCTCATAGGCCCAAGGGTACTGAAGGTCACGGACATCAGTTGAGCGAAGGGTCGTCCGGGTACGTCGCCACCATCGCCAGCTCGTTGCGCTGGCGGCGCAGCACCTCGCGCCAGAGCCTCTCCGGGGACGGCGAGGAGACGTCGCCGGGCTCCGACTCGACGACGTACCACGCGCCGTCCACCAGCTCGTCCTCCAGCTGGCCCGGGCCCCAGCCGGCGTACCCGGCGAAGATCCGCAACGAGCCGAGGGCGGAGGCCAGCAGTTCCGGCGGGGCCTCCAGGTCGACCAGGCCGATCGCGCCGTGCACCCGGCGCCAGCCCAGCGGTGCGGCCTCCCCCGACGCGCCGCCGGGGACGACGGCGACCCCGAGGGCCGAGTCCAGCGACACCGGGCCGCCCTGGAACACCACGCCGGGTTCGCCGGCGAGATCCCCCCAGCCCTCCAGGATGTCGCCCACGTCCACCGGGGTGGGGCGGTTGAGGACGACACCGAGAGAGCCCTCCTCGTCGTGGTCGAGGAGCAGCACGACCGCGCGGTCGAAGTTCGGGTCCGCCAGGGCGGGCGTGGCCACGAGCAGCCGCCCTGTGAGCGAGGACACCTCGGTCATGCCAGACATGATCCCGCATCTTCCCTCCCTGTGGGGAGGCAATGCGGGGGCTGGAGTGAACGCAGCTCAGGGCGCACTGATGCGTCCCACGCGCACGGACGTGACCGTGACCCCACGTGCCCGGCACGGAACGGTTCGTGTTGTGACAGAGCTATGACGTGGCTGGGTCTGACTCGGGCTTACGGAAGGGGGGTGGAGGGCGATTACCCTTTCCCTCCTGGCCCCTGCCCGACTCCACGGAACGCGAGATTCATGACCGTCAACGACGATGTCCTGCTTGTCCACGGCGGAACCCCGCTGGAGGGCGAGATCCGTGTCCGCGGTGCGAAGAACCTCGTACCGAAGGCCATGGTGGCAGCGCTGCTGGGCAGCGCTCCGAGCCGGCTCCGCAATGTTCCGGACATCCGTGACGTACGGGTCGTGCGGGGTCTGTTGCAGCTGCACGGTGTGACGGTCCGTCCGGGGGACGCACCCGGCGAACTGGTGATGGACCCGACGCGCGTGGAGAGCGCGAACGTCGCTGACATCGATGCCCATGCGGGTTCGAGCCGTATCCCGATCCTCTTCTGCGGCCCCCTTCTGCACCGCCTCGGCCACGCGTTCATCCCGGGCCTCGGCGGCTGCGACATCGGCGGCCGGCCCATCGACTTCCACTTCGACGTGCTGCGGCAGTTCGGCGCGCGGATCGAGAAGCGGGCGGACGGGCAGTACCTGGAGGCTCCGCAGCGGCTGCGGGGTACGAAGATCCGGCTGCCGTACCCGTCCGTGGGCGCGACCGAGCAGGTGCTGCTGACGGCGGTGCTGGCCGAGGGTGTCACCGAGCTCTCGAACGCGGCTGTCGAGCCGGAGATCGAGGACCTGATCTGCGTCCTTCAGAAGATGGGCGCCATCATCGCGATGGACACCGACCGGACCATCCGCGTCACCGGTGTCGACAAACTCGGCGGCTACACCCACCACGCCCTGTCCGACCGCCTGGAGGCCGCGTCCTGGGCGTCCGCCGCGCTGGCGACCGAGGGCAACATATACGTCCGTGGCGCCCAGCAGCGCTCGATGATGACGTTCCTCAACACCTACCGGAAGGTGGGCGGGGCCTTCGAGATCGACGACGAGGGCATCCGCTTCTGGCACCCCGGCGGCCAGCTGAAGTCCATCGCGCTGGAGACGGACGTCCACCCCGGTTTCCAGACCGACTGGCAGCAGCCGCTGGTGGTGGCCCTGACTCAGGCCACGGGCCTGTCCATCATCCACGAGACGGTCTACGAGTCCCGCCTCGGCTTCACCTCCGCCCTGAACCAGATGGGCGCCCACATCCAGCTCTACCGCGAGTGCCTGGGCGGCTCGAACTGCCGCTTCGGCCAGCGCAACTTCCTCCACTCGGCCGTCGTCTCCGGCCCCACCAAGCTCCAGGGCGCCGATCTGGTCATCCCCGACCTCCGCGGCGGCTTCTCGTACCTCATCGCGGCCCTGGCGGCCCAGGGCACGTCCCGCGTCCACGGCATCGGCCTCATCAACCGGGGCTACGAGAACTTCATGGAGAAGCTCATGGAGCTGGGGGCGAAGGTCGAGCTGCCGGGCAAGGCGCTCGGATAGCACGCGCAATGATGCCCAAAGGGGCGGCCACCCGGTTCGGGTGGCCGCCCCTTTGGTGTCACTGTGCCTCGTACGTCGTCCCGAGACGTACGAACAGCCAGGTCACTTACCCTTGGCCGCTTCCTTGAGCTTGGAGCCCGCGGAGACCTTCACGCTGTAGCCGGCCGGGATCTGGATGGGCTCGCCGGTCTGCGGGTTGCGGGCGGTGCGAGCGGCACGGTGGGTGCGCTCGAAGGTCAGGAAGCCGGGGATGGTGACCTTCTCGTCGCCCTTGGAGACGATGTCGCCGACCACGTCGGCGAACGCGGCCAGCACGGCGTCGGCGTCCTTGCGGGTCACCTCGGCGCGGTCGGCCAGCGCGGCCACCAGCTCACTGCGGTTCATGTTGTTACTCCCGTGTTCATCTTGCCGTTGAGGCGTCAGATCGAAGCCGATGCTGCCAGGGTCCTGTGTGAGTCCCCGGACCCGGGTCCGTCGTCAGACCCTCGCGCCCAGGGACGCATCCTGCCTCTACCTGCGGCGGGAAAGCCAATCCGGCACCCGCAGGAGTCGTGAGAACACCCTTGGGAGTCACACGAAAAGAGGGCCTGAGCCTGGCCGACACGATAGAGGGCGGCCCAAGGGGTGGGGTTCCCCGACGCGCCGTTGCCAGGCCAGTCGTGGCAATCCTCACAGCCGTCGGCAGGGCTGTCGCCCTACGGCTGCAAGGTCGTCGCCGTCGCGCCGACCGCCTTCGCGGCGTCCCGCACCGCCCCGGCGACCGCGCCCGCGACCTTGTCGTTGAAGACGCTCGGGATGATGTAGTTCGGGTTCAGCTCGTCCTCGGTCACCACGTCCGCCAGGGCGGTCGCGGCGGCCAGCATCATGTCGGTGTTGACCGTGCGGGACTGCGCGTCCAGCAGACCGCGGAAGACACCCGGGAAGACCAGCACGTTGTTGATCTGGTTCGGGAAGTCGGAGCGGCCGGTGGCCACAACGGCCGCGGTCTGGCGGGCGATTGCCGGGTCGACCTCGGGGTCCGGGTTCGCGAGCGCGAACACGATGGCACCGTCGGCCATGGCGGCCACGTCGTCGCCGTCGAGGACGTTCGGGGCCGAGACGCCGATGAAGACGTCGGCGCCGCGCACGGCCTCCCTGAGCGTGCCGGTCAGGCCCTCGGGGTTGGTGTTGTCCGCGATCCAGCGCAGCGCCGAGTCCGGGGCGGCGTCCACCAGGTCCTCGCGGCCCGCGTGCACGACGCCGTGGATGTCGGCGACGACGGCGTTCTTGACACCCGCGGCCAGCAGCAGCTTCAGAATGGCCGTACCGGCCGCGCCGGCGCCGGACATGACGACCCGGATGTTCTCGATCGCCTTGCCCGCGACGCGAAGTGCGTTCGTGAGGGCGGCGAGGACGACGATCGCGGTGCCGTGCTGGTCGTCGTGGAAGACGGGGATGTCGAGGGCCTCGCGCAGCCGGGCCTCGATCTCGAAGCAGCGGGGCGCGGAGATGTCCTCGAGGTTGATGCCGGCGAAGCCCGGGGCGATCGCCTTGACGATCTCGACGATCGCGTCGGTGTCCTGGGTGTCGAGGCAGATCGGCCAGGCGTCGATGCCGGCGAACCGCTTGAAGAGGGCCGCCTTGCCCTCCATGACGGGCAGCGCGGCCTTCGGGCCGATGTTGCCCAGGCCCAGCACGGCGGAGCCGTCCGTCACGACCGCAACGGAGTTGCGCTTGATGGTGAGGCGGCGGGCGTCCTCGGGGTTCTCGGCGATCGCCATGCAGACGCGGGCGACGCCCGGCGTGTAGACCATGGACAGGTCGTCACGGTTGCGGATGGGGTGCTTCGACGCCATCTCGATCTTGCCGCCGAGGTGCATGAGGAAGGTCCGGTCCGAGACCTTGCCCAGCGTGACGCCCTCGATGCCGCGGAGTTCCTCGACGATCTCGTCTGCGTGCGCGGTCGACGAGGCCGCGATGGTGACGTCGATACGGAGCTTCTCGTGACCGGATGCGGTGACGTCGAGGCCGGTCACCGAGCCTCCGGAGGACTCCACGGCGGTGGTGAGCTGCGAGACGGCGGTTCCGCTCGCGGGCACCTCCAGCCGGACCGTCATCGAGTAGGAGACGCTGGGCGCCGTTGCCATGGCCGACTTCCTCTGCTTTCACCTGACGCTGAGTTGTGCCGTCCGATCGTCGCACCTACCGCTGAGTAGCAGGTAGCCACCCTCGATTGCGAACTTTTTGTTCGCGGAACAGGCCAGCAAAAAGAGACCCACGTCACGTATGGACGTGGGTCTCTTCACAAGTAAGTGGCACCGACCCGCCATGCTCGCCTCGCGGCAAGTGGTCGCTCGTAGCGACGAAGGTTGGGCCCGGGGGCTTGGATCGGGCCGGTGCCACATCCAGGCTAACAAACAGATCCCGTAAGGCCATTCCCGTACCGGGAGTTCATCTCGCCGACAAGTGGGTAGCGAGGTGCGGTCCGCCGGAAGGCCGGGATCAGTCCCTGAGCAGGTCCGGCACTCCCCTCGCGTCGGGCTCGTCCCGTTCGGCCGAGACGACCGTGAGTTGCTGGGTGGCCCGGGTCAGTGCGACGTAGAGCACACGCAGACCGGCCGGGGACTCGTCGGCGATCTCCGCCGGGGAGACCACGACCGTCGCGTCGTACTCCAGGCCCTTCGCCTCCAGGCTGCCGAGCGCCACGACCCGGTCGCCGAGCCCGGCGAGCCAGCGCCGGGCCTCCTCGCGGCGCTGCATGGCGACGACCACGCCGACCGTGCCGTCTACGCGCTCCAGCAGCCGGGCGGCCTCGGCGCGGACGGTCTCGGCCAAGGTGTCGTCCACGACCGTGAAGCGGGGCTCGACGCCGGTGGAGCGGACCGCCTTCGGGGACTGGGAGCCGGGCATGGCCAGGGCCAGCACCTTGGCGGCGAGCTCGGCGATCTCGGCCGGGTTGCGGTAGTTCACGGTGAGCTCGAAGCGGCGGCGCGGGCGGGTGCCGAGGGCTTCGTCGCGGGCCTGGGCGGCCTCGTCCGGGTCGGACCAGGAGGACTGGGCCGGGTCGCCGACGACCGTCCAGGTGGCGTGCCGGCCGCGGCGGCCGACCATGCGCCACTGCATGGGCGTGAGGTCCTGGGCCTCGTCGACGATGACGTGCGCGTACTCGGTGCGCTCCTGCGCGAGGCGTTCGGCCCGTTCGCGCTGCGACTCCTCGCGCACCGGCATCAGCTCCTCCAGGCCGGTGAGCTGGTCGAGCGGGTCGAGTTCGCGCCTCTTCCGGGGGCGGGCCGGGGCGCCGAGGATGGCCTGGAGCTCGTCGAGCATCGCGATGTCGTGCACCGAGTGGCCGTCGCGCCTGAGGGAGCGGGCGACCTTGCGGATCTCGCCGGGGTTGAGGATCCGCCGGGCCCAGCGGCCGAGGCGCCGCTCGTCGGCCATGGCGACCAGGACGGCCGCCGGGGTCAGCTCGGGCCACCAGGCGTCGAGGAACTCGATGAAGGCGTCCTCGGAGGTGATGTCCTCGTCGAAGGAGGAGCGCAGCTCGGCGGCGAGCTCCGGGTCGGTGTGCCGGCCGGCCGCGCCGGACTGCTCCCACAGGGCGTCCAGGAGGAGCTTGCGGGCGCGGGGGCGCAGCAGGTTCACGGGGGCGGTGCCGCCGAGGGCGGCGCGGCGGATGCCCGCCAGCTGCTCGGCCTCCAGCTCCAGGCGGCGGCCGAAGGCGACCACGCGCAGCCGGGCCGGTGAATCGTTCAGCTCCAGGGCTCCGCGCGCGGCCTTGCGCAGCACCTTGAGCATGCGGGACGAGCCCTTGGCGCGGGCCACGGCCGGGGAGTCGTAGAGGGTGGCCTCGGCGCCGTCGACGAGGGAGCCGATGGCGCGGATGGCGACCTGCCCCTCCTCCCCGAGGGAGGGCAGCACGCCCTCGGTGTAGGCGACGAGCAGCGGGGTCGGCGAGACGATCAGGATGCCGCCCGCGTACCGGCGGCGGTCCTGGTAGAGGAGGTAGGCCGCGCGGTGCAGGGCGACGGCGGTCTTGCCGGTGCCGGGGCCGCCCTCGACGTACGTGACGGAGGCGGCGGGGGCGCGGATGACCAGGTCCTGCTCGGCCTGAATGGAGGCGACGATGTCCCGCATGGTGTGGCTGCGGGCCTGGCCGAGCGCGGCCATCAGGGCGCCGTCGCCGATGACGGGCAGCTCGTGGCCGTCGAGGCAGGCCGTGAGCTCGGGGCGCATCAGGTCGTCCTCGACGCCGAGCACCTTGCGTCCCTTGGAGCGGATGACCCGGCGGCGGACGACCCGGCCGGGGTCCACGGGCGTCGACCGGTAGAAGGGAGCGGCGGCCGGGGCCCGCCAGTCGATGACCAGCGGGGCGTAGTCCTGGTCGAGGACACCGATGCGGCCGATGTGCAGCGTCTCGGCGATGTCGGCGGTGTTGTCCTCCCGCACCGCGCCCTCGGCGGGCTCCACGGCGGTGTACGCGCCGTCGGGGCCCTTCTTGCCGTCCTTGCCGCGCAGCAGGTCGATGCGGCCGAAGAGGAAGTCCTCGAACTCGTTGTTCAGCCGGCTGAGGTGTATGCCGGCGCGGAAGACCTGCGCGTCCCGCTCGGCGAGCGCGCCGGGCGTGCCGACCTGGCCTCGCTGGGCGGCGTCGTTCATGAGGAACTCGGCCTCGTGGATCTTCTCCTCGAGGCGCCGGTACACCCGGTCCAGGTGTTCCTGTTCGACGCCGATCTCTCTGTCTCTCAGGGAGTCGAGCGCGGTTTCCTGTGGAGCCTGAGCGGCCACCGGGCCCCCTTCTGACGTGCTGGGCAGCCGTCCACCGTACGCGAAGGGGACCCGGTAAGGCTACGCGTCGACCTCGACCAGCCGCTTGCCGTCGAAGGTGACTACCTCGAAGTGGTCGATCTCGTTCGGCTCGAAGGCGGCGCCGCCCTGGACGTACAGCGGCTCCTTGGCCTTCTCGGACTTGGCGTCCGGCAGGCCGTAGCCCCATTCCGGGACGGACCAGGAGGACAGGGTCTCCCGCTCGCCGTTCTTGCCGACCGCGACGAGGGCGCACTTGAGCGGGCCCTTGACGTTCTTCAGCTCCGTGACCACGCCCGTCCCCCAGTCCTTCTTCTGGAGGGCGACCGTCGCGGTGACCTTGGTGCTCGGGTCGGTGGCCGAGATCTTGTCGGAGATGCCGTCGAAGGCCTCCTTGGCGGGGCTGGAGGCGAGCGGGCGGTTCTCCGCGCCGCCGCCGTCACCGCCGCCGTTCGTCGCGACCGCGACGAAGGGGCCGCCGATGATCAGCGCGCCGGCCGCGGCCACCATGTAGAAACTGCGGCGGCGCTTCTGGGCGCGGCGGTCGGCGACCTCGTCGACCAGCTTCTCGACCAGGCGCGGCCGGGGCTTCGCGGACAGCGACTCGCCGATCGCGGGCGTGCCGGAGCCGGGCAGGTCGGCGAGGGCGGCGAGCATCGGCTCCATGCCGGCCAGCTCGTCGAGCTGCTGGGCGCACCATTCGCAGGTCGCGAGGTGGGCTTCGAAAGCGGTTGCTTCGGCGTCGTCGAGGATGCCGAGAGCGTAGGCGCCGACGGTCTCGTGCTCGTTCGGCACCGGAGATCCCTGCATGGGTCCAGACATACCCATGCCTCCCGTACCGAATCCCTGGTTTCCCCCGTAAACACTCATCACGCCGTCACCCCCCGCTCCTCCAGTGCCAGCTTCATCGAACGCAGGGCGTAGAACACCCTGGAGCGGACGGTTCCGCTGGGTATGCCCAGGGTCTCGGCCGCCTCATTGACCGTACGCCCCTTGAAGTACGTCTCGACGAGCACCTCCCGGTGGGCGGGGGTCAGGTCGTCGAGTGCGTCCGACAGAGTCATCAGCCACAGCGCCTTGTCGATCTCGTCCTCCGCGGGGATGACCTCCAGCGGCGACGGGTCGACCTCCTGCGGCCGGGCCTGCCGGCTGCGGTGGCCGTCGATGACGATGCGCCGGGCGACCGTCACCAGCCAGGGGCGTACCGATCCGGTCGCTCGATTGAGCTGTCCGGCGTTCTTCCAGGCACGGATGAGCGTCTCCTGCACGACGTCCTCGGCGCGCTGCCGGTCTCCGGCGACCAGGCGCAGGACATACGCAAGCAGGGGTCCGGCGTGTTCGCGATAGAGCGCACGCATCAGCTCCTCGTCGGGTTCCGAGGGCTGGGACATGCGATGTCGGGCCCTCGGTGCACGTTCATTGGCCACGACGGAATCCTTGCGCACGCCCACCTCCGGTGTCCGGGGGTTCCCCCAGTCGGTCGCTCCACATGCCGTACGGACGCGAGCGGTTGGGCGTTCAAAGAGACGTGACAGATTTCTTCGAAGTGACGTGACGAGCGGGACATGGGCGCACATTCCCACCCCGCATCCTTTACATTTCCGCCACATTGGCAAGATCAAGCCAGGCCTTCCCTACGGGGGCGTAGGTAAACGGCGTGTAATCGAAATCACTTCGACAGCGCATTCACAGAAGTCGCATTTAGGACAAGAAAATTGAATGCAGCGCCCACCCAACGCCCTTGCTGCGAAGGGCAAAAGGGACTCAAGCGCGAGTGAGTGCCGCGCGGCGACGGTGCCGGGCGACCCGTTCGCGGTTCCCGCAGACCTCGCTGGAGCACCAGCGCCTCCTGCGTCCCCGGGAGGTGTCGAGGTACACGATCGGGCAGTTGTCGCCCTCGCACTGGCGCAGGGCCGCCCGGGCGACCGGGTCGGTCATCAGGTCCACGGCGTCCCGGGCGACGGCCGCGAGCAGGGCGGGGCAGCCGGGCGGGCCGTCCAACTGTCGTACGAGTTCGCCGTCCGCGCCGCGGACGGCGCGCGGGGCGGGGGGCGCGGTACGGGCGAGGTCGTTGACGCGCGCGAGCGCGAAGTCGTAACCCCGGGCTCCGGATCCCGACCAGCCGCGCACCAACCGGTCGACCTGGCCGCGCAGTTCGCGGAAGGCGGTCGGCCAGGTGGCGTCGGCGTGGGCCAGGGCGGTGTCCGCCGGGACGAGCCCGGAGCCGGTGATCCAGGCGCGCAGCACGTCCACGGAGTCCAGCCGTTCCTCCGGATGCGTGGTGGAGAGCAGATCGAGGCAGATCCGCCCGGCATCGAAGCGCAGCTCGTACGGGGCCGTGGCCGTACCCAGTGCCATGTGCCTGTCACCGCCTAGGGTGCACCCCGGTCGCGAGGGGTTCGGTGGGGTGCCAGTGAGAGGGCTGGGAAACCGTTCCCTCTTACAGTGCCTGCCCACTGCGACGCCGGAAACCCCCCGCACGGGCCGGTCGTGAGGGGGGGCTTCGCCCGGGCACGGGTTCCGGCCATGGCGTGCACGCCTTGCCGAGCGGCGGCGGGTGTCAGCGTGGCGGTATCTCGCTCAACTCGCGGATGCGGTCACGCGTCCGCGTACTTCGTGTCCGCTGCCGGGTCCAGGGCGAGGCGGTAACCCCGCTTGACCACCGTCTGGATCAGTTTCGGGGCGCCGAGGGCCGTGCGGAGGCGGGCCATGGCTGTTTCGACGGCGTGTTCGTCGCGGCCGGAGCCGGGCAGGGCGCTGAGGAGTTCCGCGCGGGCGACCACCCAGCCGGGGCGACGGGAGAGGGCGCGCAGGAGGGACATGCCGGCGGGCGGCACGGGCTTGAGTTCGCCGTCGACCAGGACGGCGTGGCCGCGGATCTCCACCCGGTGCCCGGCGATCGGCAGCGCGCGTGCCCGGCCGGGCAGTTCCTTGCAGAGGAGCTGGACGAGAGGGCCGAGCCGGAAGCGTTCGGGCTGGATCGTGTCAATGCCGCGGGACTGCAGCGGCAGGGCGGTGACCGGGCCGACGCAGGCCGACAGCACGTCGTGGCTCAGGGCCTCCAGTACCTCGGGGAGCATCCCGCGCTCCTCCGCCCGGGAGAGCAGGGAGGCCGCGGCCGGGGCGCTGGTGAAGGTCAGCGCGTCCACGCCCCGGGAGATCGTCGCGTCCAGGAGCCGGTCCACCGGGGCGATGTCCTCCGGCGGCATCCACCGGTAGACGGGCACGCCCACGACCTCGGCCCCGCCCTCCCGCAGCGCCTCCACGAACCCGGGCAGCGGCTCACCGTGCAGCTGGATCGCGATCCGCTGCCCGTCGACGCCCTCCTCCAGCAGCCGGTCGAGCACCTCCGCCATGGACTCCGACGACGGCGACCACTCCTCCGTCAGCCCGGCGGCCCGGACCGCGCCCTTCACCTTGGGCCCGCGCGCCAGGATCCGTACTCCGCCGAGCCGCGACAGCAGATCGTCGCCGAGCCCCCAGCCGTCGGCGGCCTCGACCCAGCCCCGGAAACCGATCGCGGTCGTGGCGACGACGATGTCCGGCACCTGGCGGATGAGCTCCTTCGTCGCGCCCAGCAACTCACTGTCGTCGGCGAGCTGCACGATCCGCAGGGCAGGGGCGTGCAGAACGGCGGCACCGCGCCGCTGCAGCAGCGTGCCCAGCTCGTCGGCCCGGCGCGCGGCCGTCACGCCCACGGTGAAACCCGCCAGGGGCCCGTGGTCCGGTCGCTGTTCTTCCTCGTCCATGGCTCTCGTCCCGCACTCGAGTCGTCGTACTTCATGGGTACGGCGTACCTACATGCCGATCGAGCCTGTCAACGGCTCGTGACAGGCCCGGATCGGCTTGATGTCGCTCGTGTTACCGATGCCGTTTTCCGCCGGATCGACGGCTTCGGGCTTCGGCCGGGGATCCGGGGGTCGTCCCCCGGATCAGCACGGCGTCATACCTTGGCGTAGCTGAGCTGCGGCTCCGCCTCCGAGGTCGCCGTCGTGGCGGGTACCCGGGGAGTCGTGCGGCGAAGGTATACGGCCCAGGTGACCGCGAAGCAGACCGCGTAGAAGGCGAGGAAGGCGACGAAGGCGCCGGTGCCGGAGCCGTAGGAGAGGAAGGACTGGCGGAAGGCGAGGTTGATGCCGACACCGCCGAGGGCGCCCACCGCGCCGATGAGTCCCATGGAGGCGCCGGAGAGGCGACGCCCGTAGGCAGCGGCCGCTTCACCCTTCAGCCCCTTGGCGAGGGCCTTGTTCTGGAAGATGCCCGGGATCATCTTGAACGTCGAGCCGTTGCCGAGCCCGCTGAGGACGAACAGCACCACGAACGCCACGGTGAACAGCGCCAGCGACTTCTCCATCGAGGCGCCGATCAGGATCGCCGTCGCGACGCCCATGCCGACGTAGTTCCACAGGCTGATCTTCGCGCCGCCGTACTTGTCGGCCAGCCAGCCGCCCAGGGGCCGGATCAGCGAGCCGAGGAGCGGACCGATGAAGGTGACGTACGCCGCCTCCAGCGGGGTGCGTCCGAACTGGTTCTGCAGGACCTGGCCGAAGGCGAAGCTGTAGCCGATGAAGGAGCCGAAGGTTCCGATGTAGAGGAAGGACATGATCCACGTGTGGGCGTCCCGCGCGGAGTCCTTGGCGGCACCGGTGTCGTTCTTCACGTTCTCGATGTTGTCCATGAAGAGCGCGGCCATGACGGCGGCTACGAGGATCAGCGGGATGTAGATCCCGAGCAGCACCCGCGGCCCGCCGCCGGCGCCGATGATCCCGAGGGCGGCCAGCTGGATCACCGGTACGCCGATGTTGCCGCCGCCCGCGTTCAGGCCGAGGGCCCAGCCCTTCTTCCGCAGCGGGAAGAAGGCGTTGATGTTGGTCATGGAGGAGGCGAAGTTGCCACCGCCGATGCCCGCCAGCAACCCGACGAGGAGGAAGGTGGAGAAGGAGGTACCCGGCTTCATCACGGCGAACGCGGCGACGGTCGGGACGAGGAGGAGGCCGGCGGAGATGATCGTCCAGTTCCGGCCGCCGAAGATCGCGACGGCGAAGGTGTAGGGGACGCGGACGACGGCGCCGACGAGCGTGACCACCGAGGTCAGCATGAACTTGTCAGCCGGGGTCAGCCCGTACTCCGGGCCCATGAAGAGGACCAGGACGGACCACAGGGTCCAGATCGAGAAACCGATGTGCTCGGAGAGCACGGAGAAGAAGAGGTTGCGGCGCGCGACCTTCTCCCCGGTTTCCTTCCAGAAGGTCTCGTTTTCCGGATCCCAGTGCTGGATCCAGCGTCCGCCCCTGCTCGGGGGTGCGGGTGCCGTGCCAGGGCCTGTCATGACGCCTCCACTTGCTCCGGGACTCGGTCGTTCTTCGAGTGGCTGAACCCGAAGGTAGGGAGGACGCGTTTCGTGGCTGTGCCAGCGGGTGACCGCGAGGGAACTTTGCTCTCACCCCGGCCATGGGCGGGATGAGAGGTTCGGTGGCTTGTGTCAGCGTTGCGGGGGCTGCCAGTGGGGATTCTGCTGAGGATACGGCTGACTGTAGGGGCCGGGGGGCTGAGCACCGTACGGGCCCGGTGCGGGCTGACCAGGGTACGCGCCCGGCGCGGGCTGGCCTCCGTACGGACCAGGGGCGGGCTGGGCGGGGTAGGGGCCGGGGGCGGGCTGGGCTGCGTAGGGGCCCGGCGCCGGCTGGGCGTACGGCCCCGGCGCCTGCTGTCCGTAACCCGCGGGGGCGCCCCCGGCCGGAGCGGGCATCCCGCCGGGCTGGCCCGGCATCCCGGGCGGCTGACCCGGCGCACCCGCGTGTCCCGGGGCCCCGGCCCCCGGCCCGCCGCCGTACGGCCCGCCTGCGAAGGGATTGCCGTGCCCCGGCATCTGCTGCCCCGGCGGCAGATACCGCACCCGCCCGTTCTCATCGGTCATCGGCATGAAGCCGGCCGCCTGCAACCGCGCGG
Source organism: Streptomyces sp. NPDC050164 (assembly GCF_044459945.1). Classification (NCBI taxonomy): domain Bacteria; kingdom Bacillati; phylum Actinomycetota; class Actinomycetes; order Kitasatosporales; family Streptomycetaceae; genus Streptomyces; species Streptomyces sp. NPDC050164. The sequence continues at coordinate 67,521 of NZ_JBITJK010000021.1, forward strand.
CGAACTTCGTGTTGCGCCCCCGCGTGACCAACAGCCCGATGCCGAGGATCGCCATGAACAGCAGCCACACCACACCCGACGCGATGAAGTCGAAGGACTCACCGCCGGTGCGGAGGGCGAGGACCACGCAGCCGGCGGTGATGCCGAGGGCCACGTAGCCCATGCGCTTCTCGGCGTTCTTGCCGGTGAGGTCGAAGTTGATGCGGGCCTTGAGGAGTTCGAAGGCGTCCGGCACAAGCGGCGGCAGGGAGACACCGTCGCCGGCACCCGGGTACTGCGCCCAGTTCTGCGCGGCCCTGGCCCGGGCCTGCGGGCTGGGGTCGGGCAGGATCAGCATGGTGAGCGCGCCGTTGCGGCCGGTGCTCTGCCGGACGTCCGCGTACTCGTAGCCGAACTGCTGGGCGACGAAGGCCAGCCGGGCGAGTTTCTTCACGGACGCCATCGGGCTGGTGAGCTCGACCGGTTCTCCGCTCGCCATCAGCCGCAGCATCTTCTGTGTCTGCCGCTTACTCATCCCCACCGCTCCCGCCGACCACACGTTCACAAGCGCAACCCGGGCAGTTTTCCACATCGGAGAGGGGATTGCGCAGAGGGGCCCAAGATCCTCTAGCGGACCCCACACGGGTAAGGGGAGAGTCCATGTCCGCCGAGTTGGGGGCCGAACCGCCGAAGGCGCAGCGCTCCGCCCTGCCGGTGATCCCCTTCGACATGGTGGAGGGTGCTGGTCGTGGCGCTCATCCTCGCCCTGCTCGGGTGGCTCCTGCCCCGTGAGCTCACCCCCCGTCTTCGCCGTGCGGTTGCTTCACACACCCGTGGCGCTTATCGTTTATCGATAGCATCGATAAACGATAAGCAGGGTGGGGCAACATGACCGAAGACCGGAAGATGCTCGAACCCATGGCCACGGTCGTGTCCCTCGCCCTACGCACCCTGCTGGTCTTCCTGACGGCAGGGCTCGTCTTCTCGGTCATTCACGGCAGTTGGGCGGACGTCGACGCCTGCATCGCCGACGAGTCGACCACCAGCTCGGTCACCGCCGACGCCTTCATCCCCGAAAACGGGATGCAGGTCGACTCGATCCCCCGCTACTGCGCCGAGACACCCGACGCGCTCCTGCGCCTCCTGGACGAACTCGGCGAACTGCCGTCGACCCTGCTGCTGATCAGCGGCCTCTTCCTGTTGCACCGACTCCTCCAGGGAGCGGCGCGGGACGGTGTCTACACAGTGCGGACGGCATCCCGCCTCCGCCTGCTCGGCTGGTGGCTGCTCGTCGGGAGCCTGGTCGCCGAGATCATCGAGGCCAACGCCAAAGCGGCGCTGCTCGCGGCCCTGACCAAGACCGCGGACTTCACGGCCGGGACCTGGCTGAGCATGTGGACACCTCCCTACCTGGCCGTACTGACCGGTCTCGGTCTGCTGACCTTCGCGCGGATCACCCGCGCAGGCACGTCCATGCGTGAGGACCTCGAGGGGGTCGTCTGATGGCGGCCGACGACCCCGAGGGTCACGACATCGAGGTGCACCTCGACAAGCTCCTCAGTGAGCACGGCATGACCCTCACCGAACTCGCCAACCGCGTCGGCGTGACCAACGTCAATCTGTCCGTGCTCAAGAACGGACGCGCCAAGGCGATCCGGTTCACCACCCTCACCCGGATCTGCGAAGTCCTGCAGTGCCAGCCGGGAGACCTCCTCAGCTACCACCCCGGATCGTCCTCCGGAAATCCTCGGAAGCCCTGACCCCCGCACGACCAACTCGACACTTCCCCCCTGAAAAGGAGACCCAGATGTTCAGCGTCATGGATACGGGTACGAAGATCGCGATCGCGGTCGCCCTGGTCGCCCTGATCACCGCGGTGATCGCCGTGGGCCGGTGGCTCACTCGCCGCTGAGACCCTTCCGTCGGCGTACGCGGTTCGGGCGTACGCCGACATGTCGTCGACACAGGCGGTGTCGAGCGAGGCTCTTCACACGAGGGGGCGACGACTTCCAAGGCGCGACTTCGCCCAGGATCATGCCGTTTGACGCACTTGCAGATACTGACCGCCTGGAAGTGGTGGCCACCGCTTCCGTTTTGCAGGCGTGACCCTGCGACCCTCCGAAAACCCCAGGTAAGCGCTGGTGGGTTTTGCCGCCGAAATCAGCCGCAGCAATCGGAGCCATTCGTTCCGTTCATGAGGGCCTTGCGGACATGATCCCGGCCGCCCTACTCTGCGATCCGATCAAGCGGACCCGTCTATATGGGGTGCCTGTGCAATACAGCGCTCTCCCTGTCGCCGCTGCGGTCGGCTCAGCCGCCCGCTTTCCCCTACGGCCTCCTGACGGATCACGCCAGTGCGTCACGCCCGTGCGTGAAGACCGCACGTAGACACGTTTCGCCACCCGGCTTTTTCATGCCGGAATTCTCCACTCACATCCCTGCATGCTGAGTCATGCCTGCTTACTTCCGAGAGCGAAATGAAAAGACGGATATGGACGACGGTCGTCACCACGGTGATGACCGTGACCCTCGGCGTGATCCCCGCCCATGCTGTTACATCGCCGAGCACCGCCGCGGCCAACACAGCGGAGGACGACCTGGCGGGAAGCGCGACGCAGGACGACCCGATCGACCCGCCGCTGTACGACGAGACCGCCGATGGCGACACCGTCCGCGTCAACGTCGTCACCGAGAACCGCGACGACCTCTCCAGCGTGGCGAGCACCGGCGAGACGGTGCAGTCCTTCTCGACCCTGCCGGTCGTCACGCTCAGGGTCGACCGGACCGGCCTGGACGAACTGGCAGCCCAGGACGGCGTCATCAGCGTCAGCGAAGACGTACCGGTGCCTCCGACGCTGGATGAAAGCGTGCCCCTCATCGGCGGCGACAACGCCATCAAGGCGGGCAGGACCGGCAAGGGCAGTGCGATCGCCGTCATCGACACCGGCGTCGCCACCAACCACCCCTTCCTCAAGGACCGGGTCGTCTCCGAAGCCTGCTTCTCCACGATCGACGCCGCCTATTCCGCCACCAGCCTGTGCCCCAACGGCACAGCGAAGCAGGAAGGCACCGGCGCCGCCAACTCCGCCGGCGGACCGTGCGCCACCCTCGAAGGATGCGACCACGGAACCCACGTAGCCGGCATCGCCGCAGGCAACGGCGCGGGCGTCCCCGGAGCCCCCGCCACCGGTGTCGCCCCCGACGCCGACATCATCGCCATCCAGGTCTTCAGCAAGTTCGACTCCACGAAGTACTGCGGCACCGCCGCCGCCACACCCTGCGTCCGCAGCTTCACCAGCGCCCAGATCGCCGCGCTCGAGAAGGTATGGCAACTGCAGCAGGCCGGAACTCCGGTCATCGCCGCCAACCTCAGCCTCGGCTCCGCCAGCTACACCACCGCCTGCACCAAAGACGCCCGAAAGCCCGCCATCGACAAGTTGCTCGACGCCGGTGTCGCCACCGTCGCCGCGTCCGGCAACAACGGCCTCGAGACCGCGGTCAACGCCCCCGCCTGCGTACCCTCCGCCATCGCCGTCGGCTCCACCACCGACGACGACGAAGTCTCCTCCTTCAGCAACCGCGGCCCACTGCTCGACCTGTTCGCCCCCGGCAACGGCATCATCTCCTCCGTACTCAACGGCTATGACTCCAAAAGCGGCACCTCCATGGCCGCTCCCCACGTGACCGGAGCCCTCGCCAGCCTCAAGCAGGCCTACCCGGACAAGAGCGTCACGGACCTCGAGTCGCTGCTGAAGACGGCCGGGACGACCATCACCGAGGCGGGTGTCAGCACCCCCCGCATCGACATCGGCAAGGCTCTCGGAGAAGCGGAGCCGGAGCCCGAACCGGCCACCAGGCCCCTCCCGTCCAAGATCATCAATGATGCGGACCACATCGTTCCCGACGCCGGTTCCGTGCAGTCGCCGATCACGGTCAACGGGTTCTCCGGCAACGCCCCCGGGGCGCTGCAGGTCTCGGTGAACCTCACGCACGAATGGCTCGGCGAGGTGAAGATCGACCTGGTCGACCCGGATGGCAAAACGTACGCCCTCAAGACAGCGAACGGGACGGATCCGGGCGGCACGCTCAGCAAGACCTACACGGTCGCCGCCGGCGCCTCCCCGGCCAACGGCACCTGGACGCTCCAGCTCCAGGACACCTCCGCGGGCGCCGAAGGCACGCTCGACAACTGGTCGCTGACGTTCCCCTCACACGAGAACCAGACCGACCACGCCATTCCTGACGCCGGTTCCGTGGAATCGCCGATCACGGTCAGCGGGCTCACCGGCTCCGCCCCGAAGACACTGCAGGTGTACGTGGACGCCACGCACGAATGGCTCGGCGACGTGGAGATCGGCCTGGTCGCCCCGGACGGCAAGACGTACCCGCTGAAGTCGACGTCCG
>NZ_JBITJK010000021.1:71995-152593 GCF_044459945.1 Streptomyces sp. NPDC050164
GACGTCCGAGACGGAGAAGGGCGGCACCCTCCAGCACCTCTACACCGCCGACGCCGGCGCCTCGCCGGCGAACGGCACCTGGAAGCTCCGCGTCGAGGACGCCTCAGAGGGCGCCACCGGCACGCTCAACGGCTGGTCGCTGACGTTTCCCACCTCGTACGAGAACCAGACCGACCACACCGTCCCCGACCCCGGTGTCGTGACATCGCCGATCACGGTCAGCGGGCTCACCGGCTCCGCCCCGAAGACACTGCAGGTGTACGTGGACGCCACGCACGAATGGCTCGGCGACCTGGAGATCGGCCTGGTCGCCCCGGACGGCAAGACATACCCGCTGAAGTCGACGTCCGAGACGGAGAAGGGCGGCACCCTCCAGCACCTCTACACCGCCGACGCCGGCGCCTCGCCGGCGAACGGCACCTGGAAGCTCCGCGTCGAGGACATCTCAGAGGGCGCCACCGGCACCCTCAACGGCTGGTCGCTGGCCTTCTGACACCTCTCCACCGCACCGCAGACGCCCGGCTGGGATTCCCCAGCCGGGCGTTGTTGCGTGCTCGGACGTCGAATTCAGCCGGAGCACTCTCGGCTTTTTCGGACATCTCGGCGGACGATGCTCAAGTCAAGCTCAGATAGCGCAGGCCATGCTCAAGAAAAGCTCAAATAAAGCAAGAAAGGCCCCCGGGATCCACTTCTCATGGAAAGATTCTGTCTGCGCGGGAACGCCGAAAGGGGAAAGGCGAACCGCGTGTAGGGGGGCCGCAGACATTGCCCAGAGCAATGTCTCCACATTGCACATTGCGCGCTTTCCCTGCTGTCTTTATTCGCTTCGTGTTCTCATCCACGTAACGGAGGCAGTAGAAATGCGTAAGACCGTGAAGACGACCCGCAAGAGACTCGTCAGCCTGGCTGCCGTCACGGCGGCGGCGCTGGCCATGGCGGCGATACCGGGGACGGCGTCCGCAGAGGATGGAGCCACCACTCCCGAGGGCTACGAGCAGTACCTCGTGACCCAGGTGGAGCTGGGTGACGCGGACGCCCAGGAGACTCTGAGCCAGTACCAGGAGCTGTCGGACAGCCAGAAGGAACAGTTCGTCACCTACCTGAACGACCCTCAGCGCGGACAGGAACTCGGGGACTTCATCTCGGACGTCACCGACGTCGACTCCATCAACGAGGAGGACTACGACACCGAGCTGAGAAAGGAGACCGAGGGCGGCGACGTCGTTCTGGAGGCGGAGCTCGGTGTGGAGGAAACCGAAACTCCTCCCACCACCGACGAGGAAATCTCCGATCCCTCGGCGCGGTACTACGACCGGAGCGCCTGGTACAGCGTTTCCGACAAGATCTTCGGCGTGAAGGTCACGACCGTGAAGCTCGGAATCAACTACCGCACGACTTCTTCCCGGGTCGTGAAGGTCTACAGCGGTTGGGCCTCGCACCGGAACTACGTGCCGTTCGCCGACTTCTCCCACAGCCCGGTCAAGGAGTGGATCTCCGCCAACCCGGCCAACAACGCGACCGCCGAGACGATTTGGCAGGGCGAGTGGGCCGGCATCGACTGGGACGCCCGTCAGCGCGTATGGGCCGACCAGAGCGGCTTCAAGGGTGGCTACCTGAAGTAGGCATCGTCCGGCCGAACCCGGCACGCTTGCGCCGGCCGCACCGAGCGGGATCGCACGGTGCGGCCGGTATCGCCGGTTGCCCCACCGCTGGAATCTCCCATGGGATGGCACGTCTTATTGCTGTCCCTGAAGGAATTGACCGTGGCCATGTTCAGAGTGCGGCCTGGGCCGACCGCATGTCGTTCAAGCTCCAACCTTCGGGTCCTCGGGCAGCACGACCGCCATCGGCTCGTACCGAACGGGCTGATGATCAAGCCCGGCCCGAAGCGCCGGGTCCAGCCCGGCGAACCGTCCGAACGACGCATCCAGCCGGCCCGCGAGCAACTCCCCGGCGGCCTGCTCAGGTCCCGGCCACCCGCCCAGGCCCCTCACCCTCACTCACACGCTCACCCGAAACCGGACCGGAACCGGCACCCGCACCCGCACCCGAACCGGCACCCGTCACCTCACCCCCCGGAACATCCCCACCGGCAGGTTCCCTCGACGAAACCTGCCCCAAGCGATGCCGAGGCACCGTACGCACGGGCGGACGCGTCAGCGTGATCTGGCGGACGACCTGCTGGAAGCACGCCAGCGCCGCCACCCCGGGCAGGGCAGCCGCCGCGGTACCGAGGACGGTCCTCGGTGCCTGGGCGACACACAGCAGCACGGCGACGCACGAGAAGACCAGCACCACACACCAGGAGTGCACGGCACGGCGCTGGTGCAGCGCGGCCCGCAGGACGGACAGGGAGGACACCAGCCAGGGCCCGTACACCAGCAGGGGCCACCAGGTGCGGAGGCTGCGCTCCGCGGGGGACAGGGCGGCCAGGCGCAGCGGGTCGTAGGCGACCATGCCGCTCAGGAGGCTCACCGCGGCGGCGATGACGGCAGACAGGGCGGCGACGAGGAAGCTGGTGGTGCGGAGCAGGCGCGGGGGTCTGCGGGTCCGGACCTTGCGGTGGCGCCGGGGGACGTCCCGCACGGGCGGCAGTTCCTCGGTGATGTCCTGGAGCCGCTGCATGCGCTCGCCCAGGGCCGGGTCCGCGGGGGCGGCCGGTGCCACGTCACGCGGGGCGGGAATCCTCGGCCCCTGCTCCCCGAGTGCCTCCTCGAGGATGAACGCCAGTTCCTCGGCCGGGTCCCAGGTCGGATCCGGTGGCGTCAGCGGAGTGACGAAATCCCGGGTCGGCGCCCGGTGCCGGCCGGTGCCTTCGATTCCTTTGTCGTACATAGCGCTACCCGACTATTCCGCAAGCGCGAAAGCGGGCCATTCCGTCGCACTGATCCACCGCCGGGCGAGGTCCTTCTCCAGCACGCTCATGGCATCGATGAAATCGCGCAGGACCGGCTCGGTCACCTGGAGCGCGACCGGGCAACCGCCCTTGGTGAGCGTGCCGTTGACGGTCGCCGACGAGTGCACTGGAGCGGGAATGTAGGTGTAGGGGCCGAGCGTTACCGCCCAACCGTCTTTCCTGGTCGCCTCGGTCATGTACCGACTAACCGTCGGCCCACTCCGGCAGATGCGCGGCAAACGAGTGAAGGATTTTCCGGCTGAGCATCTTTTCCATGTGCCATTAAGGACTCTCCATATCGCTGTATGAAGAACGAGCAGGGCATATTTACTGTCCGTCCTACAACCCAGGTGCGTGATTCCGTACGGAACAGGTGTTGGACCGGCCGATCACCTCCGGGCGACGGTGGGCGCATGCCACAACTCACCCCGTACCGCCGTTGCCGTCACGGCGACGGGACTCGCGGCGACCGCGGTGGTCGCGCCGTGGACCGCGCGGCTCGTCGACCGGCACGGGCAGGCCCGGGTGGCCCTGCCCGCCACGGTGATCGCCGTCCTCGGCTAGCTCGCGCTGCTGCTGTGCGTGCGACACGACGCCCCCGACTGGACCCTGTTCGCCTCCTACGCCGCCACCGCCACGACCCCCGACACCGGCGGCATGTCCCGGGCCCGCTGGGCGTATCTGCTGGCCGGTGACGCCAAGGCGCTGCACACCGTCAACTCCTTCGAGCAGGCCGCGGACGAGCTGTGCTTCATGCTGGGCCCGGTGCTCGCGGCCTTCCTGTGCGGGGCGTTCTTCCCGGACGCGGGCACGCTCGTCGGCGCGATGCTGCTGCTGACGGGCATGCTCCTGTTCACGACCCGGCGTTCGACGGAGCCGCCGGTCCGCGAGCGCATACCCGCCAAGGCGCCGCTGCTCGCGTCTGCCTGGCGATGGGCGCGGTGTTCGGCTCGACGGAGGTCGTCACGCTCGCGTTCGCGGACGCGCGGGGGCACCGGTCGGCGGCCGGTGTCGTGCTCGCGCTCCCGGCGGCGGGTTCATGCGCGGCGGGCCTGCTGTACGGCGTCGCGAAGCCCGCCGGGCCGCCGGCCGCGTCCCGCCTGCCGTGGTGCGTGGCCGCGACGACCGCGCTGCTGACCCTGCCCCTGCTCGCGGCCGCCCTCACCGGTGCGCTCCCGCTCCTGGCGGGCGCGCTGCTGGTCGCCGGGATGGCGACGGCCCCGACGATGGTCACCAGGGCATGACCCTGGCGATGACCGGCCTGCTCGGCGGCATCGCATGCGGCAGCGCGCTCGGCGGCTGGACGGTGGAGCAGATGTCGGCGACGGCGGGATACGCCATCCCGGTGATGGCGGCGGCCGTGGCCCTGGCGTTGTCCCTGGGCGGCGTGTCGAATCGCTTCACTGATCAGTGCACGCCCCATTGACGCCCTCACGCACCCCAACATACGTTCGCTCGTCGAAGCGCTTCGACTTTACGTGCGGACCCCCGCGGGCACGGGAAGAAGGACCCCCCACATGAAGTTCACCGACGGCTACTGGCTGCTCCGGGAGGGCGTCACCGCGGCGCATCCGGCCGAAGTGCTCGACGCCACCGAGTCGGACGGCACGCTGGAGATCCACGCGCCGACCCGGCCCGTCCGCTCCCGCGGCGACCTGTTGAAGGGCCCCGTCCTGACGCTCCACGCGCACACGCCCATGCCCGACGTCATCGGCCTGACGCTGACGCACTTCACGGGAGGGGAACCGCGGGGGCCCGAGTTCGAGCTCACCGGGTCGGGAGCCACCCCGCAGATCTCCTACGACGACGAGCACGCGACCCTGACCTCGGGCGACCTGTCGGTCCGGGTGGCCCGCGGCGGCCCCTGGCACGTCGAGTTCCTCGCGCACGGCCGCACCCTCACCAGCAGCGGCCACAAGAGCATGGGCATCATGCGGGACGCGACCGGCGCGCACCACCTGCGCGAACAGCTGGTCCTTAAGGTCGGCACGTCCGCCTACGGCCTGGGCGAGCGGTTCGGCCCGCTGGTCAAGAACGGCCAGGTCGTCGACATCTGGCAGGCCGACGGCGGCACATGCAGCGAACAGGCCTACAAGAACGTCCCCTTCTACCTCACGGACGCGGGCTACGGCGTCTTCGTGGACCACCCGGGCAAGGTGTCCTTCGAGGTGGCCTCGGAGGTGGTGTCCCGGGTGCAGTTCAGCGCGGAGACGCAGGAGCTGACGTACTACGTCGTCTACGGCCCGACCCCGAAGGACATCCTGCGCAAGTACACGGCCCTGACCGGCCGCCCGGCCCTGCCGCCCGCCTGGTCGTTCGGCCTGTGGCTGTCGACGTCCTTCACGACGTCGTACGACGAGAAGACGGTGACGTCCTTCATAGAGGGCATGCGGGAACGCGAACTCCCGCTCTCCGTCTTCCACTTCGACTGCTTCTGGATGCGCGAGTTCCACTGGTGCGACTTCCAGTGGGATCCGCGGGTGTTCCCGGACCCGGAGGGCATGCTGGCCCGGCTCAACGCCCGTGACCTGCGCGTCTGCGTCTGGATCAACCCGTACATCGCCCAGCGCTCCCCGCTGTTCGCCGAGGGCAAGGCACTCGGGCATCTGCTGAAGCGCCCGGACGGCAGCGTCTGGCAGTGGGACTTGTGGCAGCCCGGCATGGCCCTGGTCGACTTCACCAGCCCGGCCGCCCGCGACTGGTACGCCGCCAAGCTGGAGGCGCTGCTCGCACAGGGCGTCGACTGCTTCAAGACCGACTTCGGCGAACGGGTGCCGGTCGATGTGACCTGGTCCGACGGCTCCGACCCGGAGCGGATGCACAACTACTACACGTACCTGTACAACCGCACGGTCTTCGACGTGCTCCGCAAGCACCGCGGCGATGAGGAGGCCGTCCTCTTCGCCCGCTCGGCGACGGCGGGCAGCCAGCAGTTCCCGGTGCACTGGGGCGGCGACTGCGAGGCGACGTACGAGTCGATGGCCGAGTCACTGCGCGGCGGGCTGTCCCTCGGCCTGTCCGGCTTCGGCTTCTGGAGCCATGACATCGGCGGCTTCGAGGGCACTCCGACCCCGGCCCTGTTCAAGCGCTGGCTGGCCTTCGGCCTGCTCTCCTCGCACAGCCGCCTGCACGGCAGCAGCTCCTACCGCGTGCCCTGGCTGTTCGACGAGGAGTCGGTGGAGGTCGCGCGCCACTTCATCCGGCTGAAGCTGCGCCTCATGCCCTACCTCTACGAGACGGCCCGGACCGCCCACACCGAGGGCGTGCCGATGATGCGGGCGATGGTGCTGGAGTTCCCGGACGACCCGGGCTGCGCACACCTGGAACGGCAGTACATGCTCGGCCCGGACCTCCTCGTCGCACCGGTGCTCAGCGAGGAGGGCGACGTCACGTACTACGTCCCCGAGGGCACCTGGACGCACTTCCTCACCGGCGAGCCGGTGACCGGCCCCCGCTGGGTGTGCGAGCGGCACCCCTTCCTGAGCGTGCCGCTGCTGGTCAGACCGGGTGCGGTGATCCCGGTGGGCGCGGTGGACGACCGCCCGGACTACGACCACGCCGACGGGGTGACCCTGCGGGCGTACGGCCTCCGGCCCGGCGAGGAGACGACGGTACGCGTCGGGGACGTGACCTTCACGGTCGTACGCGAAGGCGACACCCTGCGGGCGACATGCAGCGCCCCGGCGGCACCCTGGGCGCTCGCCGCCGCCGGTCACGAGGTCCGGGCACCGGCCGGAACCGGCTCCCTCACGCTGGGGCTGGAGCCGGCCTGATGGTGAGGATCACGGACGTGGCGCGGCGGGCCGGGGTCTCCCCCAGCACCGTGTCGTACGCGCTGAGCGGCAAGCGCCCGATCTCGGCGGAGACCCGGCGGAGGGTCGAGGCGGCCGCCCGGGAGCTGGGCTACCGCCGGCAGTCCGGCGCACTGGCGCACGGCGGGTCGAACGTCCTGGCCGTGGCAGCCCCGCTGCGCACCGGAGTCCACGTACCGGCGATGATGCGTGTGACGCAGTCGGTGGTGACAGCGGCACGCGCGTACGACCACGACGTCCTGCTCCTCACTCATGAGGAGGGCCTGACCCGCGCCAGGGAACCGGTGCCTGCGGACGCGTTACTGGTCATGGACATCGGCCTGCACGACCCACGTCTCCCCCTGCTCCGCTCCCTGGACCGCCCCTGCGTCCTGCTCGGCCTCCCCGCCGACCCGCACGGTCTGACCTGCGTGGACCTGGACTACAGGGCGGCGGGCGAGGCGTGCGTGCACCACCTGGCCGACCTCGGCCACCGAACAGTGGCCCTGGTCGGCCCGCCGCCGGAGGTCCACCTCCGCAGGACCGCCTCGGCCCACCGCCTGGTGGAGGGCTTCACGGCCGCAGCCGACCACCACGGGCTGGCTTCGTCGGTGCACCCCGCCGTGTCGGCACCGGACGAGGCCCACCGCATCGCGGACCGGCTGCTGCGCCAGCACCCCGCCCTGACGGCCGTGGTCGTCCACAACGCCCCCCTCGTGGAACCCCTGGTCACGGCCTTCCAGCAGCTCGGTCTGCGCGTCCCCGAGGACCTGTCGATCACGGCCGTCTGCCCCGACGACCCCGCGACGATCACGTCGGTCGCCCTGCCGGCCACGGAGCTCGGCACCCGAGCGGTGGCACTGCTGATGGACAAACTGCACGGCACGCCCGTGCCGGAGGTGACGCTGCTGCCGCCGCGGCTGACGGAGCGGGCGAGTACGAGCCACGTATGACAAAGGCCCCGCCGCTCGTAAGCGACGGGGCCTGTGCCCACATGGGATGAGTGGAGATGGCGGGAATCGAACCCGCGTCCAACGGTGTGGAATCAGGGCTTCTCCGTGTGCAGTCGGCTGTGCTTTTCTCGGCCCCGGAGATCACGCCGACAAGTCTCCGACGGGCCCAGTCACTGTGTGGTTTCCCTCGTCACCCCGTGACCGGGATCGAGGTTTAGTTCCCTAAATGATGCCAGGATCCGGGTCGGGAACACCCCCGGGCTGACACTCCCTTTAAGTAGGGGAGCCGCTGCTCGCTACCTGAAGATCAGGCAGCGAGGGCGAGCTCGCCCTGGGAGATGGATCGCTTGGAATTGGCGATTATTTTTTTCGGCCTGTGGTTTACGAGATCATGGCCGCTTCCTCGACACGCTTCCCCTGCTTCGACAGCCGCTGTCGAAACCGATCATCCCCATGTTGATTTTTCAATCTGCCCCGCGAGAGGGGCCCGCACCCGCTGTGAGGCGCAGGTGCCATCGTACGTGACCAACGCCCGACGATGCCACCGTATTCCCCGCGGCCGCACTGCCGTGGTGCCCCGTTCAACGCGGGCCACGCCCGGAGTCTTCCCGGCACTGGGCGGACGGCCTCTACGCCCGCTCCTTCCGGCGCACCGCCGAGATCACCCGCTCGGCCTCGCGCCGGTCCTGCTTCTCGCGGAGGGTCTGGCGCTTGTCGTACTCCTTCTTGCCCTTCGCCAGCGCGATCTCGACCTTGGCACGGCCGTCCTTGAAGTACAGGGCGAGGGGCACGATGGTGTGACCCGTCTCCTGCGACTTCGACTCCAGCTTGTCGATCTCCTCGCGGTGCAGCAGCAGCTTCCGCTTGCGCCGCGCGCTGTGGTTGGTCCACGTGCCCTGGCTGTACTCCGGCACGTGCACGTTGTACAGCCACGCCTCGTGCCCGTCCATCTGCACGAAGCCGTCGACCAGCGACGCCCGTCCCTGGCGCAGCGACTTCACCTCGGTGCCGGTGAGGACCAGACCGGCCTCGTAGGTGTCGATGATGAGGTAGTCGTGCCGCGCCTTCTTGTTCTGCGCGATCAGCTTGCGCCCTTTTTCCTTAGCCATAGTGCCGCCCATTTTCGCACTACGGAGGGGGCCTGCGGGAAGTCGATTACGAGGGACTCGCCAGACCGCGCAGTACGGTCTCGGCCCGCCGGAGGGCCCCTTCGTCGGCGTCCAGGTCGGGCGTGATGCCCCGGCCGTCGACCGCGCGGCCGGAGGGGGTGCGGTAGTGCCCGACGGTCAGCTCCGCGACGGAGCCGTCGGGCAGTCGGCTCGGCATCTGGACCGAGCCCTTGCCGAAGGTCCGGGACCCCACGACGAGCGCCCGTCCGCGGTCCTGGACGGCGCCGGTGAGCAGTTCGGCCGCGCTCATCGTCCCGCCGTCGACGAGCGCGACCAGGGGTCTCGTCGTGTCGCCGCCGGGCTCGGCGTGCAGCGCGCGCTGCTCGCCGTCGACGTCGTACGTGGCGACGAGGCCGCCGTCGAGGAACGCGGAGGCCGCGGTGACGGCCTCGGTGACCAGGCCGCCGGAGTTGCCGCGCAGGTCGAGGACGATCCCGGCGCCGGGCGGGGTCTGCCGGACGGCCTTGCGGACCTGGTCGCCGGAGCCCTTGGTGAAGGTGTCGACCCGGATGACGGTGACCGAGCCGGCGACCTTTCGAACGGCGACCGAGTCCGCGGACAGCCTGGCCCGGCGCAGGGTCTCGGTCCACCCGCGGGTGCCGCGCTCCAGGCCGAGGCGGACAGTGGTGCCGGCGGGGGCGTCGGTGGCGTCCCCGCGCAGTAAGGAGACGACCTCGGTGACGGGCCGCCCGTCGGTCTTCTCGCCGTCGACGCTGCGCAGCAGGTCTCCGGACCGGATCCCGGCGGCGTCCGCGGGCGAGCCGGGGCGCACCTTCGTCACCTCGATACGGCCGTCGCGTTCGCTGCGCGCCCACAGGCCGACGCCGGTGTACTGGCCGTCGAGGGCTTCCTCGAACTCCTCGTACTCGCCCTGGGAGTAAACGGCGCCCCAGCGGTCCCCGCTGCGGCTGACGGCGCGCTTCGCGGCCTCCATCGGGGACTTGCCGTCGGCCATGGCCTCCTCGGCCGCCCTGGTGACGTCCGCGTGGTGCCCGGCCGGGACGGCCGAACGGGCCTCGTCCGGCGCGGACTTCCGCTCGGCCTGCGGGAGGGAACCCGTGGCCGCGCCGGCGACGAGCACGCTCGCGAACATCAATGTCAGGGCGGCCCCGCGGCGGATGCGACGGGGCTGACAGAACGGGTCACGACCTGACATGCCGGTGAGTCTAGGACAAGCGAAAGGGCCGTACGGCTTGTTGACCGCACGGCCCCTCTTGGTATGCGTCACACCTTCAAGTACTTGCGCAGCGCGAAGAACGCGGCCAACGCGGGCATCAGCAGGCTCGTGGCGAGGATGAGCGGCAGCTTCGTGAGGACGGCGTCCCAGCCGATGAAGTTGATCAGCGTCAGCTGGTCGGCCAGGGCCAGTCCGTGGTCGATGAGGAAGTACCGGGCGATCAGCAGGAAGCCGCACGCGAGCGTGCCGCCGATGAGCCCGGCGACCGCGGCCTCCATGATGAACGGCGCCTGGATGTAGAAGCCCGAGGCGCCGACCAGGCGCATGATGCCGGTCTCGCGCCGGCGACTGAACGCCGAGACGCGCACCGTGTTGACGATCAGCATCAGCGCGACGACCAGCATCAGCGCCATCACCGCGCGCGCGGCCCAGTTCATGCCGTTCAGCAGCTTGAAGAGGTTGTCCAGGATGCCCTTCTGGTCCTGGACGGACTGCACACCGTCCCGGCCATTGAAGGCGGTGGCGATGACCTGGTACTTCTGCGGGTCCTTCAGCTTGATGCGGTACGACTCCTGCATCTGGTCCGGCGTGAGGGAACTGGCCAGCGGGGAGTCGCCGAACTGTTCCTTGTAGTGCTTGTACGCCTGGTCCTGCGACTCGTACGTGACCGTCTGGACGACACCCATCTTGTCGAGGTCGGCCTTGATCTGCTTCTTCTGGTCGTCCGTCACCGCGCCCTTGGCGCAGTTGGGGTCGGACTCGGCGTCGCTCTTGTTGCAGAGGAAGATCGAGACGTTGACCTTGTCGTACCAGTAGCCCTTCATGGTGTTGACCTGGTCGCTCATCAGGAGCGACCCGCCGAACAGGGCGAGCGACAGGGCGACGGAGACGACGACGGCGAAGGTCATCGTCAGATTGCGGCGGAGACCGACGCCGATCTCCGACAGGACGAACTGGGCGCGCATGGCGACTGGTTATGCCTTTCCGTGACTCTGGGTGCGGTCTCAGTGCTGGTAGCCGTAGACACCGCGGGCCTGGTCGCGGACGAGGCGGCCCTTCTCCAGTTCGATGACGCGCTTGCGCATCTGGTCCACGATGTTCTGGTCGTGCGTGGCCATCACCACGGTCGTGCCCGTCCGGTTGATGCGGTCGAGCAGCTTCATGATGCCGACGGAGGTCTGCGGGTCGAGGTTGCCGGTGGGCTCGTCGGCGATGAGCAGCTTGGGCCGGTTGACGAAGGCCCGCGCGATGGCGACGCGCTGCTGCTCACCACCGGACAGCTCGCCGGGCATCCGGTCCTCCTTGCCACCGAGCCCGACGAGGTCGAGCACCTGCGGCACGGACTTGCGGATCTCGCCGCGCGACTTGCCGATGACCTCCTGCGCGAAGGCGACGTTCTCGCCGACCGTCTTGTTCGGCAGCAGGCGGAAGTCCTGGAAGACCGTCCCCAGCTGGCGCCGCATCTGCGGCACCTTCCAGTTGGACAGACGCGCGAGGTCCTTGCCCAGAACGTGCACCTGCCCGTGACTGCACCGCTCCTCGCGGAGGATCAGCCGCAGGAAGGTGGACTTTCCGGAGCCGGAGGACCCCACGAGGAAGACGAACTCGCCCTTCTCGACCTCCAGGGAGACATCCCTGAGGGCGGGGCGGGTCTGTTTGGGGTAGACCTTGGAGACGTTGTCGAATCGGATCACGGATGCACCACGGGTAGCCGGGGGTAGATGAGCGTGACCATACGCGAACCGGGCAGGGCACCGCAGTCACCGGTCGCGGTTGCGCATTGGATATGCCGTTTTGTACGCCTCCGAGGGGCGCGGGGCTGTATCACTATGCGGCTCCGCCGCGTGGGCGCGACCAGCCCCCACCCGCCCGCAGCCGCGCAACAATGCACACCCACCCTTCCGGGAGCGACCCGCGCGACCTCCGGAGGAACCTGGCACAGTGGAGAGGGAACGTTCGCACCGCCGCGAGCGTTACACACAAGGAATCGGCGCAAGGAGGGCGAGCGCATGACCTACGACCGGCTGGTGTGCGCGAACTGCGCGGCGCCCGTGAGCGAGGGCCGGTGCCCTGTGTGCCGTGCGAACCGCGAGCGGCTGCAGCAGGAGAACTTCCTCGCAGGTCTGAACCCGATGGCGCTGATCGCACTGCTGGCAGTGCTGATCGCCGCGGTGGCGCTGCTGGCGCACCAGACCGCCTGACCTGACGCCTGGCGGCGTACTCAGCGGTCCGAAAGACACGGCCGAGGGCCAGGAGCGTTCGCTCCGGGCCCTCGGCGTTGCGCTGTGCCTACCGTCCGTACGGACGCGGCTACCGTCAGGCGGCGGTCCCGCCGCGGCCGCCCATGAGGCGCGGCAGGACGCGGAAGCCGACACCGCCCGCGATCATCGTGGCGGCGCCGATCACCAGGAAGGTGGTCTGCGCGGCACCCGTCTCGGCGAGCTCCTGGCCGTTGCCCTGGGCCTGGGCCTGCGGCGCCGCCGGGGTGGCGTCCGAGCCGGTGTCGGTGAGGGACGAGGAGCCCTCCTCCTGCGGGGAGGTGCCGCCGTCGGGGTCGGCGGCGTTGCCGCCACCGTTGCCACCTCCGTTGGCGTTGCCGTTGCCGCCGCCGTTGCCGTTCCCGTTGCCCGGGTCGGTCGGCTGGGCCGTCGGGTCCTCGGTCGGCTCGGTGGGCTCGTCCGTGGGCTCGGTCGGCTCGTCGGTGGGCTCCTCGGTCGACGGCGGGTCGGTCGGGAGGTCCGTGGGCGGGTCGGTGGGGAGCTCAGTGGGAACCGGCGGCGTCGGAGTCGGGGTGGGCGACTCCTCGGCGCACAGGATGCCGAGCAGGCAGTCCTCGGTCTCCGCGGCGGATGCGGCACCGGCGGCGGTCAGCGAGGCACCGGCCGCGATCACGGCGCCGGCCGCGATCCGCGCGACACGGATCCGCGTCTTCTTCGTCATGTGGTTGCTACCCCCAGTAGCTCATCGTCATTAGGCAGCGTTTGGAGCTGTGCTCGACGGGGGTAGCTGCGGTGAAGAGCCCCCCGGTTCACATGCGCCCCAGTAGACACGCATGCCGCGCTTTACCCTTCCCATTTTTCAAAGACACGTCAAGGGCGTTTGCGGGCGCCATGTCCAAGTACGGGGCCAATGCCGGGAGTCTGACTCTGTGAGTGTGATGTAAAACCCAGACATGCAGGCACAGAAAAGGCAACTGCCGCCCTGACATCGGCAGTTGCCTTATCGACAAACTTACTTCTCCTGCTGCTTGCGCCAGCGAATTCCCGCTTCGAGGAACCCGTCGATCTCGCCGTTGAAAACGGCCTCGGGGTTACCGACCTCGAACTCGGTGCGCAGGTCCTTGACCATCTGGTACGGGTGCAGCACGTACGAACGCATCTGGTTGCCCCAGGAGTTGCCGCCGTCGCCCTTGAGGGCGTCCATCTTGGCCTGCTCCTCCTGGCGGCGCCGCTCCAGCAGCTTGGCCTGGAGCACGTTCATGGCCGTCGCCTTGTTCTGGATCTGCGATCGCTCGTTCTGACAGGAGACGACGATGCCGGTGGGGATGTGGGTGAGGCGCACCGCGGAGTCGGTGGTGTTGACGCCCTGGCCGCCGGGGCCGGACGAGCGGTACACGTCCACCCGCAGTTCGGACTCGTCGATCTCGATGTGGTCGGTCTGCTCGACCACGGGAAGGATCTCGACGCCCGCGAAGGACGTCTGCCGGCGCCCCTGGTTGTCGAAGGGCGAGATGCGCACCAGCCGGTGCGTGCCCTGCTCGACGGAGAGCGTGCCGTACGCGTAGGGCGCCTGGACGGCGAAGGTGGTCGACTTGATGCCGGCCTCCTCCGCGTACGACGTCTCGTAGATCTCGGTCTTGAAGCCGCGCTGCTCGGCCCATCGCAGGTACATGCGCTGGAGCTTCTCGGCGAAGTCGGCGGCGTCGACGCCGCCCGCCTCGGCGCGGATGTTCACCAGGGCCTCACGGGCGTCGTACTCGCCGGAGAGGAGCGTGCGGACCTCCATCTCGTCCAGCGCCTTCTTCACGGCGGTGAGCTCGGACTCGGCCTCGGCGCGGGTGTCCGGGTCGTCCTCCTCCTCCGCCATCTCGAAGAGGACGGCGAGGTCGTCGATACGACCGCGCAGGGCCTCGGCCTTGCGCACCTCGGCCTGGAGGTGGGACAACTTGCTGGTGATCTTCTGCGCCTCTTCGGGGTTGTCCCACAGGGACGGCGCGGCCGCCTGCTCCTCGAGCACGGCGATGTCTGCCCTCAGCCTGTCGAGGTCCAGAACGGCCTCGATCGACTCCATGGTCGAGGAGAGGGACTTGAGCTCTTCGGATACATCGACGACTGCCACGCCTCCAGCGTAACGGCTCCGCCCGTCGGCCAGCGCCGGGCCGTCGGAGCCGACGGGTCAGGGGGCGGGGCAGCGACTCCCTGGCGCCCTACGGCACCGGGCGCCGGTCACCCGCCGTCGACGGCCGGGCACCACCTCCGACCCCTGCCGCCGTCGGCTTCACCCGTCCTGGCCTCGGGAGAGGACAGGGGGACTGCGCGGCAGAGCCCCTCATGCCCCGCACCGGTCTCGCGCTGTCGGCGACAGCCAGACCCTGGCTCCGAGCCCTGCCGCCGTGGGCTTCGCCCGTCCTACGGGAGAGGTGGGAACGGGGCCGGACTCCTCATGCCCCCGCGCCGCCCCCGCGCCAGCCACAACCAGAACCCGCCTCCGACCCCCACCGCCGTCGGCCTCACCCATCCTGGCCTCGGGAGAGGTCAGGGAGACTGCGGGGCAGAGCTGCTCCTCGTACCCCCGCGCCGGTCGCCCCGTCGGCGGCAGCCAGACCCCGGCTCCGACCCCCGCCGCCGGCTTCCCCCCCTCCTGCGGGAGAGGTCAGAGGGGAACGGGCCGAGCTCCTCATGCCCCGCGCCACCCCCATGCCGTCGCCCCTCGGCGACAACCAGACCCCGCCTCCGACCCCCGCCGCCGTCGGCTTCCCCCCGTTCTCCGGGGCAGGTCAGGGGGACTGCGGGGCCGAGTTCTTCGTGTCCTGGGGAGGGGTGCTCGCTTCGTCGCCCGATGTGGACAGCCATGCTCCGACGCCGACCGCCGCCGCGAGGGCGACCGCGCCCACGCCCAAGGCCACGCGGCGGCGTCGGGCGATGGCGCGGTTGCGGGCCGAGCCCGGCCGGGGCGTGCCCGACGCGCGCGGGGCCCGGGCCGTGCCGTGTGCGCCCCCGGCCAGCTCGTCGGGTGCAGGTACGCGCATCGAGGTGTGCGTGTCCCGGTTGGAGTCGGCCGGTTTCGCGCCCGGCACCAGGGGGACCGCGCCCCGCCGCCGGACCCGCTCCCCGGCCGGTGCCGGTCCGGCGGGCTGCTCCTCGCGGTCCGACTCCTCGGCGGACTCCGTGTCCGGCTCGTCCACCTCCAGCGGCGGCATGCCCACCAGCATCGGCAGCAGCTCCCGCAGCCGCGCCCCGAGCTCCGAGGCCCGCAGGCGCGAGGCCGGCGCCTTGGCCAGGCACTGCACGAGCAGCTGCCACAGCTCGTCCGGGATGCCGGGCAGCGGGACGACCGTCTCCGTGACGTGCCGGCGCAGGACCGCACCCGGGTGGCCGCCGCCGAACGGGGTGAAGCCCGCCAGCAGCTCGTAGAGCACCGTGGCGAGCGCGTAGATGTCGACGGAGGCGCGGGGCGGCAGGCCTTCGACGATCTCCGGGGCGAGGTAGTCCGGCGTGCCGATGATCTTCGTGGCCTTGGTGCGGCGCGGGGTGTCGATGAGTTTGGCCACACCGAAGTCGGTCAGCAGCGCACGGTGGGAGCCGCCCGGGCCCAAGGGTCCCTGCATGTCCAGGAGCACGTTCTCCGGCTTCACGTCCCGGTGCACGACGCCCGCGGCATGCGCGGCCGCCAGCCCGTCGGCGATGTCGGCCGAGATCGCGACGGCCGCCTCGGGCGCGAGGCGCCGCTCCCGCTCCAGCCGGGTCCGCAGGTCCGTGCCCCGGACGAGGTCCATGACCAGCGCCAGGTCGTTGCCGTCCACGACCAGGTCGCGCACCGACACCACGTGCGGGTGCTCCAGGCCGAGCAGCGCCGTCCGCTCCTGCACGAAGCGCCCGACGAGTTCCTGGTCGGACGCGAGGTCCTCGCGCAGCAGCTTGATGGCGACGGGGCCTTCGGGACCCTCGCCCAGCCACACCGTGCCGGCGCTGCCCCGCCCCAGGATCTGGTGGGCGGTGTACCGGCTGCCGATCTTCCGTGCCAAGGCTGCTCCTACCGACGCGTGTAGTCGTTAAAACTACGCGCCCGGAGAGCCAACCTTCACTGCGGAGGCAGAAATCACCCGCCAGGTGTCGACAAATCACCAACCTCGCGGGGCGGTTCCGGTCAGTTCGTGCCCGAACTGCTCCCGCCCAGCTTCTCGAACCAGCCGGTCACGGTGTTGAACCAGTCGGTCAGCTGGTCCCAGTAGCCCTTGCCGGTGCCGATCCACTGCTGGAGCGGGCTCAGTTCCCAGATCAGCCAACCGGCGACGAACAGGATGACGATCGAGAAGAGACAGCCCTTCAGGCAGCCGAGCCCGGGGATCCGCATCCGGTTGGCGCTGCGCTGCCGGGGCTCGCGCTGGGGCCGCTGCGGCTGCTGGGGCTGAGGCGGCGGCGCGGGCGGGGCGTAGCGCTGCGGCGGCTGGGGCCGCTGGGGCTGCGGGGCGTACTGCTGGGGCTGCTGCTGCGGATGGCCGTAGCCGGGCCCGGGCGGGGGTGCCTGGCGCTGCGGGGGCTGCTGCTGCGGCCGGGCGACCTGCCGCTGGGGGCGGCGGCGCAGCGGGTCCTCGTTCGGGTCGAGGTACTGGACCTGCGTCTGTTCGTTGCGGTCGCGGGCGGCCCGCAGCTGGTTCTGCCAGGGGTGCGGATCCTCGGGTCCGCCCTGCTGGCCGTGCTGGCCCTGCTGACCGGGGTGGCCGGGGTGGCCGGGCGAGCCCGGCGGGACCGGCGGCATCACGGCCGTCGGGTCGGCCGCACCCCGGCCCGGCAGGCCGGCGGTGGGATCGGCGGCGCCGGCCGGGCCGCCGGTGTGCGGCATGACGCTGGTCGCGGCGTTCGGGTCGTACGAGCCCGCGCCCTGCGGGAGGACCTGGGTGGGGTCGGCTTCGCCCGCGCCGGGCGTGTCCGGCACGGGCGCGGGCGCCGGGTCGGGCACCAGGAGGGCGCCGACGCCCTCGGCGGCGGCGATCTGCGCGGAGTTCGCGTGCACACCGATGCCCTCGGCGACGACGCGCAGGCCACGGGCGAGGTTCTCGGCGCTGGGCCGCTCGTCCGGATTCTTGCGCAGACAGCGCTCGATGACCGTCCACAGCGGGTCGGGGACCGTGGAGGGGCGGCGCGGCTCGGCACTCAGGTGCTGGTGCAGCACCTCCAGGGCGGAGCCGCCGGAGAACGGCGGACGGCCGGTGACCAGCTCGTACAGCAGGATGCCCGCGCCGTAGATGTCGACGGCGGAGGTCTGCGGGCGGCCCTCGGCGGACTCGGGCGCGACGTAGGCGGGCGTGCCGACGAACTCCTGGGTGCGGGTCAGGCCCGGGGAGTCGGCCAGGCGGGCGATGCCGAAGTCGGTCAGCAGCGGGTGCATCTGCCCGTCGTACTGCTGGAGCAGGACGTTCGCCGGCTTGAGGTCGCGGTGGACGACGCCGTCGGCGTGGCTGGCGGCCAGCGCGTCGGCGATCTGGGCGGTGAGCAGGGCCGCGGCGACAGGGCTGAAGGGCCCGTTCTCGCGCAGGTAGCGGTGCAGGTCGGGGCCCTCGACGAGGTCCATGACCAGCGCCAGCAGATCGCCCTCGACGACCAGGTCACGGACCCGGACGATGTTCGGGTGGGTCAGCCGGAGCAGGACGGAGCGCTCCCGGAGGAAGCGCATCACGACGTCCGCGTCGCTGGCCAGCTCCTCCTTGAGGACCTTGATCGCGACGGTCTCGCCGGGCTGTCCCGGCACGGCCGCCTCGGCGCCCGCGGTCTCGCGCTGGCGGGCTCGCCAGACGGTGCCCGTGGCGCCGCGCCCGAGCGGCTCCTCGAGCAGGTACTTGCTGCCTACCGGCCGCACGTCATGCGCTCCCTGGTGCTTGCCTTGCCTGCTGGCCTGTCCGACCCACTGTAGTGCCGTGCCGCCGGGGACCGGGGGTGTCGTCTATCCGTGGGTCTTACGTATCCGTTCTCGCACGCGTTCGAATCTCACTGCGCGTTCGAAGGAAAGACGCTCACCTCGGTCTCATGGTTGCCGAGAGTGAGCGTGACCGATCTCAAGTGATCGCGACTGGGTCATCTCTCAGGCACTTTTGCGGGCAGAGCCGACCAATCAAGATCACATGTTCCGGAGCGAGGGGCGCGCTGTCAGTGGCAGGTGCGAGGATGCGTGCAGTACTGGCCGACGTGCTGGGGCGGGGTGGGGGGACTCCGCGCCCGGGCAGAAGGGACCGCTGACGGCGATGCAGATCCGGCTGACCGTCGTAGACCCGCTGGGCCTGGCGGCTCCGGCTCGGGACCGCGCCGCGCGCTGCGACGTGCTGGTCACTGCGCCCGCCGGGACGGCTCTCGCGGCGGTGGCCTCGGCGCTCTCCCAGGTGGTCCTCGGCGGTGACGGCTCGGGCTCCCCGGTGCTGTACGCCGGGGAGCAGCGGCTCGACGCCCAGCGCTGCACGATCGGCGAGCCCCCGCTGACCGACGGTGCCGTGCTGTCCGTGGGCGCGCCGGGCGAGCCGGAGCCGCATCCCGAGCTGGACGACGCCCCGGCCCAGCTCCAGGTGGTCGCCGGGCCCGACGCCGGCGGCGTCCACCTGCTGCACGGCGGCGAGATCCGCATCGGCCGCTCCGCCGACGCCGACGTGCCGCTCGACGACCCGGACGTCTCCCGGCTGCACTGCGCGGTGACGGTGAGCGCCGACGGCCGCGTCTCGGTCGCCGACCTCGACTCCACGAACGGCACGACGCTGGACGGCGCGCCTGTGGGCGGCCGGGCGGTCCGTTTCGCCCCCGGGGCGCTGCTGCGGATCGGCGAATCGGCTCTGCGGCTGGCTCCCGCCGGGGGGCCGGGGGGCCGGGTGGACACGACGCCGGACGGGGAGGGGCACGTACGCGTGCCGGGGCCTGCCGGCGCCGGCGGAGCCGGGGCGGATACGCGCGCGTCGGGCCCGATCCCTGCCGGGCCTTCCGCGCCTTCCGGTCCTGCCGGGCCGACTCATCACGCTTACGGCTCGGCGGCCTGGGGCACGCCGGGCACCGCGGGCCACGACTCCGGGGACTCGGCGGTGGTGCCGGGCCAGGGCGGGGCGCCTCGGGTCGAGAGCCAGGGTGCGGGAGCGGCCGCGCAGGCTTCACGGCCGGCCACCGGGGGCGGGCCGGGGGCCGCGCAGGGCGGATTCCGGGCCGCTGCCGGTGAGCACGGGCCGGGCAGCTCCCGGGGTCAGGGTGACTCGGAGCCCGTCGTCCGGGCTCCCCGGCAGCGCGATGCGGCGCAGGCCGGGCTCGGTGCCGGGGACACGCACGCGGGGCGCTCCGGGACCGGGGCGCTGGACGGGGCGTTCGGTGACGGGGGCACGGAAGGTTCCGGCCAGGGCGCCGGAACAGCGGACGGCGTAGTCCCTCATGCCCGGGCCGGGGGCCAGGCGGCCCCCCGTCCGACGGCTCCCACCCACACCGGTGCGGTCTCCCCGGCAGACGCCACGGACGAGCGGTCCGGTCGCGGGCGCAAGGGCACTCCCCTCCGGGGCACCGACGTTCCGGCCGGGACGCGCAGGCGGGGCGGACTCGGGGCGTGGGCGCGGCGGTTGGCCGGAGGGCGTGGCGAGCAGGGGGCGCCCGCGCGCGGGACATACGAAGACGAGCCGGCCGAAGTGACGGCCGATCGCTCGGCCGTCGGGCCGGCGGTGCCGGAGACCTGGCCGGATCCGGCCGCGCTGCTGCTGACTGCGCTGGGACCGGGACCCCGGTTGTGGGAGCGCGGCCCGGGCCACCCGGAGGCGCTCGCCGTGCGGCTCGGTACGGCAGACCGGGCGGCACCGGACGGCTCGGGCCTGCTGCCCGCGGTGCCGGTGACCTCCGGGCTGCGGGAGGTCGGCGCGCTGGGACTGGCCGGGCCCCCGGCGCGGCTCGCCGGGCTGGCCCGTGCCGTGCTGGCGCAGCTCACCGCGCTGCACTCCCCCGACACCCTGGAGATCGTCCTGATCGCCGCGGACCGCTCCCGCCCCTTGGAGGAGCGCACCGCCGAGTGGGGCTGGCTGGGCTGGCTGCCGCATGTCCGTCCCGGGCACGGGCAGGACTGCCGCCTGCTGCTCGCCTACGACCGGGAACAGGCCGCCGCCCGCACGGACGAGCTCATCCGCCGTCTGGAGGACCAGCTGGCGGACGCGGCAGGCGGTGCCGCAGGGACCGGCGGGCTGCTGGGCAACGTGCGGTTCTCCAGAGCCCAGGAAACCGACGGCCCGAGCGGCAGCGCGCCGGGCCCCGATGCCAACAGCCCCGTGCCCTGCGCCGCCGGTCCCGTGACCCGCCGCCCCTCCTGGGCCCGGGACGACACCCCCGTCCCCGACCCGGCCGCCGACTTCCCCGGCCCCTACACCGTCCTCGTCGTGGTCGGCGACCCCGGCGGCGCCGACCTGCGTGAGGCCGTGGCACGGCTGGCGCTGGAAGGCCCCCGGGCCGGGATCCATGTCGTCTGCCTGGCCGAGACCGCGGCCGCCTCCCCCGCCTCGCCCGTGACGGAGACGTACGAGGCGGCCTGCTCGGTGGCGCCGACGTTCCGGCAGTGCGGTGCGGTCGCGCTGCTCAGCGGGGACGTGGCGACGGCGCTGCGGCTGATGCGTGTGGCCCGGGTCGGCGGCGCCTCAGGACCGGTCGGGCCCGTGGGCCACGGCACCATCGCCACCGTCGACGCCGTCTCGCCCGCGTGGGCCGAGCGGTTCGCGCGGGCGATGGCGCCGCTGCGTACGGACGGCGCGACGAGTGGGCCTCAGCCGCGCGTCTCCGCGCCCCTGCCCCAGGCGGCGCGGCTGCTGGACGAGCTGGGCCTGGCCCGTGCCACCCCGGCGTCGCTGATGGCGCGCTGGGCGGACGCGGCCGACGACACCGAGGCCTTGGGCGGGCGGGTGCGCGCGGTGCTGGGCGCCGGTCCGCGCGGCCCGGTCTGCGCGGACCTCGCCGCCCAGGGACCGCATCTGCTGATCGAGGGCCCGCCGGGCAGCGGCCGTACGGAGCTGCTGCGGGCGGTCGTCGCGTCCCTGGCCGCCGCCGAGCGGCCGGACCGGCTGGGCATCGTGCTGGTCGACGGCCGGGGCGGCCCGGGCGCGGGCGGCGGGCACGGCGAGGGACTGCGCCTGTGTACGGACGTCCCGCATGTCACCACGTACCTCACGGCCCACGACCCGGTCCGGATGCGCGAGTTCGCGCAGTCCCTGAGCGCCGAGCTGAAGCGGCGCGCCGAGCTGCTCGGGCGCTCCGACTTCACCGAGTGGCACACCGGGCGCGAGCTGTCGGGCCGTATGGTCGCCCAGCGCACGGCGACGGCCCGGGGCGGCGCCCAGACCGAGGCCGGGACGGCCGCCGGGGCCGGGGATCTCGACTCCCCGCCGAGTTCGACGATGCGGCTGCGGCCCGGAGCGGCCCGGCGGCGGGCGGAGGCGGCGCCGCCGCTGCCCCGGCTCGTCGTGGTCGTGGACGACCTGGACGCGCTGGTCTCCCCCGCCCTCGGCTCGACCGGACGGCCCGCGGCCGGATCGGTGATGCGCGCGCTGGAGGCCGTGGCCCGGGAGGGCGAGCGGCTCGGCGTCCACCTGGTGGCGGCCACCGGCCCGTGCGCCCGTACGGCGGAGACGGAACCGGCGCGCCGGGCCACCCTCCGCGTGACCCTCGACGCCCCGGCGCCGGGCCCCGACGAACCCGCTCCGGGCCGTGGCCGCCTGGCCTGCGCGGACGGGCGGGTCACGCCGTTCCAGGGCGGGCGGGTCACCGGCCGGATCCCCCGGACGGCGACGCTGCGCCCCACGGTCGTCCCCCTGGAATGGCACCGCATGGGTGACCCTCCGGCCCGGCGTCCGGTGCGGGAACTCGGAAATGGCCCGACCGACCTGGCACTGTTGGCCAGCGCGCTGGAAAGGGCGGCGCGGGAGGTCGCGGCGGCGCAGGTGCCGTCACTTCTGTAGCACTCGTCCGTGGCACTGGCTGGATGCCGACCCCGACCGTCGATCAGGGCCGAGTCCCTGGTCACGAGGGGGTCACGATCCCCCGCTTGACAGCCGACGCCATCTTGCCGCCCCCGCCGCCCGGGCGTAGACCAGATCGCACGGGAGCGCGCTCGACGTTCGACGAGGGAACGAAGAACGGGGCAGTCATGCGCATGACGAGCAGCACCATCCGGACACGCTGGTCGCCGAAACGGGACAAGGCGACCCCCCAGAGCCGCAGAGCCGCCAAGGCCGCGGCCGCCGTCGCCGCGGGAGCGCTCGCGCTCTCGCTCACCGCCTGCGGAGGCGACGACGGCGGAAACAGTGGAACCCAGGGCAACCCCGAGGAGACCGCCAACAACGTCACCCTTCCGAAGCTTGACGGGACGAGCCTGGAGATCGCCGCCGTGTGGACCGGCGCCGAGCAGGCCAACTTCAAGAAGGTCCTGGCGGAGTTCGAGAAGCGCACGGGCGCCAAGGTCACGTTCGTGCCCGCCCAGGACCCGATCATCAACTTCATCGGCTCGAAGGTGGCCGGCGGGCAGCCGCCGGACATCGCGATGCTGCCGCAACCGGGCGCCATCAAGCAGGCCGTCGACCGGGGCTGGGCCAAGCCTCTCGGCGCCGAGGCCCTGAAGGAGCTCGGCGAGAACTACTCGCAGGGCTGGCAGGACATCGGCAAGGTGGGCGGCAAGCAGTACGGCGTCTACTACAAGGCCGCCAACAAGTCCCTGATCTGGTACAACAACCAGGTCTTCGAGAACGCCGGGGCGAGTGAGCCCGAGACCTGGCCGGATCTGCTGAAGACGGCACAGACGGTCTACGACTCCGGCGTCACCCCGTTCTCCGTCGGCGGCGCCGAGGGCTGGACGCTGACCGACTGGTTCGAGAACGTGTACCTCTCCCAGGCCGGGCCGGAGAAGTACGACCAGCTGGCCAAGCACGAGATCAAGTGGACGGACCCGTCCGTGAAGGACGCGCTGACCACGCTCGCGCAGGTCTGGGGCAAGGCGAACTACGTCGCGGGCGGGGCGAACGGGGCGTTGCAGACCGACTTCCCGGCCTCCGTCACGCAGGTCTTCACCGGCGGGGACCAGCCCAAGGCGGCCATGGTCGCCGCGGGCGACTTCGCGCAGGTCAACATCCCCACGACCATGAAGGTCGGCACGGACGCGAAGGTGTTCCCCTTCCCCGCGGTGGGTGACACGGGACCGGTGGTCTCGGGCGGTGACGCGGCCGTGATCCTTGAGGACTCGAAGGGAGCGCAGGCCCTGGCCACCTGGCTCGCCTCGCCGGACGCGGCGCAGATCCAGGCCAAGCTGGGCGGCTACCTCTCGCCGAACAAGAACGTGCCGAACTCCGCGTACCCGAACGCGGTGCAGCAGAGGATCGCCAAGGCGCTCATCGACGCCGGTGACGACTTCCGCTTCGACATGTCCGACCAGGCCCCGCAGGCCTTCGGCGGAACGCCCGGCAAGGGCGAGTGGAAGATCCTCCAGGACTTCCTGAAGAACCCGAAGGACGTCGCGGGTACGCAAGCGAAGCTGGAGACCGAAGCGGCCGCGGCCTACGGAGGCTGACGGCATGACGTCGGCCACGGCGGCAGGGGGCGTCAAGCCCCCTGCCGCTCCCAAGTCGCGCAAGAGTGTGACCGGCACCCGCAGGACCGTCGCGGCGCTGTTCCTGCTGCCCGCGCTCGTCCTGCTCGGCGCGCTCGTGGTGTACCCGATCGGGTACTCGGTGGTCCGCAGCTTCTACGACCAGTCCGGCGACGGCTTCGCCGGGATCGACAACTACAAGGCCCTCTTCACCGACGAGGGCATACGCACCGCGCTGAAGAACAACATCATCTGGGTGGTGTTCGCGCCGACGGTCGCGACGGTGCTCGGCCTGATCTTCGCGGTGCTGACCGAACGGGTGCGCTGGGGCACGGCCTTCAAGCTGGTCGTCTTCATGCCGATGGCGATCTCGATGCTGGCGGCGGGCATCATCTTCCGCCTGGTGTACGACCAGGACCCGGACAAGGGCGTCGCGAACGCGGTGTGGGTGGGCGTGCACGACACGTTCGCCCAGGCGTCGGCCTTCCCGAAGGCCCACCCGGGCCGTCAGTCGCCGCTGGAGCCGGCGGGCGGGGGCGCGTTCATCACCAAGTCGCCCGTCCGCACGGGCGAGACCGTCTCGTTGCCCCTGGTGGGTGTCGCGCCGGACCTGATGCCGGACGACGCGAAGCCCGCCGTGGCGGCCGAGCCCGAGCCGGACAAGATCACCGGTACGACCTGGCAGGACTTCACGCGGGGCAAGGGCGTGGGGACGCTCAACCGGGTCGACTCCTCCGAACTGGGCTATGCCGGCATGAGGATCGAGGCCGTGAAGGACGGCAGGGTCGTGGCGTCGGCGACGGCCGCAGGCGACGGCACCTTCACGCTGCCGGCCTCGGCCGACGGGGCCCAACTCCGGCTCCCGGACAGCAACTTCAAGGAGCCGTACAACGGCCTGGACTGGCTCGGCCCGTCCCTGGTCACCCCGGCCATCATCGGCGCGTACATCTGGATGTGGGCGGGCTTCGCGATGGTGCTGATCGCGGCCGGGCTCGCGGGCGTGCCGCGTGAACTGCTGGAGGCGGCCCGGGTCGACGGCGCGAGTGAGTGGCAGGTGTTCAGACGGGTCACGGTGCCGCTGCTGGCGCCGGTCCTCGCGGTCGTCACCGTCACCCTGATGATCAACGTGCTGAAGATCTTCGACCTGGTCTTCATCATCGCTCCCGGCTCCGCCCAGGACGACGCGAACGTCCTCGCCCTGGAGCTGTACCGCAAGGGCTTCTCCGAGGACCAGCCGGGCATCGCCAGCGCCATCTCCGTGTTCCTGCTGCTGCTCGTGATCCCGGTGATGTGGTTCAACGTGCGTCGGCTGAGGCGGGAGGTGCGGCGATGAAGACGAAGCAGTCGCTGGGGTCCCGGCTGGCCGAGGGGGTCAGCGGTGGGCTGGTGCGGGTGTTCCTCATCGTCGTCGGCCTGTTCTGGCTGGTGCCGACGATCGGTCTGCTGCTGGCCAGTCTCCGCTCGCCGGAGGACATCGCGGCGAGCGGCTGGTGGAAGGTGTTCACCGAGCCGTCGCAGATGACGTTCGACAGCTACTCCAAGCTGCTGGAGAACGAGGACATCACCAGCAGCCTGCTCAACACGGTGTGGATCACCGTGCCGGCGACCCTGCTGGTCGTGGTGATCGGCTCGCTGGCGGGCTACGCCTTCGCCTGGATGGAGTTCCCGGGCCGCGACTGGTGGTTCCTGGGCGTGGTCGGGCTGTTGGTCGTTCCCGTGCAGGTCGCGCTGATCCCGATCGCCGAACTCTTCGGCAAGATCGGCATCTTCGGCTCGGTGATCGGCGTGGTGCTCTTCCACGTCGGCTTCGGTCTGCCCTTCGCGGTGTTCCTGCTGCGGAACTTCTTCGCGGAGATCCCGAGGGAACTGCTGGAGGCGGC
Source organism: Streptomyces sp. NPDC050164 (assembly GCF_044459945.1). Classification (NCBI taxonomy): domain Bacteria; kingdom Bacillati; phylum Actinomycetota; class Actinomycetes; order Kitasatosporales; family Streptomycetaceae; genus Streptomyces; species Streptomyces sp. NPDC050164. Next base: position 97,647 of record NZ_JBITJK010000021.1, read on the forward strand.
ACGCCTGGACGGGGCGGGTGAACTGCGCCTGTTCTTCCGCGTCGTGATGCCGCTCGGCGCACCGGCGATCGCCTCGCTCGGCATCTTCCAGTTCCTGTGGGTGTGGAACGACATGCTGGTCGCGCTGATCTTCTCGGACTCCGGGAGCCAGCCGATCACGGTCGCACTCCAGACTCAAGTACGGCAGTTCGGCAACAACATCGACGTGCTGGCACCCGGCGCGTTCATCTCGATGGTGGTCCCGCTGGCCGTCTTCTTCGCGTTCCAGCGGCAGTTCGTGTCCGGTGTGATGGCGGGAGCCGTCAAGTAGCGCTCAAGGCAAGGTAGTTGGAGGGGCGGGACCGGTCGCGGTCCGCCCCTTCGGCGTTCCCCCGGATGCCGTAGCCGCCGTAACCAACTCACCCCACCGGCCGTTCCCGGGCCGAACGCCCGCGCCGACCGATGGATGGCCTCTTGCCCAGGTTCAGTGTCATTGTCCCCGCGTACCAGGTTCAGGCGTACCTGCACGAGTGCCTCGAATCGGTGCTCTCCCAGTCCTGTCCCGATCTGGAACTGATCGTCGTCGACGACTGCTCGCCGGACGCGTGCAGCGCGATCATCGACGAGTTCGCCGCCCGCGACGCGCGCGTCCACCCCGTCCATCTGCCTCAGAACGTCGGCCTGGGCCGCGCGAGAAACGCCGGCGTGGCGCACGCGAGCGGCGACTACCTGCTGTTCCTCGACAGCGACGACACCCTCACGCCCGACGCGCTGCGGTCGATCGCGGACCGGCTGAAGGAGACGGGCGATCCGGACGTCCTGGTCTTCGACTACGCGCGCACGTACTGGACGGGTGAGGCTGTCCGCAACCAGGCGGCCCTCCAGCTCACCGAGCAGGGCCCGGCCCCGTTCCGCCTGGAGGACCGGCCGGGCCTGCTGCGGCTGCTGATGGTCGCCTGGAACAAGGCCTACCGACGGGAGTTCGTCGCGGAGCAGGGGTTCGTCTTCCCGCCCGGGTACTACGAGGACACGCCGTGGACGTACCCGGTCCTGATGACCGCGGAGTCGATCGCGACCCTGGACCGCGTCTGCGTGCACTACCGGCAGCGGCGGCAGGGCAGCATCCTGCGCACCACCAGCGAGCGGCACTTCGACGTCTTCGAGCAGTACGACCGGGTGTTCGCGTATCTGGAGGAGCGCGCCGAACTGGCCCGGTGGCGGCCGGTGTTGTTCCGCCGCATGGTCCATCACCTGGCGATCGTGTACTCGCGGCGGGACCGGCTGCCCCCCGGCTCGCGCGCGGACTTCATGCGCCGGGCCCGCGCCCACTACCGCCGCTACCGCACCCGGGGCGCCCCCGTCCCCCTGCGCGCCCGGGTGCAGCACACCCTGATCCGCTTCGGCCTGCACCGCACCTACCGCACGCTCCAGCTGGTGTCGGCCCTGCACCGCGGCGTCGCGCGGAGCACCGGGAAGCTGCTGCGCGGTCTGCGGTCCGCCGCGCTCCGGCTCCACTACCGCGTCCAGCGCTGTCTCCCGCTGCGCGCCGACCGGGCCGTCTTCACCGCCTACGACGGCCGCGGCCACAGCTGCAACCCGGGCGCGCTGGAGTCCGCGTTCCGCGATCTCGCACCGCACATCCGCACGGCGTGGGTCGCCCGTCCCGAGCACCACCACACCATCCCGCCGGGCCCGCGCCGCCTCGTCCCCGGCACGGCCGCCCACTGGACGGCACTCGCCCGCTCCGCCTGGCTGGTCAGCAACACCGACTTCGACCACCGCCTGGTCAAGCGCCGGGGCCAGACCCTGATCCAGACCGGACAGGGCACCCCGCTGGGGCACATCGGCCTCGACCTCCAGGAGCGCCCGGCGGCGGCCCGGGGCAGGGACTTCGCCCGGCTGCTCAAGGGCGTCGACCAGTGGGACTACGTGCTGTCCGCCAACCGCCACACCACCCTCACCCACGAGCGCGTCCACCCCGGCCGCTACACCACGCTGGAGTACGGCTACCCCCGCAACGACGTGTTCCGCAGGGCGACCCCGGCGGACGTGGCCCGGCTGCGCGCCTCGCTCGGCATCCCGGAGGGCTCGGTCGCGATCCTCTACGCGCCGACCCACCGCGACTACCGCCGCTCCCAGCGCCACGCCCTCGACCTCCAGCGGATCGTGCGCCGCCTGGGCCCGCGCTTCCTCGTGCTGGCCCGCGCCCACCACGCCTACGACGCCCCGCTGACCAGCACCTGCGGCCGGGTCGTCGACGTCAGCGACCACCCGAGCGTCCAGTCCCTGTGCCTGGCCTCGGACGCCCTGGTCACGGACTACTCGTCGCTGATGTTCGACTACGCCAACCTGGACCGGCCGATCGTGATCCACGCCGACGACTGGGAGGCGTACCAGGCGGCCCGCGGCACCTACTTCGACCTGCGTTCCTTCCCGCCGGGCGCGGTCGCGCGCGGCGAGGACGAGCTGATCGACATCTTCGCCACCGGCCACTGGCGCGGCTCCCGGTCGGCCCAGCTGCGCTCGGCGTTCCGCGAGCGGTTCTGCACGTACGACGACGGCCGGGCCGCCGAGCGGGTCGTACGCCGGGTCGTCCTCGGGGAGTCGGACCTGCCGCCGGTCGTGCCGCTCCACGAGCGCCGGCCGGTGCCGTCGGCGGCGGCCTCGCCGGCGCGCCAGCCGCTCGCCACGGTGCCGCAGCCGGCCGGTCCGGCCGTCGTCACCGACAGCCTCTGAAACCGGTTCTCACCTGGGAGTTCACATGCCCTCCAGCCCGTCGCGGCCGACCCCGAGCCGGCCGCCCTCCTGGCGCCCGTCCGGGAGACCGGGACGCCGTCGCGGCACCTGACGCGGCCCGGGCTTCCGTAAACCCTGCCCTCTCGACCCTCGACCCCTCGACAGAAAGAGCAGAATGCCCCGCTTCAGCATCGTCGTCCCGTCCCATGGGGTCGCGGGCCGGCTGTCCCAGGCGCTGGACTCGATCCTCGCCCAGTCGTTCGGCGACTTCGAGCTGATCCCGGTGTGCGACGCGCCCGACTCACCCGCGGCGGACGTCGTCGCCGGGTACGCCGAGCGGGACTCCCGGGTGACGCCGGTGCACTCGCCGCCGTCGGCCGGTCTGGCCGGGGCGCGCAACACCGGGCTGCGGTCGGCGGTCGGCGGCCATGTGCTGTTCCTCGACGGGGACGACGTCCTGGTCCCGGGGGCGCTGGCGACGCTGGACGCCCGGCTGGGCGCGGTGGGCGACGTCGACGTCCTGTACTTCGAGCACGAGCGCACCCCCTGGTGGGAGGGCGAGCCGGCCAACCCGGCGGCGCCCCTGCTGGCCGGGACACCGGACGGGGCCTTCTCCCCCGACCGGGCCCCGCGGCTGACGGGCGTGGCGCTGCCTGCGTGGAGCGCGGCCTACCGCCGGGGCTTCCTCACCGAGCAGGGCATGGCCTTCCCCGGGGACCACTTCACCGACACGGGGTTCGGCGGTCTTGTCGCCCTGCGGGCGGAGCGGGTGGCGGCCCTGCGCGCGGTCGTCGTCCGGCATCTGCTGCGCCGGCAGGGCAACCGCCTCAACCTGCCCGGAGAGCACCACACCGAGCTGCTCGACCAGACCGAGCTGGTGCTGACGCGGGCCGTGGAGCAGGGGCTGCCGACGGACCGGCTGAGGCCGCTGTTCGAGCAGCTCTTCGCCGCCGTACTGAAGACGGCCGCCCATCCCCGGCGGCTGCCGGCCGGGCGGCGCGCCTTCTTCCAGCGGGCGAGCGCGCTCTACCGGCAGCACCGCCCCGCCGGCTACCAGCCGCCCGGCGGCAGCCTCGGCGTCCAGCACCGGCTGCTGGCGGCCGGGTCGTACGCGGCGTTCCGCACCCTGCGCGCCGCCAACCGGAGGGCCGCGCGGGCCGCCGCGCTGCTCCCGCGCCCCCGAGGGCTGCGCACCCGCCTGCGGTACGCGGCCGGTCTGCGCCTCCCCCTCGACAAGAACCTCGTCGTGTACTGCGCGTACTGGGGCCGCGGCTACGCCTGCAACCCGGCCGCGATCCACGCCAAGGCCCGCGAACTCGCCCCGCACCTGCGTTCGGTGCTCCTGGTGGAGCCCGACGCGGTGGACAGCGTGCCGAAGGACGTGGAGTACGCGGTGATCGGCAGCCGCAAGTACTGGCAGGTGCTGGCCCGCGCCAAGTACCTCGTCAACAACGCCAACTTCGCGGACGCCGTCGTCAAACGCCCCGGCAGCGTGCACCTCCAGACCCAGCACGGCACACCGCTGAAGAAGATGGGCGCCGACCAGGCGACGTACCCCGTGGTGGCCGCGGCGACCGGGAGCTTCGCCAAGCTGCTGGCCCGGGTCGACCGCTGGGATTACAACCTCACCTCCAACCGCCACTCCACCGAGATGTGGGAGAAGGCGTTCCCGGGCGCCCACGAGACCCTCGAGTACGGCTATCCGCGCAACGACGCCTACTACACGGCGTCCGCCGAGGACGTCGCCCGCGTCCGCAAGGAACTGGGCGTCCCGGACGGCAAGAAGGCCCTGCTCTACGCGCCCACGCACCGCGACTACACCACCGGCTTCGAGTCGGGCCTGGACCTGGCGGAGCTCTGCGAGGCCATCGGCGACGACTACGTGGTGCTGCTGCGCGCCCACTACTTCTACGACCAGGGGGCGAGCCGGGGCGGCGGCCGGATCATCGACGTCACCGGGCACCACTCCTCGGAGGACGTGTGCCTGGCCGCCGACGCGCTGATCACCGACTACTCGTCGATCATGTTCGACTACGCCAACCTGGACCGGCCGATCGTCGTGTACGCCGACGACTGGGAGGTCTACCGGGAGGTCCGGGGCGTCTACTTCGACCTGATGCGGGTCCCGCCCGGCCGGGTCTGCCGCACGCCCGAGGAACTGGCGGCCGTCTTCCGCGACGGCGACTGGGCCGACGAGTCCGCCACGGCCCTGCGCGCCGCGTTCCGGGAGCGCTTCTGCCAGTTCGACGACGGGCGGGCCGCCGAGCGCGTCGTACGCCGGGTGCTGCTGGGGGAGCCGACCGAGTCGATCCCGCCCGTGATCCCGCTCGCGGAGCGCGTCCCGGCCCCCGCCGCCACCCTCGTAAGGAGCTGACCGAAGAAGTGCCCCGCTTCAGCATCATCGTCCCCGTCTACAAGGTGCAGGGCTTCCTGCGCGAGTGTCTCGACTCGGTGCTCGGCCAGTCGTACGGCGACTTCGAGGTGATCGCCGTGGACGATCGCTCGCCGGACGGCAGCAGCGCGATCCTCGACGAGTACGCGGCCCGCGACGCCCGGGTGCGGGTGCTGCACCTGTCCGAGAACGTCGGCCTGGGCCGGGCCCGCAACTCCGGCCTGGAGCAGGCGGCCGGCGACTACGTCCTGTTCCTCGACAGCGACGACCGCTACACGCCGGGCCTGCTGGCTGCCGTCGCCGCGCGCCTGGATGCGACCGGCGGGCCGGACATCCTGGTCTTCGACCACGTGCGCACCCACTGGTGGGGCCGGGGCGGGCGCAGTGAGGCGGCGGACCTGCTGGCCGCGGCGGGCACGGACACCTTCGGCATCCGGGAGAGCCCGCAGTACCTGAACCTCTTCCTGGTCGCCTGGAACAAGGCGTACCGCCGGTCCTTCTTCCAGGAGCACGGCCTTCGGTACGCGCCGGGGCTGTACGAGGACGCGCCGGTCACCTACCGGTCGATGGTGCTGGCGGAGCGGATCGCCTGCCTGGACCGGATCGGGGTGGAGTACCGGCAGCGCCGGCAGGGCGCGATCACCAAGACGCCGGGGCGCCGGCACTTCGAGATCTTCCCGCAGTACGAGGGCCTGTTCGCGTTCCTGGAGCAGCGCCCCGACCTCGACTGGGCGCGGCCGCCGCTGCTGGAGCGGGCCCTGGACCACATGCTGTTCGTGCTGGCCCGGGAGGACCGGGTGCGGCCCGCGGACCGGGGAGACTTCTACCGTGAGATCCGCTCCTTCCACCGCCGTCACCTCCCCGAGGGCGGCTTCCCGGAGCCGGACGGCTGGCGCGGGGTCGAGATGCGGCTGGTGGCGTCGGCGCCCTACGCGTCGTACGCGGCGGTGCGGGGTCTGCGGGACCTGCGCGCGGCGGCCCTGGGCGGGCAGCGGCGGGTGATGCGGAAGGCATCGGATGTCGCCGTGCGCACCTGGTACCGGGCCCAGTCGATGCGCCCCCTCGATCCGCATCTCGCCGTCTACTCGGCGACCCACCACCGGGGCGTGTCCGGCGACCCGGCCGCGATCCACGCCAAGGCGCTCGAGCTCGCCCCGCACATCCGGGGCGTGTGGGTGGTCCGGGAGGACGCGGTGGACGCGCTGCCGCCCGGCGTCGACCATGTGACGCCGGGCTCGCGGCGCTATCACGAGGTCATGGCGCGGGCCACGTACTGGGTGAACAACGTCAACTGGCCCGGCACCCTGGCCAAGCGGCCCGGCAGCGTCCACATCCACACCCACCAGGGCACCCCGCTCAAGTACATGGGCGCCGACCTGCTGACCAAGCCGGGCGCCCGGCACGGCTTCGACGTGCCGCAGATGCTGCGCCGCGCCGACCGCTGGGACTACAGCCTGGTCGGGGGCCGGCATGCGGAGCGGGCCTGGGAGCGGGCGTACCCGTGCCACTTCACCTCGCTGCGGACCGGCAGCCCGCGCAACGACGTGCTGGTCGGCGCCGGCCCGGAGCGGGGCCCGGCCGTGCGCGAGCGGCTCGGCATCCCCGCCGACCACACGGTCGTGCTGTACGCGCCGACCCGCCGCGACTACCGGCGGGGCGGGCACGTCGACCGGTTCGACCTGGCCCGGTTCGCCGCGGACCTCGGCCCCGGCCACACGCTCGTCGTCCGCCTGCACCCGTCGCTTGCCGGGGGCGTTGCGCGCGGCCTGGGCCTTGCCGACCTGCACCGGCGGGGCGTGGTGGTGGACGCGACCGACGAGCCGCACGTCGAGGACGTGCTGCTCGCCTCCGACGCGCTGGTCACCGACTACTCCGCCCTGATGTTCGACTACGTCCTCCTCGACCGGCCGGTCGTGGTGCACGCCGACGACTGGGGCGCGTTCACGGCGAGCCGGGGCGCCTACTTCGACATCACGGCCGACGCGCCGGGGCACGTGTCGCGCTCGTACCGAGAGCTGGCCTGGCTGTTCGCTTCCGGGACGTGGCGGGACGAGGAGGCGGCGCGGCTGCGGGCGGGCTTCCGGGCGCGGTACTGCGAGTTCGAGGACGGGCGGGCCGCCGAGCGGGTCGTACGCCTGCTGATGCTGGGCGAGCGGGGCAGTACGCTGCTGCCCGCGCCCCGTCGGGCCGAGAGCGCGCGGTCCGAGGCGCTGGTCGGGCGATGAGAACGCCCGCCACCCCCGAGGCCTCTCCCTCCCTGCCCGGTCAGCGGGCCTCCTCGGCACGGCCGCCGGTCGCCGTGGAGCGGCTGCGGCCGGTGCACTGGTGGCACGCGGCACTGGTCGCCGTACCGACCGCGGCCCTGTTCGTGCTGGGCTACCGGCGGCGCTGGATCTGCGACGACGGGCTGATCTATCTGCGTCCGGTCCGGCAGATCCTCGCGGGCAACGGGCCCGTGTTCAACGTGGGCGAACGGGCGGAGAGTTCGACCGGCACCCTGTGGCAGTGGCTGCTCGCGCTCGGCACCTGGGTCACCGGCGAGGACCCGGCGTTCCTCGCGGTCGGGCTGGGGCTGCTGCTGAGCACGGCCGGTTTCGGGCTCGCCCTGTACGCCACGTGCCGACTGCACCGGGGCGCGGGGCTGCTGCTTCCCGCGGGTGTGTTCGTGCTGCTGGCCGTGCCGCCCTTCTGGTCGTACATGACCTCGGGCCTGGAGAGCGGCCTCGGCGCCTTCTGGACCGGCCTGTCGTGGTGGCTGCTGACGGGCACCCGGCGCGGCCAGGAGGCCCGCCTGACGTACGCCGCCGCCTTCGTGTTCGGGCTGGGTCCGCTGGTCCGGACCGATCTCGCGGTGGTCACGGTGTGCTTCCTGGCGGCGCAGTGGTGGGTGCTGCGCCCGTCCCGGCGGGGTACCGCGGCGATGCTGGCCTCGGCGGTGGCGCTGCCGCTGGCGTACGAGGTGTTCCGGGCGGGGTACTACGGGATCCTGGTGCCGCTGCCCGCCATCGCCAAGGAGGCGAGCGCCAGCGACTGGGGCCGGGGCGCCGGCTATGTGCACGAGACGCTCGGGCCCTACTGGCTGTGGCCCGTCGTGCCCGTGCTCGCCGCGCTGGCCGTCCTCCTGGTGCGGCGCACCCGCCATCAACGGCGGGACCGCGCCCCGGGGCGGGCCTCGCTCGCGGTGCTGCTGGCGCCGCTCGTGGCGGGTGCGCTGCTGGCGGGGTACGTCGTCCGCGTCGGCGGCGACTACATGCACGCCCGCATGATCCTGCCCGCCCTCCTGCTGCTGCTCCTGCCGGTCCTGGTCGTGCCCGCGACCAGGTTCACGGGTGTCGCGAGCGCGCTGCTGGTGGTGTGGCTGTGCGCGGCGGTCAGCCCGCTGCGCGCACCGTTCGACGTGCGCAGCACGCCCGGCTCCTTCAACGTGCGCAGCTCCGACGTGGAGGGCCTCGGCGATCACAACCCGGTGCGCACCGCCACCTGGGTGGACAACTGGCCGTCCCTGCCGGAGGGGCGCGGCATGCTGGCTCAGGCCGCGCGGGCGCCCCGGCCGACGCTGCTGTACTTCGACGCCGGGCGCCGGCTGCACGCCACGCCGATGCGGGAGGACTCCCCGTACCACGTGGTGATCGTGGGACGACGTCTCGGTGTCACGGGAGCCGCGGCGCCGCTCGACGCCTATGTCAACGACGCCTGGGGGCTGGCCAGTCCCATCGGCGCGCACCTCGCGCTGGAGCGGTGGAGCTGGCCCGGGCACGAGAAGTTCCTGCGCAACTACTGGGTCTTCGCGGAGTGGGCGGTGGAGCACCCGCCGCAGCGGGACCTGCTGCGGGCCGGGGCGTCGCGGGAGGCGGTCGAGGCGGCCCGGGCCGCGCTGGGCTGCGGCGAGCTGGCCGAGCTGAAGGAGTCGGTGCGCGCGCCGCTCACGGCCGAGCGCTTCTGGCGGAACCTCACGGGGGCCTTCGAGCGGACCCAGTTCCGGTTCGCGCGCTGGCCGGCGGCGGCTGAGAAGACGCTGTGCGACTGATGTCGGCAGGTGGGTGTAGTGGCCTCACCCGATGAAGTGACCCGGGTTCAGGGCTCCGGTACGGACGGGAACATTCGGCGCATGCCCCAGTCTCTCCCCTTTCCGACAGTCCTGTGAGCGCCGGAGTCCTCGTCCGGCGGACCGTGCGCGGCGCGACGGCGCTGCGCGGCGGCCGCGTGGGGCGGACCACGCCGTACCAGTTCTTCGGCGCCCTGTTCTGGCTGGTGATGACGCTGGCGTACTGGCGGATCCCGCTGTGCTGCGACGCCGGACAGCACGCGGCGGTCGTCGAGCGTCTCAAGGCCGATCTGCTGCATCCGGCCCACACCATGGCCGATCTGCCGGGTGAGGGCAGTCCGTACTACGGGCCGTACGCCGTCGCCCAGGGCGTCCTGGCGCGGCTGACGGGGCTGTCCGGCTGGGAGGTCGTGAAGCTCGCCGGGCCGGTGCATCTGCTGGTGCTGCTGACGGGGATCGGCCGTTTCGTCCGGGCCCTCACCCCGCGCCCGTGGGCGCCGGTCCTGGCCCTGCTGTTCATGACGCTGCTGTGGGGCACCGCGCGGATCCTGTGGAGCGGCTACCTCGGGCTGATGTCGATGACGGCGAACCTGGGCTATCCGTCCGCGGTCGCGATCGGGCTGACGTTCTGGGCGTGGGCCTGGACCTGCGTGCGCGCGCGTGAGGACGCCCCGTCCGTGCGGTTCGTCGGCCCGAGCGGGCTCGGCGGCTGGTGGGGGTACGCCGGGATCGGCGCCCTGTACGGGCTGATCCTGCTCACCCACCCCGTCACGGCGGCCTCGGCGTTCATCGGGGCGTTGGCGATCGTGGCGTCACGGCAGCGGGGGTGGCGCCGGCCGGTCGTGGCGCGCTGGGCGCTCGCCGGGGCGGCCTGCGCGACGGTGGCCCTGACGTGGCCGTACTACGACGTCCTGACGCTGGTGGGCGACACCGGCATGGACGCGATGCACCGGCGGCTGTACGAGGGGATGCTCGCCAACTCCTGGCTGGCGCTGCTCGGCCTGCCCGCGCTGTGGGCGCGGGCCCGCAGGTCTCTGCGTGATCCGCTGGTGCTGATGTTCCTGCTGGAGTGCCTGCTGGTGGCGTACGGCTGGGTGAGCGGGCACTACACGTACGCCAGGGCCCTGTGGGCGGTGCTGGTACCGCTCCAGTTCGCGCTGGCGGTGGAGCTGGCGGCGCCCCGGCCGTGGCGGCGGGCCAGGAGGGTGCTGGGCAGGGCGGCGGTGGCCGGGGCGTGCGTCGGGTTCGTCACCGTGCACGCCGGGGCGGTCGTGCCGCGCTCGGTCGACCCGGTGGGGTTCACGCAGCCGACGCGCTGGCCGTCGTACGACTGGGCGGCTCGGCACATCGGGCCGGGCGAGGTGGTGATCACCGACGGGTATCTGGCCAGCCATTCCATCGCCGGGTACGGGCCGAACCTCGCCGCGCCCATCTGGCCCGACCCCGCCCTGGACGAACGGGAACGCAGACGCCGGGCGGCCGATGTCCGCGCCTATCTGGCCCCGGATGCGACCCGCGCCGAGCGGGCCGCCGTCGTCCGCCGCTATCACGTGCGCTGGCTGCTGCTGACGCGCTGGCACCCGGTGCCCGAGGAGGCCGTGGTGGTGGCGTGGAGCAGACGGACGGGGGAGGTGCTGGCGCGGGTCGGGGGGTGACGTGCCGGTGCTTACTCGACGACGAGGTCGACCTCGATGTTGCCGCGGGTGGCGTTGGAGTACGGGCAGACCTGGTGGGCCTGCTCGACCAGCTTGCGGCCGGTCGCCTCGTCCACGCTGTCGGGGAGCTCCACGCGGAGGGTGACGGCGAGCCCGAAGCCCTCGCCCTGCTTGCCTATGGAGACCTCGGCGGTCACGGCGGCGTCGCTGACGTCGACCTTGGCCTGGCGGCCGACGAGGCCGAGGGCGCTGCCGAAGCAGGCGGCGTAACCGGCGGCGAAGAGCTGCTCGGGGTTGGTGCCCTGGCCGTTGCCGCCCAGCGCCTGGGGCATGCCCAGGGCGAGGTCCAGCACGCCGTCGGAGCTGACGGCGCGGCCCTCGCGGCCGTGGGTGGCGGTGGCGACAGCGGTGTAGAGCGCGTCCATGAAAATCCTTCCCTCTCACACGTCAACGTTCGGCGGCCCGCTTCCGGGCCGCCCGACAGCCAGAATTAGAACACACAATTAAGTTGTGCACAATTAAGTGGCGGGTGCGAGTTACCCTGGAGGCATGAACACGCCGGACGACGACTGGCTCCGCCTGGACCAGCAGATCTGCTTCTCCCTGCACGCGGCCTCCCGCGCCTTCAACGGCGTCTACCGCGGGATCTTGAAGGACCTGGGGCTCACCTACCCGCAGTACCTGGTGATGCTGGTGCTGTGGGAGCACGACGAGCTGCCCGTGAAGAAGCTCGGGGAGCATCTGCGCCTGGACTCCGGCACGCTGTCGCCGCTGCTGAAGCGGCTGGAGGCGGCAGGGCTCGTGCGCCGGGAGCGCAGCGCGCGCGACGAGCGGTCGGTGGAGGTGCGGCTGACCGAGGAGGGCGTCGCGCTGCGGCGGCGGGCGCTTCAGGTGCCGCGCCGGATCGCCGCCTCGACGGGCTTCGGCCCCGACGAGATCCGCGCCCTGCGCGCCCGCCTCGACGAGCTCACCACCGCCCTGGACGCGGCGGCGCTCGCGGAGCCGACGGGCGGTTCGCCGGCGGACGGGCGGTCGTAGCGGAGGCGGGGGGGCTCGCCGGTGGGCGCGCCGGGTGGCTGATCGGTGGTAACTGCGTCGGCGGGTGCCACGCCGGCCTGCGGCTCGTCGGCGGACGGCCCGTCGGGCATCAAGGGGCGCGGGGAACTGCGCGATCAACCACCGACGGCCGGCACTCGACACGCAACCCCAAGCTGCCACGGCGCCTGGCGGACGGCTCGTCAGCGGTGGCTGCCCCGGCGGACGTACCTCGACGGACGGCTCACCGACGGTCGCTACGCCGGCGGACAATTCATCGGCAGTCGCTACGCCGGCGGACGACTCATCGGCGGTCGCGACGCCGGTGGACGGCTCGCCCGTGGCCCCGGTACCTCGGCGGTCGCGGCACCGGCGGTCGCCACCCCGGTGGACGGCTCATCGACGGCCGGTGCGTCGGCCGGGGCCTTCCGGACGTGGAGGCGGAGGATCACCCCGTTCCGGGTGTGCTCCTCCCGGACGGTGAAATCCTCCGCCAGGACGGCCAGTTTCGTGCGCTCGACCGGATCGGACGGAGACCAGCGCGGGTCCAGCGCGTACGCCTCGGCGACGACCCAGACGCGGTCCACCGAGGCGAGCCTGTGCCGCAGTTCCCCGGGGGTCGCCTCGCGGCCCCACAGCGTCCCGTACCGGGGCGCCGGCTCCCGCAGCGCGATGTCCTGGACCTGCCGGAACCCCTTGGGGTAGGCCAGCGCGGCGAGCCTCCCGACCGACGGGACGAAAAGCACCGGGTCGCCGGGGCGCATCTGGCGGAGGGCGAGCGCGGAGACGACGGCGAGGTTGTCGGGGCGGTGGGCGGCGGAGCGGTCCTGGCGGTGGACGGGGAGATGGTGGACGAAGGTGACGGTGAGGGCGAGGACGCCGGTGACGCCCAGCAGGGCGCGCATCTGCCGGCCGCCGACCCGCACCCGCCGCCCGGCGAACCGCACCCGCCCCAGCGCTCCGGCCGCCCGCCCGGCCCCGGCGGCCACCAGCAGGGACGCCCCGGCCAGGGAGTAGAGCACGTACCGGTCGTGGAACAGCGGCCGCACCTGCGACACGGTCATCAGGATCCCCGGCGGCACGAGCAGCAGCGGGAGCGCGACCGCCGCCAGGCGCCGCGTCCGGAGCCCGACGGCCATCAGCAGCAGCGAGCCCCAGAAGACCACCCCGGCCGGGCCGGGAGAGAAGTGCCGCACCAGCCTCTCGGCCCTGTCCCACCCGGGCGTCACCAGCCACGCCACCTGCCCGGACTGCCCCTGCGACACCCACACCAGCGGCAGCAGGAGCAGCACGACCGCTCCCGCCGCACATCCCCAGCCGGACCACACCCTCCTCGGCACCCGCAGCAGGGCCAGCGTCAGCGCGTGCGCGCACAGCACCAGCACCGCCAGCTCGTGCAGCAGACAGGTCAGGGCGACGACGGTCCCGTACGGCCACCAGGCCCGGGCGGTGACTGCCTCAACCGCCCTGAGAAGCAGCAGCGTCGCCCCCGCCACGCCCGCCGCGACGAGCGCGTACGACCGTCCCTCCTGGGCGTAGTGGCCAGTCATCGGCGTGATCGCGTAGAGGAGACCGGCCCACAGGCCCACCCACGGCCCGGCCAGCCGGACGCCGAGGGCCGCGACCAGGCCGGCGGTCGCCGTGGCCGCGCACACCGACGGCAGCCGCAGGACGACCTCGCCCGGGTGGACGGCGAGGACGGCGTGCATGAACAGGTAGTACAGGCCGTGCACCGCGTCCACGTCGTGCAACAGCCGCCAGATCTGCGGCACCGTGCGCTGCGCCACCTGGAAGGTGACGCTCTCGTCGCCCCACATGCCGCCGCGGTCCAGCCCCCACAGCCCGATCACCGGCATCACCGCCATGGGAACCGCCACGGGCACCACGCCCGTGCCCGACCGGCCGTTCCCCCTCGACTGTCCGCTCATCACGGCCCGATTTTGTGTCGTTACGCGGGCTTTGATGGCATTTGATGGTGTGTTACCACTTTCATGTCAGTCGCCCGGCTTACGATCCGCCGTAATGAATGCCGTACAGAACCCCGAGAGGCCTCTCCCCCAGGTCGCCGTCGTGGTCATCGGCTACGACGACGCCGGCCATGTGACGGACGCCGTGCGCTCGGCGCTCGCCCAGGGCCCGGTCGTGCGCGAGGTCGTGGCCGTCGACGACTGTTCGACGGACGGCAGCGCCGGCCTGCTCGACCGGCTCGCCGCGTCGGAGCCCCGCCTGAAGGTCATCCGCCGCCGGGCCAACAGCGGCGGCTGCGGCACCCCGCGCAACACCGGGCTCGACGCGGTGACGTCGCCGTACGTGATGTTCCTGGACAGCGACGACGTCCTGCCGCCCGGCGCGGTCGACGCGCTGCTCGACGCGGCGAGGGGAGCGCACGCGGAGGTCGCGAGCGGCCTGTGCGTACGCCGGGAACTGCCGTCAGGGCGCGAAGTACCCTGGCAGGCGCGCCTGTACGCGCTGCACGCCGTGGTACCGCACCCCGCGCAGCGCCCGCGCCTGGTCCACGACACGCTCTGCGTCAACAAGCTCTACCGCACCGGCTTCCTGCGTGAGCACGGCATCCGCTTCCCCGAGGGCCGCTTCCCGTACGAGGACGTCGTCTTCACCGCGCGCGTGCTGGCCGCGGCCCCGCGCATCGCCCTGGTCCCCGACCGGGTGTACGTCTGGCACGTGCGCCGGTCCGCCGAGCGGCTGTCGATCTCGCTGGACCGGGCCGGCGTCGAGAACTGGCGGGCCCGTACGGAGGCGTGCCGGCAGGCGTACGAGGTCCTGCTGGGCGCCGGGCAGAAGGAACTCGCCCGGGTCGCGCGCGCCAAGTTCCTCGACCACGACCTGCGGATGTACATGCGTGAACTGGGGTTGCGCGACGCCGCCTACCGGCGCGTGTGGTGGGAGATCACGCGGGCGCATCTCGCGGAGTACGACGCGGACGACTGGGCCCGCAACCCGGCCGCTCCCGGCCGACTGGTCGGGCGGGTCGTCCTGGCCTCCCCGGAGCCGCGCGACCTGCCCCGGCTGCGGGAGCTGGCGGCCCGCCCGGCCCGGCTGTACCCGCCGTACGCCCGGGCCTCGGACGGCACGCCCGTCTGGTCTCAGGACCTCCCGCAGGTCTCCCTGGAGCCCCTGCTCACCCGGCCCGTGCACGTACTGCCCCTCGCCGTCGACGCGGAACTGCGGCCACGCGCGCGCGGTGCCCGGCTGCGGCTGCGCCTGCACGAGCTGTACGGCCGGGTGGCGCAGGCGGGCCCGGAGGCGGTGGAGGTGGAGTGGCGGCACCGGGACGACGGCGACGAGGCGGTCCGTCGTACGGCCGCGCTGGTGCCGTCGGCCGGCACCTGGTCGGCGGAGACGACCGTGGACCTCCCGGCGCTGGCCGCGACCGGCGTGGGCACCTGGGATCTGCGTCTGCGGATCCGCTTCCGCGGCGGCGTGAGCCGCGACGTCATGGCGCACGCCCTCACGGGCGCCGGTCTGCTGCGCCGCAGCGCCGTCCCGAGCGCCCGGCACGGCGTGGTACTCGTACAGCCGTACGCCACGCACTCGGGCGCGCTGGCGCTGCGCGTGGCGCCCGGCGTACGCGGTGTGCTGTCCGTCGCACGCGGAAGGCTGCGCCGCCTGCTTCACTGAGAGCACGACGCGTATCGGCACAGAGCACCACCACCACGGGCCAACTGACGAGGGGACGGCCGCACATGACCTGGTTGATCACCGGCGGCGCCGGCTACATCGGAGCGCACGTCGTACGGGCGATGACCGCGGCGGGGGAACAGGCGGTGGTGTACGACGACCTGTCCACCGGTATCGCCGAGCGGGTGCCCGAGGGAGTGCCGCTGGTGGTGGGCTCGACGCTGGACGGCGAGCGGCTCGCGCGCACCCTCGCGGACCACGCGGTCACCGGCGTCGTCCACCTCGCGGCGAAGAAGCAGGTGGGCGAGTCGGTCGAGCAGCCGCTGCACTACTACCGGGAGAACGTCGAGGGCCTGCGCGTCCTGCTGGACGCGGTGACGGCGGCGAAGGTGCCGTCCTTCGTCTTCTCCTCCTCGGCGGCGGTGTACGGCATGCCGGACGTGGACCTGGTCACGGAGGAGACGCCCTGCGTGCCCATGTCGCCCTACGGCGAGACGAAGCTGGCCGGTGAGTGGCTGGTGCGCGCGACGAACCGGGCGACCGGGCTGTCGACCGCGTCCCTGCGCTACTTCAACGTGGCCGGGGCGGCGAGCCCGGAGCTCGCGGACGTCGGTGTCTTCAACCTCGTCCCCATGGTCTTCGAGAAGCTCACGGAGAACGCGCCCCCGCGCGTCTTCGGCGACGACTACCCGACGCCGGACGGCACCTGCGTACGCGACTACATCCACGTCGTCGACCTGGCCGAGGCCCATGTCGCGGCGGCACGGGTCCTGAGCTCCTCCCCCGGCCGCGACCTCACGGTCAACATCGGCCGGGGCGAGGGCGTCTCCGTCCGCGAGATGATCGACCGCATCAACACGGTCACCGGCTACGACCGGCCGCCCACGGTCACACCGCGCCGCCCGGGCGACCCGGCCCGAGTCGTCGCCTCCGCCGAGCGCGCGGCCGCGGAGCTGGGCTGGAAGGCCCGGCACGACGTCCAGGACATGATCACCTCGGCGTGGGAGGGCTGGGTACGCCTGCACCCGGAGGCGGCGCGGGGCTGATCGGCGCCGGGCCGACGACAGGGGTCCACTCGCGGACCGAGCGCACCTCGACGCCGGGCGTGCGGTGGTAGTAGGGGTCTTCGTGCAGGATCTCGTCCAGACGTGCCCGGTCGACCGTGAAGAGCAGGAGGGCGCCGGTGTCGTCGGCCCACGGGCCGGCGGCTGCCAGGTGTCCGTCGGCGTGCAGACGGGCGAGGGTCTCGCGGTGTGCGGGACGGGCGGCCAGGCGCTCCGGGGCAGGGATGAAGGCGAGTTCCACGGCGAACACGGGGGTCCTTTCCGGGCCGGTGTACGGGGTCGGTGGTGAGGTTACGCTCGGGGCGCCGGATGGTGCTGTATCACGCGATACAGACGGGAGTTGGTGTGGACGGGCACGGATGGCGGCGACTGAGGGACGTACCGCTGTTCGCGCGGTTGCCGGACGCCGACCTGGTCGCCCTGTGGAACGTGTCCGTACCGCGCCGCTACGCCGCCGGGGAGGTACTGCGGATGCAGGGCGAGCCGGCCGATCATCTGCTCGTGCTGCTGAGCGGGAGCACGGCGGCGTCCGCGGCGACGGCGGGTGGGCGTGTGGTGCGGTTCGGCACGTGGAGGGGGCCGTGCGCGCTGGACAAGGTGGCGCTGCTCGACCGGGCGGGCCACACCGCGACGTTCACGGCGGCCGGGGCGTGCAGCGTGCGCGCCGTGCCGCGAGCGCGGTTCATGACGCTGCTCGACGACTCGGCGGCGGTCCGCGCGCATGTGCTGCGGCTGCTGGCCGCCCAGGCGCGCGCCCAGCAGGACCGACTGACGGTCACGATGACCCTGCCGTGCGAGGCACGCCTCGCGGCCTGGCTGCTGGAAGCGGCGGCCGACAGCGGGCCTCTGGTCTCCCTGCCCGGTTCCCAGCAGGGCCTCGCCGACCTGCTCGGTGTCACCCGGGTGACGGTGAACCGCGCGCTGTCCCGCCTCCGGTGTGACGGCCTGGTCCGTCCGGCACCGGACGGCCGGATCGAACTGCTCGCCCCGGAGCTGCTCGCGCAGCGCGCCGCCCGGCACGGCTGACGGGCGCCCCGGCCCTACAGCGCCTTCAACGCCTCCGCGCTGGCCCGGGCCAGCGACCCCAGATACCCCTTGGGCAGCTTGGGGTTGCGGATCACCACCGAGCGCCAGTAGAGCGGGCCGGAGATCAGGTCCAGGGCCAGGTCGCGGTCGAGCCCCCGGCGGAGTTCACCGCGGGCTTCCGCCGCCGTGACGATGCCGGTCGCGACACCGTCCTGGCCCTCGCGCAGGGCCTTCTGGAGGGCCTCGGCGATCTCGGGGTTGCGGGCCGCCTCGGCCTGGAGGTCGGGGATGATCTGCGAGGCGACGGGGTGGCGCAGGGCGCGGGACGTCACCTCGTACAGCAGCCGCAGGTCGCCCTCCAGGGAGCCGGTGTCCGGCGCGGGCAGGCCCTGCACGGCGAGCGCCGAGACGATGTCGAGGACCAGGTGCAGCTTGGAGCGCCAGCGGCGGTACACCGCCGTCTTCCCGACCCCCGCCCGGCGCGCGATCCCCTCGATGGACATCCGCGCGTAGCCGACGGCCGCGAGCTCCTCGAAGACGGCCGCCCGGATGGCTTCCGTCACGTCCTCCCGCAGTACGGCCGCCCCCGCGGGGGCCCGGCGGCGCCGGGGCTGCTGGGGCTCGTCGGGCTTCGTCGTCATGCCGACAGCATAGGGCGTCACGACGAAACGGTTGCGTTCCGACGTTCGATCGACGTACGCTCCCGTTGCGACGATACGGTCCCGTTCCGACGTAAGAAATCGTGAAGAGCCCGGTAAGAACCGACCCACGGCATCCGGCAAGAACCGCCCCACCGCATCGCTCTTCGCGACCCCACAGGCCCCACACCCCCCTCGAACGAAAGCAGCGGATGTGAGCCAGGTCCTCCACACACCGCCCCAAGCACCGGCCCCGGCCGACGACGACCTCGCGGCCCTCGCCGCCCGCCACGGCCTCTCCGTCAGCGGCGCCCGCCCCTCCCTGCCCGAGTACGTCCGCCAGCTGTGGGCCCGCCGCCACTTCATCACCGCGTTCGCCACCGCCAAGCTCACCGCCCAGTACAGCCAGGCGAAGCTCGGCCAGGTCTGGCAGGTGATGACCCCGCTGCTGAACGCGGCGGTCTACTACTTCATCTTCGGCGTGCTGCTCGGCACCAAGCACGGCGTGCCGGACTACATCCCGTTCCTGGTCACAGGCGTGTTCATCTGGACGTTCACGCAGAGCTCGATCATGGCGGGCACCCGCGCCATCTCCGGCAACCTCGGCCTGGTGCGCGCCCTGCACTTCCCGCGCGCCGCGCTGCCCCTGTCGTTCTGCCTCCAGCAGCTGCAGCAGCTGCTGTTCTCGATGGGCGCCCTGGTCGTCATCCTGCTCTGCTTCGGAGTGCCGGTCGGGGTGTCCTGGCTGCTGGCGCTGCCGGCGCTGTTCCTGCAGTTCACGTTCAACGCGGGCGTCTCCATGGTCATGGCCCGGATGGGCGCCAAGACCCCGGACATCGCCCAGCTGATGCCGTTCGTGCTGCGCACCTGGATGTACGTCTCGGGCGTCATGTGGAGCATCGACAAGCTGGCGCAGAAGGACAGCCTCCCGCACGTGGTGACGGTGGCGCTCACGGTCAACCCGGCCGCCGTCTACATCGACCTGATGCGCTTCGCCCTGATCGACAGCTTCCACGCGAGCCAGCTCCCGGCCCATGTGTGGGCGCTCGCCGCCGGCTGGGCGCTGGTCGCCGGCGTCGGCGGCTTCATCTACTTCTGGAAGGCTGAGGAGACGTACGGCCGTGGCTGAGCACCTGAGCGAGAAGATCCCCACCGTCGTCGCCGACGGCGTCGACATCGTCTACCGCGTCAACGGCACCGGCGCCGGACGCGGCTCCGCGACCGCCGCCCTCAACCGCATGCTGCGCCGGGGGCAGACCGAGAAGGCGTCGGGCGTGCGCCGGGTGCACGCCGTGAAGAACGTGTCCTTCGTGGCGTACCGGGGCGAGGCGATCGGCCTGATCGGCACCAACGGCTCCGGCAAGTCGACCCTGCTGAAGGCCGTCGCCGGGCTCCTCCCGGTCGAGAACGGCCGTATCCACACCGACGGCCAGCCCTCCCTGCTCGGCGTCAACGCGGCCCTGATGAACGACCTGACCGGCGAGCGCAACGTGTACCTCGGCGGCCTGGCCATGGGCATGTCCCGCGAGCAGATCAGGGAGCGCTACCAGGACATCGTCGACTTCTCCGGCATCAACGAGAAGGGCGACTTCATCACGCTGCCGATGCGCACGTACTCCTCGGGCATGGCCGCGCGGCTGCGGTTCTCCATCGCCGCCGCCAAGGACCACGACGTACTGCTGATCGACGAGGCGCTGGCCACCGGTGACCGCTCCTTCCAGAAGCGCTCCGAGGACCGCATCCGCGAGCTGCGCAAGCACGCCGGGACGGTGTTCCTGGTCAGCCACAACAACAAGTCGATCCGCGACACCTGCGACCGCGTGCTCTGGCTGGAGCGCGGGGAACTGCGCATGGACGGGCCGACGGAGGACGTCCTCAAGGAGTACGAGGCGTTCACCGGCGACAAGTCCCCCAAGGCCAAGCCGCAGCCCAAGGTGCCTGTTCCCTCGTAAGGTGCCCGTTCCCTCGTGAGGCGCGCCCCGGTCGGCCCTTTTGTCGCATTGGTGGCACCATGACCGAACAAGGTCCGCCTGGTGCGACGAGATGGAGGAGCCCTGTGATGCCCGAGCTCAGCGTCATCGTCCACGGGCCGAACGTTCAGGACCATCTGACGGAGCTCCTCGACTCCCTCGCCGCCCATCCCCTGCCGGACGCCGAGCTGATCGTGGCCGCGGTCGGCGACTGGGCCCGGGAGACGGCCGAGCGGCACACCCCGGACGTCCAGGTCGTCCCCCTGCCGGACGGCACCGGCGACGCCGCGGCCCGGGCGGCGGGGGCGGCACGGGCCTCCGGCCGCTGGCTGCACTTCGTCCACGCCAAGGACGGCCTGCCCGCCGGCGCCCCGCGCACGGTCGCCGAGCGGGTCGCCGAGCTCCCGGCCGAAGTGGACGTCCTGCTCCTCGACCACGTCCGCAGCACCTGGCACACCTCCGGCATGCCCTCCCGGGACGGCTTCCTGCTGGCCCGGGCGGGCCATGCCGACGTCGCCCTCGACGACTGCGCGCCGCTGCTGCGCCTGACCCCGCTGCTCGGCACCCGCGTGCTGCGCGCGGGCTTCTGGCGGGCGCACGAGCAGCGGCTTACCACCGACGACGAGCCGTACGCCGCCCTGGCCGCCCTGCTGCTGGCCGACCGCGTCGCCTGCCTGCCGCACGTCGCCTACGAGGACCGCAGGCTGCGCCCCGCGAGCCTGCCCCCGGTCACGCCCGAGCAGCGCTACGGCCTCGTCGAGCGCTACGAGTCGCTCCTCGACCTCACCCGGGACCGCCGCGCCGCCCACGGCGTGCTCTACGACGTCATGGTCCGCGACTGCCTGCGCACCTTCGCGCGCGGCGGCATGGAGGAGGAGGTCGCGCGTGAGTTCTTCAGGCGGGCGTCCCTGGCCGCCCTGCGCCGCCGCCCCGAGGGCTACCGGCGCCCCGCCGGTCTCGAAGGCGTCCGCCGCTCCCTGCTCGAAGAGGGCGCCTACGCCAGGTACCGGGCCTTCCAGGCCGTCAACCGCACCCGCCGCACCGCCAAGTCGGCCGTACGGACCCGGAAGCGGCAAGTCGGCGCCAAGCTCCGCGACCACCAGTACCGCAGGGCCCTCGGCCGCCCGGTCAATCCGCACCTGGCGGTGTTCTCGGCGTACTGGAACCGCGGTGTCGCCTGCAACCCGGCCGCGATCGCCGCGAAACTCGCCGAACTCGCCCCGCAGATCCACCCGGTGTGGGTGGTGACCGAGGAGAACGCGGCCCTGCTGCCGCCCGGCACCGACCACGTCGTGCCCGGCAGCCGCCGTTACTGGGGGGTGCTGGCGACCGCCAAGTACCTCGTCAACAACGTCAACTTCCCCAACGCGGTCGTCAAACGCCCCGACGCGATCCACCTCCAGACCCACCACGGCACGCCGCTGAAGCGCATGGGGCTGGACCAGATGGCGTACCCGGCGGCCGCGCAGGGCCTGGACTTCCAGGCGCTGCTGGAGCGCATCGACAAGTGGGACTACAGCGTCTCCGCCAACAGCCACACCACGCGCATGTGGGAGCGCGCGTACCCGTCGCACTACGTCTCCCTCGACCACGGCTATCCGCGCAACGACGTCTACTACACGGCCGGCGCCAAGGACATCCGCAGCGTCCGCGACAGGCTCGGCATCGCGCCGGGCCGCCGGGCCGTCCTCTACGCGCCCACCCACCGCGACTACGAGGCCGGCTGGACCCCCCGCCTGGACCTCGCCGCCCTCGCCGACCGCCTCGGCGAGGACACGGTTCTGCTGGTGCGCGGCCACTACTTCTACGGCGGCGCGGCCTCCCCGCTCACCAGCCTGCGCCGCACGGGCCAGATCATCGACGTCTCCTCCTACGACCCGGTGGAGGAGCTGTGCCTGGCGGCGGACGCCCTGGTCACGGACTACTCCTCGATCATGTTCGACTACGCCAACCTCGACCGCCCGATCGTGATCCACGCCGACGACTGGGAGACGTACCGCACGACCCGCGGCGTCTACTTCGACCTGATGGCCGAGGCCCCGGGCCCCGTCGCCCGCACCCAGCAGGAGCTGACGGAGATCCTCACCACCGAGGCCTGGCACGACGAGGGCGCGGCGAAGGCCCGGGCCGTCTTCCGGCGCCGGTTCTGCGAGTACGACGACGGACGCGCCGCCGAACGCGTCGTCCGCCGGGTCTTCCTCGGCCAGGACGAACAGTCCCTGCCGCCGGTGCTGCCGATCGAGGAACGCACCCCGGCCCCGACCCCGCAGGAGGCGACCGCATGAGCACCCCCGACGTCACCGTGACGGTCATCGTCTACAACGACGCCGAACGCCTCACCCGCGCGGTCGACTCGGTCCGCCGGCAGACCCACGCGAACGTGGAGATCGTCATCAGCGACGACCACTCGACGGACGAGACCCCGCAGGTGGCACGGCGTCTGGCGGCCGCGGACCCCCGTGTCCGCCACCTCCGCCTGGAGCGGAACAGCGGCGGATGCAGCGCCCCGCGCAACCGCGCCCTGGAGACCGCCCGGGCGCCGTACCTGATGTTCCTCGACAGCGACGACGAACTCCCCGACGACGCCGTCGAACTACTGCTCGCCGCGCACCGCGAACGCGAGATCGACTTCGCGATGGGCGCGGTGCAGCGCGTCCGGGTCGACAACGGCCGCCGCTCGACGTGGATGCCGCACCTGGTCGCCGAGCGCCGCACCCTCGACGGCATCGAGGCCGACCCGCGTCTGCTCTTCGAGCACCTCGCCACCAGCAAGATGTACGCCCGCGCCTTCCTCGACCGGCACGGCCTGCGCTTCCCGGAGGGCATCCACTACGAGGACCAGCTGTTCTCGGCGCAGGCGTACTGCCTGGCCAAGGCCTTCACGATCATCCCGGAGCCGGTCTACCGCTGGTACGTGGCCCCGTTCGCCGCCTTTGAGGCCGCGTCGATTTCCAACCAGCGGCACAAGCTCGCCAACGTCCGCGACCGCGTCCACGTCCAGCACCTCATCGACGCGTTCCTGGCCGAGAGCGGGCACGAGTCGCTGCGGGAGGACAAGGACCACAAGTTCCTCAAGCACGACTTCAGGATGTACGCCAGCGACCTGCCCTACCGGGACGAGGAGTGGCTGTCCTCCTTCGCGGACATCGTCACGCCGTACCTGGACACACTCGCGCCGGGCGCCTTCGCCCGCCTCCCCCGCGCCGAACGAGTGGTCCTCCAGCTGATCCGCGACCGCCGCCTGCCGGAGGCCGGACTGGCGGCCCGGGGCCTCGGCCGCGGTGTGGCACCGAGGCAGGTCACGACGGACGCACAGGGCCGCACCTACTGGGGCGACAAGATCCCACCCTCCGAATGGTCCCGCCGCGAACTGGACATCTCGGACCTGGAACTGGAGACACGCCCCTTCCCGAGCGCCCAGTTCCGCCACGAGATCACGGAGATCACGCGGGGCCCGGGCGCCGCGGTCGACCTCACCATCCGCACGTACGACCCGGCCCTGCGCCTCCCGGTCGGCCCCCAGCGCGCGACTCTCCTCATCGCCCCGGGCCGGCGCCGCCTCCGCGTCCCCTTCCGCCTCTCCCCCGTCCGCCCCGGCATCTTCGAGGGCCACGCCCACCTGGACCTGGCAGCGGCCCCCCTCCCCTTCCATGGCTTCGCCGGAGTCCGCCACCCCTTGCTCCGCCTGGAACACCAGGGCCTGTCCCACACGGGCCTCCTCCTGGCTCCCCTGACCTTCCCGGCGTTGACGACTCAGGTGCCGTCCCACCGCCTGACGGTGGAACCGGAGGGCCACGGCCCCGGCCGCTTGCAGGTCCGGTGGGAACCGGCGGGCGTGACGGCGAGGGTGGTACGCCCGGTGGTGCGACGGGTGGCCCGACCGAGGGTCAAGAGGGCAGCACGCTTGCTGGCAAGCGCCCTGAAGTAGGTACTCCTGCCCGGATGCGGACCCACCCGACCTCAGCACCGACGCCACCGGCTCCTCCATATGGATGAGAACACCGCCCGCACCTCCCTCGCCCGGGCGGCCTGCCCTGCCCCGCAGATTGATGGCACCCGACATCCGGTCCGGCAGTCTCACGGTATGACCCCATCGCCTCCACCCCGCTGGATCCCGATCCTCGGCGGACGCGCGGTCCACCCGAAGGCCGTCGTCATCACGGCCGGCCTCGGCGCCCTTGCCCTGACCGCGCTGTGGGCGAACGTCCCCTGGTGGTGGACGTATCCTCACGACAACATGACGGACACCGGCAACCTCGTCGTGGGCATCCTCTACCAGCCACTGATCCTGTGGGGCCCGCTCCTCGCCGCGGTCACGGTGTCGTACCACCGCCGCCGCAGGGCTCACGGCACCACGGCATAGAGCACCTGCCCCCCAGGCCCCCGAGCCACCTCCCGCAGCCCCGCTCCACGCCCGGCGGCACCCCCCGTATCCACAACCCACCGCACCCCGTACTCCCGAAGAATCTCCCCCCGCTCCCGCCCCGACGTCCCCTCCGCGAAATACCTCCGCACAGCCGCCCCCCGCCGCCCCTCGTCCGACAGGAAGAAGTCGGGATACCCAGGCGCCACGGTGTACGCCCCATACGCCGGGATCTGCCGAGCAGGCCGCCCCGCCCGGGCCATCACCACATCCCCGTACTTCACCCAGGGGGTCATCCAGTAGTAGCCCTCCCACGGCCGCCGGTACTTCTCCGCGACGACCTCCGGCAGATCCGCCCGCTTCACCACGTACCCGACCGTCCCCACCTGCGTCCAAGCCCCCACGACCAACGCCGCCCCCAGCACACACGCCCACCCCACCCGAGCCCCCCGCCGCCCGGCCTCCCCCACCTCCACAGCCACCGCGACCTGCGCCGGAATCAACGCCGCAGGCAACGCCCGCCCCCACGACCAGTGCCCGCTCAGCCCGCCCACCGCCACCACGACCACCCCCAGCACGAAGAACAGCACCAGCGGATCCCACCGGTCCCGCCACCACCGCACGCCCAGCGCCACCACTCCGAGCAGCACCAGCCAGTACCGCCCGAGCAGGTCCTCGTACAGCGGCCGGTGCACCGACTCCAGATCACCCCCGGCCCCGAACAGCGCGAAGAAGTCGTAGTACGGCCACAGCAGCAGGACGACCAGCCCCAGCACCAGCCCGCCGCCGAGCCGGATCCACACCACCCGCCCCGGCCGCGCGGCGACCACCGTCGCGACCGCCCCCAGCGTGGCCACCACTCCCGAGAACTGATGGCACAGCAGGATCACCGCCCACAGCGCCCCCAGCCACACGCCCCACGCCGCGTCACCGTCACCGCGCACCGCCCGCCCGAGCCACGCCCAGAAGTGGAACGCGAGCCCCAGAGCGAACACGCTCGGATACGACACCGTCAGCGCGAGCGAGTTGAGCCCGTGGAAGCCGCTCCAGTTGAACAGGACCGTCCCCCACAGGAACAGCAGGCTCAGCACGGCCAGTGCGGGCGCGGCACGATGGCCGCTCAGCGTCCGCACATAGCGCCACACCCCCGACAGCAGCAGCGCGAGCCCTGCCAGCGCCCCCAGCCGCAGCACCACGAAGACCGACAGACCGCTCACCCGGGCGACACAGCCGAGCACCAGCATCCAGGGCGAGTAGTACGGGCTCGGCGTGTCCGCGTCGACGAGCGGATTGCCGGGGTCGACGAGATCGTGCCGCAACCGCTGGACGGTCGCGGCGTGCATGCCGAGATCCCCGGCCCACGGCAGCCGGACGATCACGAGGACCATCAGCAGGACGACCAGACCGGCGACCGCCTGCGCGGCGAGAGCCGCCGGTCTAGGTGCGGCGCGCATCGTGCGGGAACACCCAGGTGCGGTAGACGAGGAAGCGGAAGGCGGAGGCCAGCACGATGGAAGCCGCCTTGACCGCGTTGGACTCGAAGGGACCGGTCAGGCCGAGCACGTGATATCCGGCGTAGAACAGCCCGCTTTCCATGGCCACGCCGATTCCGCTGAAGACGAAGAACAGCGCGATCTGGCGCCGGGTCCGGGACGCCCTGTCGCGGTAGGTGAAATACCGGAATCCGAGGTAATTGGTGCCCATGGCGATCAGGCTGGCCAGCACGGTCGCCATCATGGCGGCCCGGTGCAGCCCGTGCAGGAGCACGTTGAACACCAGGAAGTTCACCGCGACGCCGCTTCCCCCGACCAGCGCGAAGTTCATCACTTCGAGGACGACACGCTTCACCGGCCGGGCGACGGGAGCGGCCACTCGCTCCCCGGAGAGATTCACTGTCACGCCCCAAGCCTTAGCCGGAAACGGTAAGTCCTCCACTCGAATCGCCCTAAGGCACGCCAAGAAGAAAGCGCCCCGGGCCGATATCGACCCGGGGCGCCCAGAACGCCGTACTCCTACGAATGCGTCCGCAGCAGCGTGCGCATCGTCCGCATCGCCACCGACAGGTTCGCGAGGTCGAACGCCTCGGAGCTCTGGATCTCCTCCAGTGTGGTGCGGGCCCGGCCGAGGATCGCCGCGTTCTTCTGCTCCCAGGCCTTGTAGCGCTGCTCGGGCGTCGAGGCGCCGTCGCCCACCGCCAGGACGTCGGCGGTCAGCGCCGCGTGCGCCGCGTACAGGTCCTCGCGGATCGCCGCGCGGGCCATGGACTGCCAGCGGTCGGCGCGGGGCAGCTCGATGATGCGGTCCATGAGCTGGGTGATCCGCAGCCGGTCGGCGAGGTCGTAGTAGACCTCGGCGACGTCCAGCGGCTCCCGGCCCATGCGGTCGGCGACCGAGACGATGTCGAGCGTCGGGAAGGCGGAGGAGAACCCGGCCACGCGGGTGGCGAGTTCGTCCGGGACGCCGGCGTCCGTCAGCTCGTCGTAGATCTTCTGGTACCACTCCAGGTCCGCGCCGCGCAGCAGCTTCGGCAGCTCCCCCCAGACCTGCTCGACCCGGTCGGCGAAGAAGTCGACGGTCTCGGCGAGCTGGAGCGGCTGCGGCCGGTTGTTGAGCAGCCAGCGCGTGCCGCGCTCCACGAGGCGGCGCGAGTGCAGCCGGATGCGGGTCTGGACGGCGGCCTCGACCTTGTTGTCGAGCGCCTCGACCCCGTCCCACACCGGCGACTGGCGGAAGATCACCCGGGCCGCGGTCTGCGCCCGCACGATCTCCTCCAGCGACGCGCCGGTCTCCTCGCGCAGGCGGTGCAGATACGTCGTACCGCCCGTGTTGACCGTGTCGTTGACCAGGACCGTCGTGATGATCTCGCGGCGCAGCGGGTGCCCGTCGAGACGGTCCGGGAACTGCTCGCGCAGCTCGGTCGGGAAGTAGGCGTGCAGCAGACCCCTCAGGTAGGGGTCGTCCGGCAGCGAGGTGTGCAGCAGCTCCTCGGCGACGGTGATCTTCGTGTACGCCAGCAGCACGGCCGTCTCCGGGCCGGTCAGGCCCTGGCCCTGGGCGAGCCGCTCGCGGATCTGCCGGTCGGTGGGCAGGAACTCCAGCGCCCGGTCGAGGTGGCCCTCCCTCACCAGGTGCTTCATGAAGCGCTGCTGGGCGTGGAGCATGGCGCCGGACTGGGCGAGGGCGTTGGCGATCGCCGTGTTCTGCGCGTAGTTGTTGCGCAGCACCAGGTGGCCGACCTCGTCGGTCATCTCGGCGAGCAGCTTGTTGCGCTGCTTGACGGTCATGTCACCGTCCGCGACCAGGCCGTTGAGCAGGATCTTGATGTTCACCTCGTGGTCGGAGGTGTCCACGCCCGCGCTGTTGTCGATGGCGTCGGTGTTGATCCGGCCGCCGTGCAGCGCGAACTCGATCCGGCCGAGCTGGGTCAGGCCCAGGTTGCCGCCCTCGCCGACGACCTTGACGCGCAGGTCCTTGCCGTCGACGCGGATGGCGTCGTTGGCCTTGTCGCCGACGTCCGCGTTGGACTCGGCGGAGGACTTCACGTACGTACCGATGCCGCCGTTCCACAGCAGGTCCACCGGCGCATGGAGGATCGCCTTCATGAGGTCGGCCGGGGTCAGCTTGGTGACCTTGGCCTCGATGCCGAGGGCCTCGCGGATGTGCGCGTTGACCGGGATCGCCTTGGCCGTGCGCGGGAAGATCCCGCCGCCGGCCGACAGCAGCGCCTTGTCGTAGTCCTCCCAGCTGGAACGCGGCAGCTCGAACAGGCGGCGGCGCTCGGCGTAGGAGGTGGCCGCGTCCGGGTTCGGGTCGATGAAGATGTGCCGGTGGTCGAAGGCGGCCACCAGGCGGATGTGCTCGGAGAGCAGCATGCCGTTGCCGAACACGTCACCGGACATGTCGCCGATGCCGACGACCGTGAAGTCCTCGGTCTGGGTGTCCACGCCCAGCTCCCGGAAGTGCCGCTTGACGGACTCCCAGGCGCCGCGGGCGGTGATGCCCATGCCCTTGTGGTCGTAGCCGGCCGAGCCGCCGGAGGCGAAGGCGTCACCGAGCCAGAAGTTGTACTGCTCGGCGACGCCGTTGGCGATGTCGGAGAAGGTCGCGGTGCCCTTGTCGGCGGCGACCACGAGGTAGGTGTCGTCCTCGTCGTGCCGGACGACGTCCGCCGGGGGCACGACCTCGCCGGCCACCATGTTGTCGGTGATGTCGAGCAGCGCCGAGATGAACGTCTTGTAGCTGGCGACGCCCTCGGCCAGCCACGCGTCGCGGTCGACGCTCGGGTCGGGCAGCTGCTTGGCGACGAAGCCGCCCTTGGCGCCGACCGGCACGATGACGGTGTTCTTCACCATCTGCGCCTTGACCAGGCCGAGGATCTCGGTACGGAAGTCCTCACGGCGGTCGGACCAGCGCAGACCGCCGCGCGCGACCTTGCCGAAGCGCAGGTGCACGCCCTCGACGCGCGGCGAGTACACCCAGATCTCGAACGCCGGGCGCGGTGCCGGCAGGTCGGGGATGACCTGCGGGTCGAACTTCATGGAGACGTACTCGTGCGGCTTGCCGCCCGCCGCCTCCTGGAAGAAGTTGGTCCGCAGCGTCGCTTTGATGACGGTGAGGAAGGACCGCAGGATCCGGTCCTCGTCCAGGCTCGCCACCTGGTCGAGGGCCGCGTCGACCTCCTCCAGCAGCGCGTCCACGATCTCGTAGCCCGCGCGCTGCCGGTCCGGCGACATCCGCGCCTCGAACAGGGAGACGAGCAGACGGGTGGTGTGGACGTTGTTGCGGAGGGTGTCCTCCATGTAGTCCTGGCTGAACGTGGACGCCGCCTGCCGCAGGTACTTCGCGTACGCCCGCAGCACCATCGCCTGGCGCCAGGTCAGCCCGGCGCTCAGCACCAGGGCGTTGAAGCCGTCGTTCTCCGCCTTGCCGGTCCAGGTGGCGGCGAAGGCGTCCTGGAACCGCTCGCGGGCGTCGTCGCCGAAGTAGTCGCCGCCCTGGGAGCGGGGCATGCGCAGGCCGAAGTCGTAGATCCAGACCACGCTCCGGTCGGAGCAGCGCAGCTCGTACGGCCGCTCGTCGACGACCTCGACGCCGAGCCGGTTGAGGACCGGCAGCACCGCCGACAGGGAGATGGCGTCGCCCGTGCGGTAGATCTTGAAGCGGCGCTCCTCGGGGGCGGCGCCCACCGGCTCGTAGAGGCTGAGCGCGAAGTTCTTGCCCTCTTCGTCGTTCAGCTGTTCGAGGTGGACGAGGTCGGCGACCGCGGCGCGCGGATTGTGGTCGGCCTTGTAGCCCTCGGGGAAGGCGTGGGCGTACCGACGCATCAGTTCCGCCGCGTGCTCCTCGCCGAGCTCGGCGTTGAGCGCGTCGGCGAAGGCGTCCTCCCAGGAGCGGGCGGCCTCCACCAGCCGGGCCTCGATGCGCTCCTTGTCGGCGTCGGACAGCTCGGGCAGCTCGGTGCCCTGCGGGACCCGGACCACGAAGTGCAGCCGGGACAGGATCGACTCGGTGTTCCAGGCCGTGAAGTCGACGCTGATGCCGCCCAGTTCCTCCTTCAGGATCTCGATGATCCGCAGGCGGACGGCCGTGGTGTAGCGGTCGCGCGGGAGGTAGACGAGGGCCGA
Source organism: Streptomyces sp. NPDC050164 (assembly GCF_044459945.1). Lineage (NCBI taxonomy): Bacteria > Bacillati > Actinomycetota > Actinomycetes > Kitasatosporales > Streptomycetaceae > Streptomyces > Streptomyces sp. NPDC050164. Next base: position 127,813 of record NZ_JBITJK010000021.1, read on the forward strand.
GTAGTAGCGCCCGTACTCGTCCTGGCGCAGGTAGAGCCTCAGCCGCCTGCGCTCCTGGAGGTAGAGGACGGAGGTGACGATGGACCGCAGCTCGCCGACCGGGGTCTGGAACAGCTCGTCGCGCGGGTATGTCTCCAGGATCTGGAGCAGGTCGCGCCCGTCGTGGCTGTTGGGCGAGAACCCGGCCTGTTCGAGGACCTCCTCGACCTTGCGCCGGATGACCGGGACCCGGCGCACGGACTCGGTGTAGGCGGCGGAGGAGAACAGCCCGAGGAAGCGCCGCTCGCCGATGACATTGCCCTCGGCGTCGAACTTCTTCACACCGATGTAGTCCAGGTACGACGGCCGGTGCACGGTCGCCCTGCTGTTCGCCTTGGTCAGGACGAGCAGCTTGTGCTCGCGGGCCTTGGCCCGGGCGTCGGCGGGCAGCCGCTCGAAGGACGGGCTGACCGGGTGGCTCTCCTGGTCGGAGTGGTGCGGGTCGGCGCGCAGGATGCCGAGGCCGGTGCCGGGCACGGCGGCCAGCGAGTCGTCGCCGCGCAGCTGGTACTCGCGGTAGCCGAGGAAGGTGAAGTGGTCGTCGGCCAGCCAGCGCAGCAGCTCGCGGGCCTCCTCGACCTGGGGTCCGGGCAGGTCAGCGGGGATGGGCTCGTCCGGCAGCCCCTCCGCCAGCCGGGTCGCCGCCTCCCGCATCTTGCCCCAGTCCTCGACGGCCTCACGGGCGTCGGACAGCACCCGCAGCAGGTCGGCGGTGATCTGCTTCAGATCGGCCCGGTCGGTCTCACGGTCGATCTCGACGTGGATCCAGGACTCGACGTGCGCGTCGTGCGAAAGGTCACCGAGGCCCGTCGCGGGCGTGGGCAGTACCTCGATGAGCTTGCCGGTGACATCGCGCCGCACGACGAACTGCGGGTGGATGACGACGTGGATCCCGCGCCCCTGCCGCGTCAGCTCATTGGTGACGGAGTCGACGAGGAAGGGCATGTCGTCGGTGACGACCTCGACGACGGAGTGGCTGCACATCCACCCGTTCTCTTCGACCGTGGGCGTGTGCACCCGCACGTTGGCCGTGCCCTGGGGGCGATTCTCGGCCAGCCGGTAGTGCGATACGGCGGCTCCGAAGACATCGACCGGGTCACGGTCGGTGAGGTCCTCCGGGGCCGTGTGCAGGTAGTAGCGCTGGAGGAACGTGAGCAGGGACTCGCGGTCCGGGGCTCCCTGGGCGTCTGGGGTCTCCTCGCCCGTCGACCCGGTCGGTAGGTGCCCCCCGACCGGGCTGTTCTCAGCTACCCGGGCGGCCCTCTCGAGCAACTCGGCCTTGGCTTCGTCCAGCTTGGTCTGCATTGTCCTCTGGCTCCTGTCGCGCGCCGTTGCGTGACGTAGAAGGAAGTACGGCCTCTGCGCTTACGACGTCACGCCGTGACACGGGGTATCCGGTCTGTTCCGACGCTATGCCGCAAGGTGAGATGAGCGGGGGTTTCTGAGCCATTCTTGAGCTGCCCCACGGATGTGAGGCTGCTCTCTGCGACGCCTCGGTCCGGGTGGTGCTCGGCGTCCCGGGAGTCTTAGAAGCCCCGTCCCGCCCGCGAAGACCAGCGACCGCCGCCCGGTCACGGATGTGGTCCGTGCTCTCCGGGCGCAGGGCAGGGACGACGACGTCCCCGCGAACTATCGCGCTGATCACGCCACCAAGGCTATCGCTCCTTACAGGGGCCCCGTCATGAGCCGTATGTGTACAAAACCAGGCCTGGAAGTTTGACGTTCTGCACAGTGCCCCTACACCCGGCTGCGGGCATGTGCGCCGCCCTGGCTGCGGCCGCGGTCCCGCTTGACTGCGGGCACGGGGCCGCTTGACTGCGGGCACGGGGCCGCTTGGCTGCGGGCACGGGGCCGCTTGGCTGCGGGCAGTCGTGCCGCTTGGGGCGATGGGGGTCCCCCCTGGGTCCCCCCTGCTCGAGCGAAGCCGAGAGCTTGGGGGAGGGTGCGCGCAGCGGCACCCCGCACCGCCGGGCCGGGGACCCACCCGGCCCCAGCAGCAACGCCGAGCACCTGACTACGCCGCCAGCCGCTCCGCCTCCGCCACGGCCTCCTCAAGCGTGTCCACGACCGGCACCCCCACCGACTCCAGACTCGCCCGACTGTGCGACCCGCCGGTATACAGCACGGCCCTCGCGCCCACATACTGCGCAGCCACCGCATCATCCGCGGCATCCCCGATCACAACGGTCCGCTCCGGCACCACCCCCCTCAGCGACTCCAGATGCCGCACCATGTGCTCGGCCTTGCTGCCCCCCGACGGCCCGGTCCGCCCATCCACCCGTATGAAGTGCGGCTCGATCCCGAACCCCCGCACCAACGGCACGAGCTCCTCATGCACATACATGCTCAGAATCGACTGGCTACGCCCGGCCGACCGCCACCCCGCCAACAGCTCCGCGGCCCCCACCGTCAGCTCACACGCCACCCGGTGCTCCGCGTAGTACCGATGGAAGATGTCGTCCATGACCTCCCACTCGGCCTCGGTCGGAAGCCGCCCGATGAGCCGCTCATAGAACTTCGGCACCGGCACGCAGTACAGCTCCCGGTACTTCTCCAGCGTCAGCGGCTCCAGCCCCAGCTCGGCGAACGCCGCGTTCGTCGCCCCGATGATCGCGTCGATGTCATGGAACAGCGTCCCGTTCCAGTCCCAGACAATGTGCGCACCCGTCTGCTTCCCCATGCCCCAGAACGTACCCGCCCCCACTGACAATCAAGGGAACGGCAACTCAACGCGCCCCCTTGAACGCCGAGAGCACCCGCCCCGGCGCTCAGTCCCCGCGGCCCACCAGGTTCGGAATCTCCTGCGTGGCGAACCACAGCAGCTCGTGGTCCTCCGCCCCGTCCACGACGAACTGCGCGTCGTCGTCCCCACCGTCCGCCGCCGGCAGCGCCTCGGCCGCCGCCGTCACATCCGCCTCCGCATCCGCGGCGTCGACATGCACGGACGCCGCCTTGGCCAGCGCGACGGCGCCGGCGACCCGCACCTCCCCCAGCGCCGCCGGGTCGAGCCCCCGGTCGGGATCCGCGCTCGCGGCCCGGTCGGGCACGTCCACGGCCACGACGACCCGCCGCCGCGGTGCCTCCGGCTCGGCCGCCAGCAGCCGCAGTGAGGCCAGCGCGGCCCGGCTCAGCGCCGCGTACTCCAGCTCCTCGCTGTCGTCGGAGAGGTACCACTCGCGCAGCCCGGGCGTCACGGCGTACGCGACGAACGGCCCGGCTCCCAGCTCACCCGTCGTGTACGCCTCGGCGAGACCGGGGAGGGTCAGGGGGACGTAGACACGCATGACTGGCCGCTTCTTTCGTGGTCGTTTCATGGTCGGTGGGCTCCGGAGGGCCTTCAGGATACGTGCGGCGCGTCCTCTTTCGAGTTCCCTCCTGTGACGCCGGACGCGGCAACTCCAGGCCCGGCATTCACCCGGCGCGTCCCCGCGCTGACTGGTTCCATGCCCTCCACGCCACCCGGATAGGTGAACATTCCGGCGCCCGCCAGCCGAGGCCCGCTCCCTTGCCCCTGCCCCCGTCGGCCCCGTACAAGATCACCAACCCGAAGTTACTCCCCGGTATCCACCGGGCCCACGAAACGGGGACTCCCATGAACAAGGTCATGACCAGGGCACAACAGCGCTCGACCACCCGCCCACCAGCCCGCCGCGACCCACGCCGCCCCGGCGGCAGCGCCAACCCACGCACACCCGGCAGCCCGACCCCACGCACCCCCGGGAGCCCTACTCCCCGCGCCTCCGGCGGCACCACCCCACGCACCCCCGGGACCCCCACTCCCCGCACCCCTGGCGGCACCGCCCCGCCCCGCACCCCCGGCGGAGGCCCCGCCCGCACTCCGGCAGCCGACGGCCGCCCTCCGGGCTCCGCCCGCACCGCGAGGCCCCGCACCCGCCCCACGGACACCCGCCCACCGACACCCTCGGCCACGCCCACAGCACCCCGCAGGGCGACGCACACCACCGCCCCGGCCTCCCGGGACACCACACCGCACGTCCCGGCCCAGCACCCCCACCGCCCGGTTCCGGCCCCACATCCCCTCCCCACCGACCTCTTCGCCGACCTCCTCGTCGCCGTCCTCAGCGGCCACCGCCCCGTCCACTCGATGCTCCGCCACACCCGGGGCCGTGCCTACGACGAACTGGCCTGGCTCGCCGAACGCGGCCCCCTGCGCACCCGCGGCGCCCGCCCCGTCGTCCGCGACATCGGCTACTTCGAACCCCGCCCCGGCGCCATCGAGGTCTTCGCCCGCATCGGCGCCGGCGACCGGCTGCGCGCCATGGCCTTCCGCCTGGAACTCGGCCAGGACCTCCGCTGGCGCTGCACGGCGGTGGAACTCGGCGGCCCCCGCCCACCCCGCGCAGAGGCCGACTGAGCCATCGCCCGAGGCCGTAGAGCCGCCGATCCACCAAACCGAAGGGCCGGACACCCTCAGGTGCCCGGCCCTTCAGCCGCTACGGTGCCTCAGCGACCGTCACTTCTTACGACGCCCCCGGCTCCGCGCCTGCTTGCGGCGCTCCGCGCGCGTGAGGCCGTCGGCCTCGGAACGCACCGGCTCCTCGTCGGTGGCGAAGTCACCCTCGATGGTGCCGCCCTCACCGTCGACCGTCGGGGCCGAGAAGTGGAGGTTGCGCCGCTGCGGGGCGTCGAGCCCCTTGGCGCGGATCTCCGGGCGGGCACCGGCCTGCGCCGGCACCGCGTCGTGCTTCTCCAGGTCGGCCACCGGCTTGGCGTCCTCGACCGGGACCTCCTCGACCTGCTGCTCGACCTGGACCTCCAGGTTGAACAGGTAGCCGACGGACTCCTCCTTGATGCCCTCCATCATCGCGGTGAACATGTCGAAGCCCTCGCGCTGGTACTCGACCAGCGGGTCCTTCTGCGCCATCGCCCGCAGGCCGATGCCCTCCTGGAGGTAGTCCATCTCGTAGAGGTGCTCGCGCCACTTGCGGTCGAGGACCGACAGCACGACCCGGCGCTCCAGCTCGCGCATGATCTCGGAGCCGAGCTGCGCCTCGCGCGCCTCGTACTGCTCGCGGATGTCGTCCTTGACGGAATCGCCGATGAACTCGGCGGTCAGCCCGGCCCGGTCGCCGGCCGCCTCCTCCAGCTCCTCGATGGTGACCTTGCACGGGTAGAGCTGCTTGAAGGCGCCCCACAGCCGGTCGAGGTCCCAGTCCTCGGGGAAGCCCTCGGCGGTCTCGGCCTGGACGTAGGCGTCGATCGTGTCGTCCATGAAGTGCTGCACCTGCTCGTGCAGGTCCTCGCCCTCCAGGACGCGGCGCCGCTCGCCGTAGATGACCTCACGCTGCCGGTTGAGGACCTCGTCGTACTTCAGGACGTTCTTACGGGTCTCGAAGTTCTGCTGCTCGACCTGCGACTGGGCGGAGGCGATCGCGCGCGTGACCATCTTGTTCTCGATCGGCACGTCGTCCGGGACGTTCGCCATCGACATCACGCGCTCGACCATCTGGGCCTTGAACAGCCGCATCAGGTCGTCGCCGAGGGACAGGTAGAAGCGGGACTCGCCGGGGTCGCCCTGACGGCCGGAACGACCGCGCAGCTGGTTGTCGATCCGCCGCGACTCGTGCCGCTCGGTGCCCAGCACGTAGAGACCACCGAGCTTCTCGACCTCGTCCTTCTCGGCCTGGACGGCCTTCTCGGCCCGCTTGAGCGCCTCGGGCAGGGCGTGCGCCCACTCCTCGATGTGCTCCTCGGGGTCGAGGCCGCGCTGGCGCAGCTCCGCCTCGGCGAGGTCCTCGGGGTTGCCGCCGAGCTTGATGTCCGTACCACGGCCGGCCATGTTCGTGGCCACCGTGACGGCGCCCTTGCGGCCGGCCTGGGCGACGATCTGCGCCTCACGGTCGTGCTGCTTGGCGTTCAGCACCTCGTGCTGGATGCCGCGCTTGCTGAGCTGCTGCGAGAGGTACTCGGACTTCTCGACCGAGGTGGTGCCGACGAGGATCGGCTGGCCCTTGCGGTGCTTCTCCTCGATGTCGTCGACGACCGCCTCGAACTTGGCGACCTCGGTCCGGTAGATCAGGTCCGACTGGTCCTCGCGGACCATCGGCCGGTTGGTCGGGATCGGCACCACACCGAGCTTGTAGATCTGGTGGAACTCGGCGGCCTCGGTCATCGCCGTACCGGTCATGCCGCACAGACCGGGCTGTTCCTTGCCGTTGTGGTCGTGGCGCTTGTAGAGACGGAAGAAGTTCTGGAGCGTGATCGTGGCGAGCGTCTGGTTCTCGTCCTTGATCGGCACCCCTTCCTTCGCCTCGATCGCCTGGTGCATGCCCTCGTTGTAACGGCGGCCGGCGAGGATACGCCCGGTGTGCTCATCGACGATCATGACCTCGTCGTCGATGATGACGTAGTCCTTGTCCTTCTTGAAGAGCTCCTTGGCCTTGATGGCGTTGTTCAGGTAGCCCACCAGCGGGGTGTTCACCGACTCGTAGAGGTTGTCGATGCCCAGCCAGTCCTCGACCTTGGCGACACCGGACTCGTGGATGGCGACGGTGCGCTTCTTCTCGTCGACGTCGTAGTCGCCGGTCTCCTCGATGCCCTTGAGCGGCTGGCCCGCCTCGCCGCGCTTGAGGCGCTTGACCAGCTTGGCGAAGTCGCCGTACCACTTGGTGGCCTGATCGGCCGGGCCGGAGATGATCAGCGGCGTACGCGCCTCGTCGATGAGGATGGAGTCGACCTCGTCGACGATGGCGAAGTTGTGGCCGCGCTGGACGAGCTCGTCCTTGGACCACGCCATGTTGTCGCGCAGGTAGTCGAAGCCGAACTCGTTGTTCGTGCCGTACGTGATGTCGCAGGCGTACTGCTCGCGGCGCTGAGCGGGCGTCATGTTGGCGAGGATGCAGCCGACCTCGAGCCCGAGGAAGCGGTGGACACGGCCCATCATCTCGGAGTCGCGCTCGGCCAGGTAGTCGTTCACCGTGATGATGTGGACGCCCTCGCCGGACAGCGCGTTCAGATACGCCGGCAGCGTGCCGACGAGGGTCTTGCCCTCACCGGTCTTCATCTCGGCGACGTATCCCATGTGCAGGGCGGCGCCGCCCATCATCTGCACGTCGTAGTGCCGCTGGCCCAGGACGCGCTTGGCGGCCTCACGGACGGTGGCGAACGCCTCGGGCAGCAGGTCGTCGAGCGTCTCGCCGTCCGCGTAGCGCTGCTTGTACTCATCGGTGAGGGCCCGCAGCTCAGCGTCGGAGAGGTCGACGAAGTCCTCTTCGATGGAGTTGACCTGGTCCGCGATGCGGTGCAGCTTGCGCAGGATCTTGCCTTCGCCTGCACGCATGATCTTCGAGAGGACGGACACGGGGGTTGGTCTCCTTGCCGGTCGGGCCTGGGACGGTCGGTTACCACTTGACTTACTGAGCAACGGCCATCGTATGCGAGGACCCCACCGCGCCGGGAGGGCCTGCCGTGACGGCGACCGTCCGCTGCTTCATTTCGCTTTCACTCTGCTTCAAAGGGGACAACGTCCGGGCCCCTCGGATGGTGCCGCACCCCCCGACCGAATTACGCGAAGCGTGATCACACCCTCACCTACAGCAAACAGATGGCGCTTCCGGGGCCCTCCGACCACAATCGGCCGATGGACCCCGTCACACTCACCACGGACCGCCTCCTGCTGCGCACGGTCGGCCCCCAGGACACCGACGCGGTGTACGACGCCTGCCAGGACCCCGACATCCAGCGCTGGACCACGATCCCTTCGCCGTACCTCCGCGAGAACGCCGAGGCCTTCACGGAACAGTTGGTCCCCGACGGCTGGGCGGACGGATCCATGTACACCTTCGGCGTCTTCCTCCACTCCGGAGACCTCGCCGGCATGCTCGGCATCACCATGCGCGCCCTGGGCATGGGCGAGATCGGCTTCTGGTCCACCAAGCAGCACCGCTCCAACGGCTACATCACGGAAGCCGCCCTCACCGCCTGTCGCTGGGCCTTCGTCCACGCCGCGATCGACCGCATCGAATGGCGCGCAGAGGTGGGCAACCGCGCCTCCCGCGCGGTAGCGGAACGAGCCGGCTTCACGATCGAGGGCACATTGCGCGCCGCGACCAACAACAAGGGCGTACGCCGCGACACCTGGATCGGCTCCTTGCTCCCGTCGGACATGGGCCTCCCATCGACGGCCCCGTACTTGCCGGCGCCCGCGTAGCCGCTCAGCCGCGGGCAGTCGCGCCGCTGGGGCGACAGCCCCAACGCACAGCACCCCACACCCGACCCCGCAGCTCACGCCACCGCTGTCAGTCCCGTCCCCTATCGTGCAAAACCATGACCACCCCGCGCCCCACAACAGAGCTTTCCGCAGACGAGGCCCGCCGACTGGCACTCCGCGCCCAGGGCTTCCTCGGCGCCCCACCCCGCCGCTCCGGCGTCCGCGGCACCCTCCGCCACCTGGGCGCGATACAGCTCGACACCATCTCCGTCCTTGCCCGCTCCCATGAACTCGTCCCGTACGCCCGCCTGGGCGCGGTAGGCCGAAAGACAGTGGAGAACGCCTACTGGAAAGACACCCACGCCTTCGAGTACTGGTCCCACGCGGCCTGCATCCTCCCCATCGAGGAGTGGCCCCACTTCGCCTTCCGCCGCCGCGCCTACCGCAACCGCCCGCACTGGAACCACGAGCTCCCGGACGGCGCCTACGACGAGGTCATCAAGCAGCTCCGCGACGAAGGCCCCCTCACGGCCACGGAGTTGGGCGGCGCGAAGAAGACGAACGACTGGTGGGACTGGTCCGGCTCGAAAGTCGCCGTCGAACGCGCCCTGATGTACGGCGAGGTGGTCTGCGTGGAGCGCCGCGGCTGGAAGCGCGTGTACGACCTCGCCGAGCGCGCGATCCCGGACGCCCTGCTGCACGACGAACTGGACGACACCGAGTGCCTGCGCCGCCTGGTCCGCCTGGCGGGCCAGTCCCTCGGCGTCGGCACCCGCGCGGACATCGCCGACTACCACCGTCTCAAGGGCGAGCAGGTCGACGCGGTGATCGCCGACTCAGGCCTCGTCCCGATCATGGTCGAGGGCTGGGGCAAGCCCGCCTGGGCCGACCCGGCGGCCCTGGAGACACCCCCGCGCGGCCGCCACCGCACCACGCTGCTCTCGCCCTTCGACTCCCTGATCTGGGAGCGGGCGCGCACGGAGCGGATCTTCGGCTTCACCCACCGCCTGGAGGCGTACGTCCCCAGGCAGAAGCGGGTGTACGGCTACTTCGCGATGCCGGTCCTGGCCGGCGGGCGGCTCGTCGGCCGCGTGGACCCGGCCCGCGAGGGCCGCACGCTGGTGGCCAAGCAGGTCACGCTCGACGGCGCGAAGGCGGTCCCGGCCGTGGCCCAGGCCCTCGCCGAGGCGGCGACCTGGGTGGACTGCACGGACGTACGCGTGGAACGGGTCGACGCACCGGACCTGCGCGAGCCCCTCGTCAAGGAACTCGCCCGCATCCTCGTCTGAAGCCCTACCGGATCAAGGGATCACGGGATCACCGGATCTCGAGGATCTTCTCCCGCATCGCGTACACCACCGCTTCCATCCTGGAGTGCAGCTGAAGCTTCTCCAGGATGTTGCGCACGTGGTTCTTCACGGTGTTCTCGGAGATGAACAACTCCTTGGCGATATCACGGTTGTTCATCCCCGTCGCGACGAGTTTGAGGACTTCCAGTTCGCGGTCCGTCAGTCGCGGCGCGGGCACCAGCCGGCGCTCGTCCGTGCGCTGGATCATCGACTTGAACTCGGTGAGCAGCTTCGACGCCATGGACGGGCTGATCTGCGACTGCCCGTCGGCCACCGCGCGAATGGCGGTGGCCACCTCGTCCGTCGAGATCTCCTTGAGGAGATAGCCGGTCGCGCCCGCCTTGATGGCGTCGTAGAGATCGGCTTCCTCGTCGCTGATCGTCAGCATGATGATCTTGGCGCTGGGGGCGACCTCCTTGATGGAGGTGCATGCCTCGATCCCGCCCCGCTTGGGCATCCGCACGTCCATCAGGATGATGTCGGGCAGCAGGTCGGCGGCCTTCTCGACAGCCTCGGCGCCGTCGCCCGCCTCCCCGACGACCTGGATGTCCTCCTCGGCCGCGAGCACGATCTCCAGGCCCCGGCGGAACAGGGCGTGGTCGTCGACCACAAGGACTCTGATCGGTTCCTTGCGTGGAGAGTCCGTGTCCGGGCCCATGCCGACGACGCCGTCGTCGGCACCCTCGTCACGCATCGGTCCGAAGCTGTCCGCCATCGTTCCTCCCCCTGAAGGCTGCGGCCTGTGGTCCTGAGCCATCGCCAACCCAGAGCAACGACCCACCGGTTGGGCCGTGGCCAACCATGATTTCATGCCCGGACGACACCGGGGTGACGGAGCGGGGCGCCAAGTGGTCGCACAGGGGTGCCCCTGGGGCGCACACGCGCTCCAGGGGCACCTGCTCCGCTGTCATCCGGCATGGTCAGCCGCCGAGCGCACCGCCCGCCTCGGGGGAGTGCGCCTGTGTGACCATCGTGTCCGTCCTGAGGTGAATCACGCCGTAGTCGTAGGCGTGCCGTCGGTAGACGACACTCGGTTCCTTGGTCTCGGAGTCGACGAACAGGTAGAAGTCGTGCCCGACCAGTTCCATCTCGTAGAGAGCCTGGTCGAGGGTCATGGGGGCTGCGACGTGGGTCTTCTCGCGGACGACGATGGGGCCGTCACCCTGCACTTCCAGCGAACCGATCTTCTTCGTGGGGACGGCCTCTTCCGGCTCCTCCTCCGGAGTCGGCACCAGGCCGTTTCCGTTGAGCGTCGCCACACCCGGGACGTGGTCGGCGACCTCCGCGGCCGAAATCCGGCGCGCGCCACGGCGCGAGAACCGCTTGTCGTGTTGCCTGCGCAGCCGGGCTTCCAGCTTTTCCGCCGCCAGGTCGAGCGCCGCGTACGGATCGCTCGCCGCTGCCTCCGCCCGGATCACCGGACCGCGGGAGTGGAGGGTGATCTCCACTCGATCACTGCGGTCGGCCTGCCTGGGGTTGGGCTCCTTGGACACCTCGACGTCGAGGCTGATCACCTTGCCATCGAGCTTCTGGATCTTCTCCAGCTTCAGCTTCTCGGCCACGTGCTTCCGGAACCGCTCGGGCACCTCGGTCTTGCGGCCCTTGACGACGATGTCCACGCAGAACTCCGTTCCCGGATCACTCCGCTTCGCTGCGGAGCGTCTCCCTTTTGCACCAGGTTCCGGTGTGCCCCGGAACCTCGGACTCGGTGACTTCCACCTCCTCCCCCGTGGGCGAGATCTCCACTCCACCGTCGCGAGTGATGAAGAAAAAACCCGCGACACGGCATTCGGATTCGAGAGGTGTGGCCTGCGGCTTTCCCTCTCAACCGAACATATCTCGCCCGGACGGATGTCGTCACCCTCTACTGCGGCGTACCTCCATTCAGGTGAATAAGCCCTCTCGTTACCTGCAACGACGCAAGATCTCAGTCAGTTCCGGTTTATTTCAAAAGAGTCCGGTGGTGCCGCGACCACTGCCGCGCACGCCACGTCAACGACTCCGCCGGCGCCGCCCGCGCCCGTCATTCCCTGCCGGCCGGGCCGCCGGCCCGTCCTCTCTCGCGTTGATCCGACGTTCTGTTCCTCTCTGCTTTCCCACGTCTCTCCCCCGTACACGGCCCCGGCCCCCGCAGCGTTCGAAACCGGCCCCGCCGCCCGCACCGCCCGCGCGGCCTCCGCCAAGGACGCACCCGTGGTCATCACGTCGTCGACCAGGACGACCGGCCCGCCGGAGAGCAGCCGGACACCACCGGGCACCACCGTCAGCGCGCCCGCGAGATTGTCCAGCCGCTGCCGGGAGTTGAGCTCCGACTGGTCGGCCACGGCCCGCCGCTGTCGCAGCACGCCGAGCACCCGGGCCGGAACCCCGCTCCGCCGCAGCTCCCCCGCCGTCGCGAGCGCGATCCGCCGCGCGGGATCATGCCCCCGGGCCCGCACGGCCCGCCGCCCGGACGGCACGGGCACGAGCAGCACAGGCGCCCCGACGGCCTGGGACCACGTCCCCTCGGCCCCGGCCCTGGAGCCGCCCCACGCCTTCCGGAGCCCCGCCCGCACGGCTCCTGCCAAGGCCGCCCCGAGGGGACCGGCAAGCGCCAGGGCACCCCGTTCCTTGTGGGCCAGCAGCGTCGCCCGCACCTCGTCCGCGTACGGAGCCGCCGCGTGCACCACGGGCAGCCCGGGCGGCTCCGGTACCGGCCGCACCCGGCGTGCGGCGCCTCCGTTCAGCACCGCCCGGCACTCCGGGCAGAGCACCGTACGAGGCCTCCCACAGCCCCCGCACTCGGCCGGCAGCACCAGGTCGGTGAGGTCCTGCCACCACCTCCGCATGGCCACCACTGTGCCGCCCCGGGCCCCGTCCGGCCACCCCTGTGGACAACGGCCTGTGGACAACTCCCGGCCCAGCGAACCGCTCGTCCCCCACATGAGTGACGGCCCCGTAAGGCGGCTCCATGGGACGGCCGGGGATGCCCGTGAGGCGGCCCGCAAGGCCGACGCCCCGTGACGAGCACCGGCCCACCCCGCGGCCGAACGACAGCGGCCGCCCTCCCGGACCTCACCCGGCAGAAGCGACCGCTCCCACAAGCGCGCCCCCGGGCACCCGCCACGGGCACGCCACACCTCACCCCGGATAGACCGGCGCCGTCCCCTCCGTCACCTTCTGCCACTGCGCGCCCGACGGCAGCCGGACGATCCCGTCCACCGAGTACGCCACCAGCGGCAGCTGGTCGTCCTCGGCGGCGGTGACCTCCTTCACGCCGGTCAGGGCCGCGGGCGCCGGTACGTCCGGCGTGGAGCCGTCGACCTGGACGTACCGCATCTGCTCCACGCCACCGTGCTCACGCCCGACCACCACGAGCCGGCTGTCCCCGGCCCACGACATGGCGGTGATCTCCTCCAACTCCGGGGTCGCGGAGCGCAGTTCCACCACCCGGACGGCCGACTGCTCGCCCGGCTTGCCCTCCCGCTCGATCAGGCCGATGAGCAGGGTCTTCTTGCCGCCCTTGTCCACGACGAGCGCGATCCGCACCCCGTCGGCGGCCACCCGCACGGCCTGGATCCGCCCGTCCAGATGCGGCATACGCACCTCCAGCGGATCGCCCTTGCCCTCCTCCAGCAGGAGCAGCCGGGGATTGTCCGGGTCACGGTCGGCCACCCACAGCCCGTCGTGGGCGTCCCAGCTGGGGGTGGTCAGTCGGTCCTTCTCGGTCGGGCCGTGGCTGCGCAGCACCGGCTCGCCCAGCGAACCGCCCGAGACCAGCGACCCCACGTACAGCGACTTGCCGTCGAGGCTGACCCCGGCCGCGGTGTGCTCGTCGCGCGACACCGCCACCGACCGCAGTGCCGTGTCGCCGTCGCCCAGCGCGCCCGGCGCCGGGTCTGGCTTGGTGTCGCTGCTGCCCGCGGGGATCCGTACGAGCCGGTCCTTGGCGTCGACGAAGTACAGGTAGTCGGGGCGGCGCACCGAACTCCGGAAGACGGCGGCATCGGCCCCCTTCTGCGTGAGCGAGCACAGCTCCGCCCGGCCGGCCCGCAGCTCGACCTCGTCCACCGCGGGACTGAGGCTGTGCAACGTGAACAGCAGCTGGGCCGCCATCTCCTCGCACCGGTTGGTGCCGACACCCGCGGCCTTGTCATTCAGCGGGACCGTCAGCTTGTTCCGGTCGTCGGGCGTCAGCGCGCCGGCGTCCTTCGGCAGCGCCGTACCCGTCGGGAAACTCGACCTGACCACGGGCCCGAGCCACCGCGTGGGCCCGCTCAGGACGGAGCGCACCATCTGCGTCATCGGGTCCACCCGCCGGCGGACGTACACGGGGTCGGCGACCGTGGTGGGCTGGGTGTCCGCCCCGGCCACCGTGGTGTTCGAAGCGAAGTAGTACTTGTTGACGGACATGTAGTTGCGCTGGAAGTCCGACTCTCCCATGACGACGCCCTGCGGCAGCGCGTCGATCCGCCACTGCCCGCTCTTCTCGTCCTGCGTGAGGTGCACGGTCCTGCCGTACGCCCCGGTCGCCGGCGCATACGACTGCTGCGCGTCCACCGTGGCCACCTTGGTGCCGGTCAGCATGTACGAGATCTCGCCGGTGTCCTCCCGGCCGCCCGCGCCCTCGGCCTTGGCACCCGGCCCGTCCGTGAGCACGGTGGTGGACAGCTCCGGCCGCCACGTCTTGGCGGCGTCACCGGTCAGGTACTGGCGCGCGGTCTTGTAGTGCGGATCGTCGCTGGTGAGCGCCTCCAGGAAGCCCTGCACGATCTCCGAGGGCTGCGCGTCCTCACCCGGCGGCACGGCGAAGACCCGCACCTGGGTGTCCTGGCGGGGGGTGGACTCCACACCCCGCAGATCCCCGCTGTCCGGCATCGAGGCGCACCCCGCCAGCAGCAGGACGCCACCGGCGGCGTACGCCATCACACGCGCGGGCGCACGCCGACCGCGCCCCCCACGGTCAGCGCCCACGAAATGCCTCCCCGTGCCTGTCCGCGTTCTCCGACTCGGTTTCGCTGCCCGAGCCTGCGGATCCGTTGTCCCTGTCCGCATCCCGCGGCCCGCTCCCGACCTGGTCCCGAGCGGCCCCAGCAGGACCACTCCGTTCGCCGCTGCCGGCCGTACTCGCCGAACCACTCACCACACCGTTGCCCGCCGCGCCCGCCGGGCCGCTCGTACCCCCGTCGCGAGCCGGCTGCTCCGGGATCGCCTGCGGATCGTCCTGCGGCCGCGTGCCCGAGGCGGGCCGGGGCACCACGCGCGCACCGTTGCCGGGCAGCGCCGTCGGATCGGCCGAGGGGGGCACGGAAGCCGCCCGCGGTGGTATCGGATCCCGCGCCGGACCCGGCCGCACCGGCCCGCTCGCCGACTGTGCCGGCACGGTCGCCCGCTTCTCGCCGTCCCCGCCGCCGCACGGCAGACCGGCGTCGTCGAGCCCCCGGTTCCGCCGCGAGTCCTTGGGCTCCAGCGGTATGGGAGAGCCCCGCAGCGGCTCGTCCGCTGTCCTGGGCAACGTCAGCCGGAACTGCGAACCGCCGCCCGGCTCGCCCCACGCCTGAAGCCAGCCGCCGTGCAGCCGCGCGTCCTCCAGGGCGATGGACAGCCCCAGACCAGTACCACCCGTGGTACGCGCGCGTGCCGGGTCGGCCCGCCAGAAGCGGCTGAACACCCGGGTCGCCTCGCCCGGCTTGAGCCCGACCCCGTAGTCCCGCACCGCGACCGCGACCGCACCCCCCGCCGCGGCGAGCTTGACGACGACGTCCCTGCCTTCGCCGTGCTCGACGGCGTTGACGACGAGGTTGCGCAGCACGCGCTCCACGCGCCGGGCGTCGGCCTCGGCCACAACGGGCTGCTGGTCGCCCAGCACGCGGATCTGCGTGCCCTTGCGCTCCGCGAGCGGCTCGGCCCCGCTGACCACCCGCCGTACGACCTCCCTGAGGTCTATCGGCTCCGCCTCCAGCGCCGCGGCACCCGCGTCGAACCGGCTGATCTCCAGCAGATCCGCGAGCAGCGACTCGAACCGGTCCAGCTGGTCGGCGAGCAGCTCCGCCGACCGTGCGGTCACCGGGTCGAAGTCCTCCCGCGCCTCGTGGATGACGTCCGCGGCCATCCGCACGGTCGTCAGCGGCGTACGCAACTCGTGCGACACGTCCGACACGAACCGGCGCTGCATCCGCGACAGGTCCTCCAGCTGGCTGATCTTCAGCTGGAGGTTCTGGGCCATCTTGTTGAAGGCCTCGCCGAGCCGCGCGATGTCGTCCTCGCCGGTGACCTTCATACGCTCCTGAAGCCGCCCGGCGGACAGCCGCTCGGCGATCCCCGCCGCCATCCGCACCGGCGTGACGACCTGACGCACCACGAGCCAGGCGATGGCCCCCAGCAGGACGACCACGAACAGCCCGGCCGTCGCGAGGGTCCCCTTCACCAGGCTCAGCGACTTCTCCTCCTGGGTGAGCGGGAAGAGGTAGTAGAGCTGGTACGGATCCCCGTTGGGGTCGTTGACCTGCTTGCCGATGACCAGGCCTGGCTGGGAGTCCTTGGTCTCGTTGTTGTAGGTGATGCGGGTGTAGCTCTGCGCGGCCGTCGTACTGCTGCCGATCCGCTCGCGCAGGTCGGCGGGCACGCTCTTGCTCCAGTCGACCTCACCGGAGGCGCGCGGTCCGCGGCCACCTGCGCCGTCCGCGTCGGAGGCCGGAAGCGTGACCACGTCGAAGGCGCCCTGGCCGCCACTGGACAGCGAGGACACGAGGTCGCTCATCCACTGGATGACGTTCTGCGAGGGACGGCCGTCCGCCGTCGCGACATCGTCACCGGTCCCGCTCGCCGCCTCGTCGGACCGCTGCTTGGCCACCGAGAAGCCACCCGTGGCCTGGCTCTGCGACGCCTTCACCTTGGCGTCCAGCAGGCCGTTGCGCACCTGCCCGATCACGACGAAGCCGAGCAGCAGGACCACGCCCAGCGACATCAGCAGCGTCGTGACGACGACCTTGAGCTGGATGTTGCGCCGCCACAGCCGCATGACGGGCAGCAGCGGCCGACGTACCCACCGCATGAACAGCCGGATGACCGGGCTGCCCTGGACCCCGCCCTGGAGCAGCAGTCCGCTCTCCAGGAACCGGGCCCAGCGGGAACCCGCCTTCTTCCGCCCGACAGGCCGCCCCGGGCGGCCCCCGGACCGTCCGGACGCCGAAGCGGCACTGTCGCCGGACATGTCAGCTCGGCCCTGCCTTGTACCCGACACCACGCACGGTCACCACGATCTCCGGCTTCTCCGGGTCCTTCTCGACCTTGGAGCGCAGCCGCTGCACATGCACATTGACCAGCCGCGTGTCCGCCGCGTGCCGGTAGCCCCAGACCTGCTCCAGCAGCACCTCGCGCGTGAACACCTGCCACGGCTTGCGCGCGAGCGCGACCAGCAGATCGAACTCCAGCGGCGTCAGCGCGATCGACTGCCCGTCCCGCTTCACGGAGTGCCCGGCCACGTCGATGACCAGGTCACCGATGGCGAGCTGCTCCGGAGCAGGCTCCTCCGACCTCCTGAGCCGGGCCCGGATCCGGGCCACCAGCTCCTTCGGCTTGAACGGCTTCACGATGTAGTCGTCGGCACCCGATTCCAGGCCCACGACGACATCGACCGTGTCGCTCTTCGCCGTGAGCATCACGATCGGCACCCCGGACTCCGCCCTGATCAGACGGCACACTTCGATGCCGTCCCGACCGGGCAGCATCAGATCGAGCAGCACCAGATCGGGCTTGGACTCACGGAAGGCGGCCAGCGCCTTGTCGCCGTCGGCCACGAAAGACGGCTCAAAACCCTCACCACGCAGCACAATGCCAAGCATCTCGGCCAGTGCGGTGTCGTCGTCGACGACAAGGACTCGTCCCTTCATAAACGACATCATCCCATTCTCATAACGGTGGCGAAGGCAGTGGTGAGGTAGGTCACCGCCAGTGACCATAGTCGCAGCAAGCGCTACTGTCTGCCCTCGCCCGCCCGCTGTTGATCTCGACGACGGGCAGCGGCCGGGCCCCGTCCCCGGCGAAGGGACGAGGTCGCCGGAGCCCGCGCCACTGCGCACGCGCTCCGGCAGCCGCCTGGCTCAGCCCGCCGACACCCGGTGCGAGCGGGCACACACCTCGGCCAGCGCCTCGGCCGTGACGGGCGAAACCACGCCTTCCTCCGTGACGATCGCCGTCACCAACTCGGGCGGGGTCACGTCGAACGCCGGGTTGTACGCCTGCGTCCCGAGCGGCGCCACCGGAATTCCACCGCCCGCCTCAGCCCCCGTCACCGGGACCTGCGGCGCCACGAACTCGGTCACCTCATGACCGGCCCGCTGCTCGACCTCGATGGAGGCCCCGTCCGGAGTGTCCGGATCCACCGTCGTCACCGGCGCCACCACGACGAACGGCACATGGTGGTACCGCGCCAGCACCGCGAGCGGATAGCTCCCGACCTTGTTCGCCACCGAACCGTCCGCCGTGATGCGGTCCGCCCCGATCAGCACCGCGTCCACCTCCCCGGCTGCGAACAGCGACCCGGCCGCGTTGTCGGTGAGCAGCGTGTACGCCATCCCACTGCGCGCCGCCTCGTACGCCGTCAGGCGGGCGCCCTGCAACAACGGACGTGTCTCGTCCACCCACAACCGCCGCAACCGGCCCGCCCGGTGCGCCGCGAGTGCCACCGCGAAAGCCGTCCCCTCCCCGCCCGACACCAGCGAACCGGTGTTGCAGTGGGTGAGGATCCGGTGCCCGCCGCCGGGCAGCAGCTCGGCCAGCAGCGCCAGCCCGTGCTCGGCCATCCGCGCACTGGCCTCGGCGTCCTCCCGGTGCAACTGCCGCGCCGCCGCCAGCGCCGCCGCAGCCGCCTGCCTGATGTCACCACCCTTGGCGAGCGCGGTCTCGTGGGCCGCCTGCGCCCGGCGCACACCCACGGCCAGGTTCACCGCGGTCGGCCGGGCACTCGCCAGCGCGCCCGCGGCCTCGTCCACGTCGAAGCCCCGCACGGCGGCGAGCGCGACGCCGTACGCTCCCGCGATCCCGAGCAGGGGCGCCCCGCGCACAGCGAGCGAGCGGATCGCCTCCACGAGCGCGGGCGCGTCCGTACAGACCAGTTCGACCTCCTCAGCCGGCAGCCTCGTCTGGTCGAGCAGGACCAGAACGGGTCCTTCCGGTGGCTCTTCCCAACGGATCGCCGGGATCTCGGTCGGCCGTTTGTCATCGCCGCTGTACGCGTACTGATCAGCCATGCGGTAAGTCTGCCCCCTGACGAGCGGACAATTGAAGGCACGCAGCCCATACCGCGGCCGGTCACTCCAAGACCACCCCATGGCACGATGGCTGCCAACCTGCCGCCGCGACCGCGGACGGGCACCGTGAAGGAGCGACGATGAACGACACTCCGGGCTGGGCCTCGCCCGGATCCGCCCCGTCCGACGGGCAGAAGCCTGACGCGTCCGGCCCTGCCGAGCCCGCCGACCGCCCTGACCCTGCCGAGCCCTCCGACCGTCCCGGCCCCGCACAGAGCGCGGACCAGCCGGGCCAGCCGGCCCAGGCCCCGCAGGGCCCCGGCCCACAGTGGTCCAAGGACCAGCCGCCACCCGCCCAGTGGTCCGCCCCCAGCGGCGGCCCCGGAGCCCCGGCCGGCCCCGGCCAGGCTCCCCCGCCCCCGCCGCCCGGCCCGGGCTGGGGCACCCAGCCCCCCGGCGGCTACGGCCCTGGCGGCCCCGGTGGATACGGCCCCGGCGGTCCAGGGAGCCACGGCGGTTACGGAGGTCCTGGTGGCCCCGGAGGCTACGGCGGCTGGGGCGGCCCCCCGCCCGCGGCCAAGCCCGGCGTGATCCCGCTCCGCCCGCTCGGCGTCGGCGAGATCCTCGACGGCGCGGTCTCCACCATGCGCACCTACTGGCGCACGGTCCTGGGCATCTCCCTGACCGTCGCGGTCATCACCGAGATCATCGTCGTGCTGTTCCAGGGCCTCGTCCTGGACGACTCCAGCACCGAAGCCCTCAACGACCCGAGCGCCACCCTCAGCGAACTGAGCCGCGCCATGGGCGACGCCATGCTCAACTCCACCGTCGTCTTCGTCATCTCCCTGGTCGGCACCGTCATCGCGACCGCACTGCTCACCACCGTCACCAGCCGCGCCGTGCTCGGCAAGTCGGTGACCATCGGTGAGGCCTGGCGGGACGCCCGCCCTCAGGTCGTCAAACTCTTCGGCCTCATCTGCCTGTTGCTGCTCATCACCGCGGGCATCGTCACCGTGGGCACCCTGCCCGGCATCCTCGTCAGCCTCGCCGGGAGCACCGGGGCGGGCGTCGCCCTGACCGTCCTGGGCATCATCGGCGCCGGCATCGTCGCCCTCTGGCTGATGATCCGCTTCTCCCTGGCCTCGCCCGCCCTGATGCTGGAGAAGCAGGGCATCAAGAAGGCCATGAGCCGCTCCACGAAACTGGTCCAGGGCACCTGGTGGCGGATCTTCGGCATCCAGCTGCTCGCCACGATCATCGCGAACGTCGTCGCCTCGATCATCGTCATCCCCTTCACCTTCCTCGCCGGAGCCCTCAGCGGCGACGGCATCACCGGCTGGCTCAACTCCGGTGTCGGCAGCCTCGGCTGGACGTTCCTCATCGTCAGCGGCATCGGCTCGGTGATCGGCGCCATGATCACGTTCCCGATCACGGCCGGCGTCACCGTGCTCCTCTACATCGACCAGCGCATCCGCCGCGAGGCCCTCGACCTCGAACTGGCCCGCGCCGCCGGCGTCCAGGGCTACGGCCCCAACGCCCCCGGCGCCACCCCGGGGAGCTGATGCCGTGAGCTGGGCGGGGGAAGTTCTCACATCGGCGCTCCCACGCGCCGCCATACGCACGCTGCTGCGCGCCGGCGACACCTCCGCACTGTCGTCGGCACGCTCCGCCGACGAGCCGCCCCTCACCACCCCGCGCGACCCCGCGCGCGAGGCGGCCCGGCGCGAGCTGTCGAAGCGGATGTACCACGAGGACGACCCCAGCCTGTTCCAGCGTGCCCTCGACGCCTTCTGGGACTGGCTCGACAAACTGTTCAACGCCGCCTCGACCGCAGCGCCCGGCGGAACACTCGGCCTGCTCGTCATCATCCTGGCCGTCGTCGCGGTCCTGGCCGCCCTCTGGTGGCGCCTGGGCACCCCGCGCCGCCAGCCCACCTCGTCCGCCACCCTGTTCGACGACCGCCCCCGCAGCGCCGCGGACCACCGCGCAGCCGCCGAGGCACACGCCGCCCAGGGCCACTGGAACCAGGCCGTCCAGGAACGCATGCGGGCCCTCGTCCGCGCCTTGGAGGAACGCGCCCTCCTCGACGCCCGCCCCGGCCGCACCGCCGACGAGGCCGCCGCCGAAGCCGGCCGGGCCCTGCCCGCCCACACCGACCGACTGCGCGCCGCCGCCCGCGACTTCGACGACGTGACGTACGGCGGACGGTCGGCGACCGAGCAGTCGTACCACCGCATCGCCGAACTCGACCGCGACCTGGAACGCACCAAGCCCCAGCTCGCCGCGAGCAGCGCCCACAGCACGGCCCCCCACACTCGCCAGGGAGCCGCCGAATGACCACCGAGGCCACGCTCCCGTCCACCTCGGCCTCGCCCACCGCACGCCAGGTATGGACCCGCGCGCGCGGCATCGCGCTCGCCCTCGTGCTGCTCCTGGTGGGAGCCATCACCATCGCCGTGCTCCGCTCCGACGCCCGGCACGGCGAACTCGACCCGCGCTCCGCCGACCCCAACGGCAGCCGCGCCGTCGCCGAACTCCTCGCCGACCGGGGTGTGGACACCCGCGTGGTCACCACCCTGGACGAGGCAGCCACCGCAGCCGGCCCGGACACGACCCTCCTGGTCGCCGTCCCCGACCTGCTGAGCCGCAGTCAGCAGTCCCGTCTGCACAACGCGTTCGCCGACTCCGGCGGCCGTACCGTCCTGGTCGCCTCCGGCAGCGCGTCCGTCGAACAACTCGCCCCCGGCGTCACCGCCGACCCCGCCACCAGCCTCGACTCGACGCTCTCCCCCGACTGCGACCTGCCCGCCGCCCGGCGCGCGGGCACCGCCGACACGGGCGGCGTCCGCTACACCACCACCCACCTCAACGCCGACACGTGCTACCCCAGCGAGCGCCTTGCCACCCTGCTGCGCATCCCGGACCCGACCGGGGACGGCGACACCGTCGTCCTCGGCGCGCCCGACATCCTCCTCAACGACCGCCTCGACGAGCAGGGCAACGCCTCGCTCGCCCTCCAACTCCTCGGCTCCCGCCCCCATCTGGTCTGGTACCTCCCCTCACTCTCCGACCCGTCGGTCACCGGCACCGACGACGAACGCAGCTTCTTCGACCTGCTCCCCTCGGGCTGGCTCTGGGGCACCCTGCAACTCTTCATCGCCGCGGCCCTGGCCGCCCTCTGGCGGGCACGCCGACTCGGCCCCCTCGTGCCCGAAAAACTCCCCGTCGCGATCCGCGCCTCCGAAACCACCGAAGGCCGCGCCCGCCTCTACCGCAAGGCCGATGCCCGCGACCGCGCGGCCAACGCTCTTCGCTCCACCACCCGCACCCGCCTCGCCCCCCTCACAGGCGTCCCCGTCACCCAGGCGCACACGCCCGAGGCCCTGCTCCCCGCCCTGTCCGCTCACCTCCACGGCGACCGACGGGACCTGCGCACCCTCCTCTTCGGACCACCGCCCAGCGACGACGCAGCACTCATCGCACTCGCCGACCAACTCGACGCCCTCGAAAGAGAGGTACGCCGTCCATGATGGACCCGACCACTGACAACGCCGGGCAGACCGGGGACCCGGGCGCCGCCCGAGCCGCCCTGGAGGCCCTGCGCGCCGAGATCGCCAAGGCCGTGGTCGGCCAGGACCCCGCCGTGACCGGCCTCGTCGTCGCCCTGCTCTGCCGCGGCCACGTCCTCCTCGAAGGCGTCCCCGGCGTCGCCAAGACCCTCCTGGTCCGCGCCCTCGCCTCCGCCCTCGAACTCGACACCAAACGCGTCCAGTTCACCCCCGACCTGATGCCCAGCGACGTGACCGGCTCCCTGGTCTACGACACCCGCACCGCCGAGTTCTCCTTCCAGCCCGGCCCGGTCTTCACCAACCTCCTCCTCGCCGACGAGATCAACCGCACGCCCCCCAAGACCCAGTCGTCCCTCCTGGAAGCCATGGAGGAACGCCAGGTCACGGTCGACGGCACGCCCCGCGCCCTCCCCGACCCGTTCCTGGTCGCGGCAACGCAGAACCCGGTCGAGTACGAGGGCACCTACCCCCTCCCCGAAGCCCAGCTCGACCGCTTCCTCCTGAAACTCACCATCCCCCTCCCCTCCCGCCAGGACGAGATCGACGTCCTCACCCGCCACGCCGAGGGCTTCAACCCACGCGACCTCCACGCCGCCGGCGTACGCCCCGTGGCGGGCCCGGCCGACCTGGAAGCGGCCCGCGCCGCCGTCGCCAAGACGACGATCTCCCCGGAGATCACCGCCTACGTCGTCGACATCTGCCGCGCCACGCGCGAGTCTCCGTCCCTCACCCTCGGCGTCTCCCCTCGAGGCGCCACGGCCCTCCTGGCCACCGCCCGCGCCTGGGCCTGGCTGACAGGCCGCGACTACGTCATCCCCGACGACGTGAAGGCCCTCGCGCTCCCCACCCTCCGCCACCGCGTACAGCTCCGCCCGGAGGCCGAAATGGAAGGCGTGACAGCCGACTCCGTCATCAACGCGATCCTCGCCCACGTCCCCGTCCCCCGCTGATGGCACTCACCGGACGCGCCGCCCTCCTCGCGGCCCTGGGCTCCCTCCCCGTCGGCATCTGGGAGCCCAGCTGGACGGGCATGCTGGCGGTCAACGCACCCCTGGCCGTGGCCTGCGCCTGCGACTTCGCCCTGGCCGCCCCCGTACGACGTCTGGGCCTCGCCCGCTCCGGCGACACCTCTGTGCGCCTCGGCGACACAGCGGACGTGACCCTGACCATCACCAACCCGTCCCGCCGCCCCCTCCGTGCCCGACTCCGCGACGCCTGGCCCCCGAGCACCTGGCAGCCGGGCACGGAGACCACGGCCTCCCGCCACCGCCTCACGGTCCCCCCGGGCGAACGCCGACGCGTGACGACCCGCCTGCGCCCCACCCGCCGAGGCGACCGGCAGGCCGACCGGATCACCATCCGCTCGTACGGCCCCCTGGGCCTCTTCGCCCGCCAGGGCACCCACAAAGCCCCCTGGACGGTACGCGTCCTGCCCCCGTTCACCAGCCGCAAGCACCTGCCCTCCAAGCTGGCCCGCCTGCGCGAACTGGACGGCCGCACCAGCGTGCTCATCCGCGGCCAGGGCACCGAATTCGACAGCCTGCGCGAGTACGTCCCCGGCGACGACACCCGCTCCATCGACTGGCGCGCCACAGCCCGCCAGTCCGCGGTCGCCGTACGCACCTGGCGCCCGGAACGCGACCGCCACATCCTCCTGGTCCTCGACACGGGCCGCACCTCGGCAGGCCGTGTGGGCGACGCACCCCGCCTCGACGCCTCGATGGACGCGGCCCTGCTCCTCGCAGCCCTGGCCTCCCGCGCCGGCGACCGCGTCGACCTCCTCGCCTACGACCGCAAGGTCCGCGCCCTCGTCCAGGGCCGCACGGCAGGTGATGTCCTTCCGTCCCTGGTCAACGCGATGGCCACGCTCGAACCCGAGCTCGTCGAAACGAACGCACGCGGCCTCACGGCCACAGCCCTGCGCACGGCCCCCCGCCGCTCCCTGATCGTGCTCCTCACCACCCTGGACGCGGCCCCCATCGAAGAGGGCCTCCTCCCGGTCCTCTCCCAGCTCACCCAGCGACACACGGTTCTGCTGGCATCAGTAGCGGACCCGCATATCACTGAAATGGCCAAGGCACGCGGAAACGTCGACGCCGTCTACGAGGCAGCCGCAGCCGCCCAGGCCCAGTCCGAACGTCACCGCACGGCAGAACAACTCCGCCGTCACGGCGTCACAGTCGTGGACGAGACCCCGGACGACCTGGCGTCGGCGCTGGCGGACACGTACTTGGCATTGAAGGCGGCCGGACGCCTGTGACGTTTAGGGCCCTCGGAAGAGGGCCCTAAACGCAGAAAACCCCCGCATCCGAAGATGCGGGGGTTTTCCCAATAATTGTTCGGCGGCGTCCTACTCTCCCACAGGGTCCCCCCTGCAGTACCATCGGCGCTGTAAGGCTTAGCTTCCGGGTTCGGAATGTAACC
>NZ_JBITJK010000022.1:0-6751 GCF_044459945.1 Streptomyces sp. NPDC050164
TGCTCCGCGACGGCACCTTCTACGAACCCCGCCTCCCCGAAGCAGCCATCGCATGACCAACCCAGGCTTGACGAAGGACATAGAGGCACCCCCCCCTAGCGTCGGTCCTCTGTCAGGGCCATGGCGTGATGGCTCAGGAGCATGGTGACCGACGCCTTCGTGTAGAGGGCCGCTCCCATGATGGATACGGGCACGGAGAGGCCGAGTACGCCGAGCAGGCGGGGCCAGGGACGTCCGGCAAAGCAGCGGGTGACGGTGCCGTCCCCGGACGTCTGCTTTTCGAAGAGCAGACCATCGCAGCCGCCCCCGCCCGAGAAGCCACCGCCGGGCATGAGCAACTGCCAGGCCACGTAGCCCCACATGAGTGCGGCGACGAACAGCAGCCCGATGCCGCGCTCCTTCCACTGTTCGGCCCGGTTCAGGAGCTTGCGATGGAGCTCCGCCTTGCGCATCTCCGCGTCTCCCACGGCCGCCTCCCCCGTCGTGTGGGCCGACCGGCACAGGCTAGTGCGGTGACCGGATGAGGCCATCGGCTTTGCGCCGATTGGAGGTCAGTGCCCGGAAGCCGTCCTTTTGGAAGCCGTCGGGGTCGCGTCACCTTCGGTCCACGAGCGGAGTCAGTGCCGGTGCCTCACGGGGCGGCGGGACCTGCTGCCGCGGTGTGAGGCCGAAGGTGGTGAAGGCGGTGCGGCGCGGGAGCGCGTACGCCTCTTCGCCGGTCAGGGAGTTGAGGATGATCGCGCTGCGCCAGGCGGCGAGGCCGAGGTCCGGGGCGCCGACGCCGTGCGTGTGGGTCTCGGCGTTCTGGACGTAGACCGTGCCGGTGACGGACGGGTCGAGGCCGAGGCGGTAGTCCTCGTCGATGCGCGCTCGCTCCTGGCTGTCGCGGCGCATGTAGGGGTCGAGGCCGGCGAGGATGCGGTCGAGGGGGCGTTCGCGGTAGCCGGTGGCGAGGACGACGGCGTCGGTGGTGAGGCGGGAGCGGCTGTCCTGCCGGCCGTGCTCAAGGTGCAGTTCCACCTTGGTCGTCGCGACGCGGCCGGCGGTGCGGATCCGGACGCCGGGGGTGAGGACGGCGTCGGGCCAGCCGCCGTGCAGGGTGCGGCGGTACAGCTCGTCGTGGATGGCGGCGATGGTGGCGGCGTCGATGCCCTTGTGCAGCTGCCACTGCCCGGCGACGAGCCGGTCGCGGGCGGACTCGGGCAGGGCGTGGAAGTAGCGGGTGTGGTCGGGGGTGAAGTGCTCAAGGCCGAGCTTGGAGTACTCCATCGGTGCGAAGGCCTCGGTGCGGCCCAGCCAGTGGAGCTTCTCGCGCCCGGCGGGCCTGCCCCGGAGCAGGTCGAGGAAGATCTCGGCGCCGGACTGTCCGATGCCCACGACCGTGACGTGCTCGGCGGCGAGGAGGTCCGCGCGGTGGTCGAGGTAGTCGGCGGCGTGCACGACGGGCACGCCGGGGGCCTCGACGAGGGGCTTGAGGGGGTCGGGGACGTAGGGCTCGGTGCCGATGCCGAGGACGACGTTCCGCGTGTAGGTACGGCCGAGGGCTTCCGCTTCTCCGTCGGTGTCGAGTTGGGTGAAGTCGACCTCGAAGAGGTCCTGTTCGGGGTTCCAGCGGACGGCGTCGACCTGGTGGCCGAAGTGCAGTGCCGGGAGGTTCTCGCAGACCCAGCGGCAATAGGCGTCGTACTCGGCGCGCTGGATGTGCAAGCGCTCGGCGAAGTAGAAGGGGAAGAGCCGCTCGCGGGACCTGAGGTAGTTGAGGAAGGTCCAGGGGCTGGTGGGGTCGGCGAGGGTCACCAGGTCGGCGAGGAACGGGACTTGGATGGTGGCGCCCTCGATGAGCAGGCCGGAGTGCCAGCCGAAGGCGGGGCGCTGCTCGTAGAAGGCGGTGTCGAGTTCGCCGAGCGGGTGGGCGAGCGCGGCGAGGGACAGGTTGAACGGGCCGATGCCGATACCGACCAGGTCGCGGGGTGCGTCGGGCTCGTGGTGCGGGTGCTGGCGCGCGGTGGCCGGCGCGGGGCTCGGCTCGTCGTGCGGCTGGGGACGCGGCGCGGGGTTCATCGGGGGGTGTGTCCTTCCACGAGTGTCGCTTGCCGCGCTGCCACGAGGTGCAGCAGCGCGGCCAGGTCGTCGGGCCCGGTGGCGGGGTTGAGGAGGGTGGCCTTGAGCCAGAGCCGGCCGTCGAGGCGGGCCCGGCCGAGGACGGCACGGCCATCGGTGAGGAGCGCGCGGCGTACGGCGGCCACGGTGTCGTCGGTGGCGCCCGCGGGCCGGAACAGGACCGTGCTGATGACGGGTTGGGCGTGGAGTTCGAAGCCGGGGTGCTTCTCGACGAGGGCGGCGAACTCCCTGGCACGGGCGCAGACCTGGTCGACGAGCGCGCCGAGACCGCTGCGGCCGAGGGTCTTGAGGGTGACGGCGAGCTTGAGGACGTCGGGGCGGCGAGTGGTGCGCAGGGACCGGCCGAGCAGGTCCGGCAGGCCGGCCTCGGTGTCGTCGGCGGCGTTGAGGTAGTCGGCGCGGTGCCGCAGGGCGGTGAGGTCGCGGGGGTCCTTGACGGCCAGGAGGCCGGCGGCGACCGGCTGCCAGCCGAGTTTGTGCAGGTCGAGGGTGACGGTGTCGGCGGCGTCGAGGCCGGCGAGCCGGGCGCGGTGGCGGTCGCTGAACAGGAGGCCTCCGCCGTAGGCGGCGTCGATGTGCAGCCGGGCGCCGTGGGCCGCGCAGCGGGCGGTGATCTCGGGCAGGGGGTCGATGAGTCCGGCGTCGGTGGTGCCGGCGGTGGCGGCGACGAGCAGCGGGCCGGGCAGCCGGGAGAGGGCCTCGTCGAGCGCGGTGGGGTGCAGCGTGCCGGCCGGGGCTGGTACGACGACGGGCTCGGGCAGTCCGAGCAGCCAGGCGGCCCGCGCGAGCGAGTGATGGGCGTTCGCCCCGCACACCAGCCGCACGGACCCGCCGTACGCCTCCCGCGCGAGGAGGAGGGCGAGCTGGTTGGACTCGGTGCCGCCGGTGGTGATCAGGGAGTCGGGGGCCGTGCCCGCGTCTTTCCCGGCGCCGTAGAGCTCGGCGGCCAGCGCCTTTGCGACGAGCGTCTCCAGTTCCGATGCCGCCGGGGCCTGGTCCCAGGAGTCCAGGGACGGGTTGAGGGCCGAGGCCGCGAGGTCGGCGGCGGCGGCGAGGGCCAGGGGCGGGCAGTGGAGGTGGGCGGCGCACAGGGGGTGTGCCGGGTCGGCGGCGCCCTCGGCGAACGCGCGGACCAGGGTGCGCAGGGCGTGCGGGTCGCCCTGGTCGGGCAGGGTCTCGCCCAGCGCCTGGCGCATCCGCGCCGCGACGACGTCCGGCCCGCCCGCCGGCAGCGGTCCGCCGCGCGTCCGGGCGCCCTCGTCCAGCGCCTGGAGCACGGTGTCGAGCAACGGCCGCAGGGCCGACGGGCCTTCGGGACCTGCGGCGAGGGGCGGCGTGCTCATGGGCTGTCCTCCGGGGCGCGGGGCGGGCGCGCCCGAAGAGCCCAACGACCGGATGCGGGAGGAGGTACTTCCGTACGGGGAAACCTGCCGGAACCGTCCGGTACCGGCTCTCGGCCTCGGGACGTCCGCCTTGGGGCCCCCGGCCCGGGCGGCGCACGGGCGGGCCGGTCGTCCGGTGATCTCCGGGCGCACCCGCCCACCGTGGCGGCGAAGGTTTCAGCAGGGACCGGAAGCATGTCCGGCGGGACACGTCGGGAACGGACCGGGCCCGCCGCGTCCGGGACGGCTCGGCCGAGCCCGGCTCGCGGCCGAGGCCGGGCCCGAGGCCGGGAAGGGCGGCCGGTCCCCCGCGTCGGCGGAAGGGACAAGCCGCGTCACCCGGGTCCTAGGGGGGTCCGCGAAGTCCCGTCGTCCGCCCGGAGGGCGGGCCGTGCGGCGTTCGGTGCGTGCGCCCGGTGCGGCGAGAGGGCATGCCTGGCGTCGCGGGGCGGGCGGGACTTTTCGGACACCCCTAGGGCCTGTCGTTTGGGTCACGCCGCAGACGCGGGGTCTGGCACCGAGCAGAACAATCGCTTCCCTGCGACCTGATCCAAACGACAGACCCTAGATCCCGGTCTCAGACCTCCTGACCCGGCTGGACCCGCAGCGCCCGTGCCAGATCGTCGAGTTGGTCGACGAGCTTGCGGCGCAGCGCCGGGATCGGCGCGGCGTCGCGCAGGCACTCCTCGCCGAGGCGGAGGTTCTCGGCGTCGACGGCGTGAGCGGGGAAGGCCCAGCGGCCGGCGGCTTCGGCGATGGCGGGGCCGCGGCGGTCGGCGACGTCGACGGCGTCCGTGTAGTAGCGCGGTACGTACGCGCGTACCAGGTCGGCCTGTTCGGGCTGCCAGAAGCCCTGGGCGGTGGCGGTGAACAGGTAGTTGGACAGTTCGTCGGAGCCGAACATCGCCTCCCAGGCGCGGGCCTTGGCCTCCGGGTCGGGCAGGGCGGCCCGGCAGCGGGCGGCGCCCTCCTGGCCGGTGGCGCTCGGGTCGCGTTCCAGTTCGGCGGCGATGGCGGCCTCGTCGGTGGCGCCGAGGACGGCGAGGCGGGCGAGGACGCGCCAGCGCAGCTCGGGGTCGAGCTCCGGGCCGCCGGGCACGGTGCCGTCGGCGAACCAGGCGGCGATGGTGTCCGGGTGGGCGGCGACGTCGATGCGGTGGCGTACGGCGATCAGGCGCAGGCCGGGGTTGTCGCCGTCCTCGGTGCGGCGGATGAGGTCGCGGCACAGCTCGGAGAGCGTGGCGAGCGCGGCGGGCCGCTGCTCGGGCGTGACGTAGCGGTCGGTGATGTACGTGGACGCGAAGGCGAGCACGCCCTGGACGATGGCGAGATCGGTCTCCAGCGGGAGATGGGCCCGGGCGGTCTCCAGATAGGCGGCGGGCGGCAGTTCGCCGTCGCGGACGGCGTCGCGCAGGGCGTTCCAGACGACCGCGCGGGCGAGCGGTTCGGGCAGGCCGGACAGGTCCTTGCGGACGGTCTCGAAGGACTCCGGGTCGAAGCGGACCTTGGCGTAGCTGAGGTCGCCGTCGTTGAGGAGGAGCAGCGCGGGGCGCTTGCCGACGGGGTGGGCGCCTGTTTGCGGCAGGTCCAGGTGGAGGCGTTCGCGCAGGACGAGGTGGCCGCCGTCGTCGCCGAGGTCCCGGTCGTACAGGCCGGCGGCGATGCGGTGCGGGCGGCTGCCGGTGCGGTCGACGGTGAGGGCGCAGGTGCCGTTCTCGCCGGGGGCGAGGTGCGGGGTGAGGGTGTCGACGCCGGTGGTGCGCAGCCAGGCGTCGGCCCAGGCGTGGACGTCGCGTGCGGTGGCGCCGGCGAGGGAGTCGATGAAGTCGGCGAGGGTGGCGTTGCCGAACCTGTGCCGGGTGAAGTGGGTGTTGATGCCGGCCAGGAAGTCCTTCTCGCCGAGCCAGGCGACCAGTTGCCGCAGCGCGCTGGCGCCCTTGGCGTAGGAGATGCCGTCGAAGTTGAGCAGCGCGGAGGCGGTGTCGTCGACGGCCTCGGGGGCGACGGGGTGGGTGGAGGGGCGCTGGTCGGCGTCGTAGCCCCAGGCCTTGCGGTTGACGCCGAAGTCGGTCCAGGTGTCGGTGAAGCGGGTGGCCTCGGTGAGGGTCTGGTAGCCCATGTACTCGGCGAAGGACTCGTTCAGCCAGATGTCGTCCCACCACTTGAGGGTGACGAGGTCGCCGAACCACATGTGGGCCATCTCGTGGGCGACGACCATGGCGCGGGTCTGCCGCTCGGTGTCGGTGACGGCTGAGCGGTAGACGAACTCGTCGCGGAAGGTGACCAGTCCGGGGTTCTCCATGGCGCCCGCGTTGAACTCGGGGACGAAGGCCTGGTCGTAGGAGTCGAAGGGGTAGGGCTCGTCGAACTTCTCGTGGTAGCGGTCGAAGCACGCGCGCGTGACGTCGAGGAGTTCGTCGGCGTCGTTGTCCAGGTAGGGGGCCAGGGAGCGGCGGCAGTGCAGGCCGAAGGGCAGGCCGCGGTGCTCGGTGCGCACGGAGTGCCAGGGGCCGGCGGCGACGGCGACCAGGTAGGTGGAGATCAGCGGGGTGGCGGCGGCCTTCCAGAGGCCGTCGCCGGTGTGCTCGGTGACGCCGTTGGCGAGGACGGTCCAGCCCTCCGGGGCCTTCACCGACAGCTCGAAGACGGCTTTCAGGTCGGGCTGGTCGAAGGCGGCGAAGACGCGCTGGACGTCGTCCATGAACAGCTGGGTGTAGACGTAGGTCTCGCCGTCGGTGGGGTCGGTGAAGCGGTGCATGCCCTCGCCGGTGCGGGAGTAGCGCATGTGCGCGTGCACGCGCAGTTCGTGCTCGCCGGCGGTGAGGTTCTTCAGGGGCAGCCGGTTGCCGTCCAGGGCTTCCGGGTCCAGGGGTTGTCCGTCGAGCGTGACGGAGCGCAGTTCGGCGGGCCTGACCTCGACGAAGGTGTCCCCGTCCGCGCGGGCGCTGAACCTGATCAGAGTGCGGGAGTCGAAGGTCTCGTCCCCTGTGGTCAGGTCGAGTTCGATCGTGTAGCGGTGGACGTCGAGGAGCCCTGCTCGGGTCTGCGCTTCGTCGCGCGTCAGTACGGACATGCAGGACATGCTGCCTGATGGCAAGGGCATGGCACAGAGGCGGATCGGTATGCGACCGATGTCCGGTCTAGGTGCGGTCTTTTTCGAGCTCCCCGGCGTGCGCCCCCGGGGGCCGCTGGGGCGGCACGCGCGCCTCGGGGTGGGGCAGCGCGGGCCGTTGGGGGTGTGATGCGGG
>NZ_JBITJK010000022.1:6849-147932 GCF_044459945.1 Streptomyces sp. NPDC050164
GTCTCGGTGTGCGCCAGGGCGGGTCGCTCGGGGTGTGCGGCGGTCTCGGTGTGCGCCAGGGCGGGTCGCTCGGGGTGTGCGGCGGTCTCGGTGTGCGCCAGGGCGGGTCGCTCGGGGTGTGCGGCGGTCTCGGTGTGCTCCCGGACGAAGGCGCGCAGCCGGCGCACCTCCTGCTCCAGGGCGAGGTGGTGCTGGTGGGCGTCGTAGAGGTAGCGGACCTTGGTGCGCAGGGCCCAGGGGTCCACGGGTTTCATGACGAGGTCGGCGACGCCGAGGCCGAAGGCGGCGGTGGTCAGTTCGTGGTCGGGGCCGAAGCCGGTGAGCAGGATCACCGGGATGTGCTGGGTCTGTTCCACGCGCCGCATGCAGCGCACGACCTCCAGTCCGCTGACGCCGGGCATGCGCACGTCGAGCAGGAGCAGGCCGACCTGGCCGCGCAGCACCTGCTTGAGCGCCTCGTCGCCGCTGGTGGCCCGGCCCAGCAGGTAGCCCAGCGGGGCCAGGGCGCTCTCCAGCGCGTACAGCGTGTCCTCGTGATCGTCGACGATGAGGATCCTGGTTTCCGACGGCATGGCCCGACGCCCCTCCCTCGTGGAGGACCAGAGTAAGTCCGGGACACTGACGCGCAGTGCTCGTCAGCTGACATGCTGTGCACAGCGCAGCATGCCTCGCGCGGGCCGTCGTGTCACTCCCCTGGGGGCGGTCGCGCGAGGTCAGTTGCCGCCGGGCGTCGAGCCGTTGAGCGCCTCGTCCGCGATGCGCTCGTGGTGACGGATGACCTCGGCGACGATGAAGTTCAGGAACTTCTCCGCGAAGGCCGGGTCCAGTTTGGCGTTCTCGGCGAGGGCGC
The DNA here is from genome assembly GCF_044459945.1 of Streptomyces sp. NPDC050164. NCBI lineage: Bacteria > Bacillati > Actinomycetota > Actinomycetes > Kitasatosporales > Streptomycetaceae > Streptomyces > Streptomyces sp. NPDC050164. The sequence goes on from NZ_JBITJK010000022.1 coordinate 7,700, forward strand.
GCAGCCGGGCGATCTGGCGGGCCTCGCGGGCCGGGTCGGCGGGCGGCAGCTGGTGCCGGGCCTTGAGGTGGCCGACCTGCTGGGTGCACTTGAAGCGCTCGGCGAGCATGTGGACGACGGCCGCGTCGATGTTGTCGATGCTGTCGCGCAGGCGGGCGAGTTCCTCACGGACGGCAGGGTCGACGTCACCGGTGCCGGTGTTGCTGGTGGTCATGGCGTGTCAGCCTAAAGGGCGCGCGCCCGGCGGCCGCGTGCCGTCTCACGACTCGGCGGGGCTCAGCCGCTTGTGGAAGTAGACGTCCTCGTGTCCGCCGGGCACGCCCTCGACGCGGGCCCGTTCCCGGAAGCCGAGCCGCGGGTAGAAACCGGGCGCCTGGAAGCTGTACGTGGAGACGATCATGTCCGTGCAGCCGCGCCGGACGGCCTCGGCCTCCGCGGCGCGCATCAGCCTGCCGCCCCAGCCGGCGTGCCGCTGGTCCGCGCGTACCCAGAGCATGTCCACACAAGCCAGGCTGCCCCAGGTCCAGGCGGTGAGCCCGCCGATCAGGTCGCCGGACTCCTCGACGACGCGGACGGAGAGCGGCTCGGTCGTGGCGCCGTCGGCGGCGGCGGTGTTGAAGGCGGTCAGCTCCTCGTCGAGCCGCTGGTCGAGTTCGTCGTCCTGGCCGCCCACCTGGAGCGAGGCGGCGACGGAGCGCTGTTGGCTGGTCACGGCCCGGATTCTGCCAGCGGCCCAGGGCGGCGACGACCGGTTTTCGCAGCGGCGGCACGGCCCCCTGGCCGTCACACTTTCGTACAGTGGAACCGGGTTCAGGGGCGTCTTGGGGGTGAGGCGTGGCGAACGACGGGCCGGTCGAGCACGGCTACCCGCACCTGGAGACGGTGCGGGCCGCCATCACGGCGCTGTACAAGCGACTGTCGTACGACACGATCCAGACGTTCGCGACCAGTGTGGTCCCCGCCGACGTGGCGTTCTGTGACACCGACGACCTGTACCTGGGGGCGCAGCGGGTGGCGCGCGAGCTGGTGCGGCACTACCGGCTGCCGGACGCCCGGCTGATCGTGAGCTTCCGGGAGATGCGGCACGCGGCGAACGTCGAGCTGGCGGCCGGGCCCGAGTACTTCGTGGAGCTGAACGACCGGTTCCGTACGCATCGGCGGGACATCGGGGCGGCCCTGGCGCACGAGGTGATGCATGTGTACCTGCACCGACTCGACCTGTCCTTCCCGGGCGTGAGGGACAACGAGATCCTGACGGACACGGCGGCGACGTATCTGGGCGCGGGCTGGCTGCTGCTGGACGCGTACCGGGAGGACCGGGCGTCGTCCCAGAAGCTGGGGTATCTCACGCCGGAGGAGTTCGGGTACGTGCTGGCCAAGCGCGCGCTGGTCTTCGGGGAGGACCCGTCGGTGTGGTTCACCAGTCCGCAGGCGTACACGGCGTACGTGAAGGGGATGGAGCTGGCCCGTCGCGATGAGCAGCAGCCGCCGTTGACCGCGGCGGGGTGGGCGGGGCGGCGGCGGTACGCGCGCGATCGGCGGCATGCGCCGGCCGGGCCGCCGCAGCCGGGTGTGCGGTACTCGTTCACTCCGGACGGGGGTGGGCGGTTGCGGGTGTCGTTTCCCTGCCCGACCTGTCATCAGCGGATCAGGGTGCCGGTGCGGGGGCGGGTTCGGGCGCGGTGTGCGTTGTGCCGGAGCGTGTTGGAGTGCGACACGTAGGTGCGCGCCGGGGTGCGGGAAAGGATCGCTCACCAGCCTTCCTACGCCCCGTACACGCGCCCGGGCTCGCCCGCCTCCGCCAGCATTTTCCGCGCCGCCTCCCCCGCCTCCGCCGGAGCCCACCGCTCGCCCTTGTCCACACTCGGGCCCGGGCGCCAGCCCTCCATCACCGTGATCCGGCCGCCCTCCGCCTCGAAGACCCGGCCCGTCACCCCAGCGCTCGCGGCCGAGCCGAGCCAGACGACCAGGGGGGAGACGTTCTCCGGGGCCATCGCGTCGAAGCCCGAGTCGGGTGCCGCCATGGTGTCGGCGAAGGTGCGCTCCGTCATACGGGTCCGGGCGGCGGGGGCGATCGTGTTGACCTGGACGCCGTAGCGGCGCAGTTCGGCCGCCGCGACCAGGGTCAGGGCGACGATCCCGGCCTTGGCGGCGCTGTAGTTGCCCTGCCCGACCGAGCCCAGCAGGCCCGCGCCGCTGCTGGTGTTGACGATCCGGGCCTCGGGCGGGCGGCCCGCCTTGGCCTCGGACCGCCAGTGTGCGGCGGCGTGCCGCAGGGGCAGGAAGTGGCCCTTGAGGTGGACGCGTACGACGGCGTCGAAGTCGTCGTCGTCGAGGTTGACCAGCATCCGGTCGCGCAGGAAGCCCGCGTTGTTGACGAGCGTGTCGAGCCTGCCGTACCTCTCCAGGGCCGTCCGGACGAGGGAGGCGGCGCCCTCGGTCGTGGCGATGTCGCCGCCGTGCGGCACCGCCTCGCCGCCCGCCGCGCGGATCTCCTCGGCGACGCGGGCGGCCGGGCTGCCGGGGCCGGGCGTCCCGCCGGCTCCGGCTGTGCCGTCGAGGCCGACGCCGAGGTCGTTGACGACGAGCCGCGCGCCCTCGGCGGCGAACGCCAGGGCGTGGGCGCGGCCGAGCCCCCGCCCCGCGCCGGTGACGACGACGACCCGCCCGTCGCAGATTCCGCTCATCTCAGGTCTCCTTGTTCACTCGTTCGCGGTCGAGGCGTCCAGGAACGCGGGGCGCTCCCCGCCCCCGTGGACCAGCAGACTCGCCCCGCTGATGTAGGCGGCGGCGTCCGAGGCGAGGAAGGCCGCGGCCCGGCCGACGTCGGACGGCTCGGCGAGACGGCCGAGCGGGACGGTGCGCGCGACGGCCGCGACGCCGTCCTGGTCGCCGTAGTGGAGGTGGGACAGTTCGGTGCGGACCATGCCGACGACGAGGGTGTTGACCCGGATGTCGGGCGCCCATTCAACGGCCATCGAGCGGGCGAGGCTTTCCAGGCCCGCCTTGGCGGCGCCGTAGGCGGCGGTGCCCGGTGAGGGGCGGCCTCCGCTGACGCTGCCGATCATGACGATCGAGCCCTTGGCCCGCCGTAGGTGCTCGTACGCGGCGAGGGACACGGTCAGCGGAGCGACGAGGTTGAGCTCCACCACGCGCGCGTGCCGGTCGGCGCCGGCGTGGGTGAGCGGGCGGTGGGGGCTGCCTCCCGCGTTGTTGACGAGGACGTCCAGCCGGGGCAGCTCGCCGCACAGGCGCCGGACGGCCTCGGCGTCCCGGACGTCCAGCGGCGCGAACTCCGTTCCGGGCACCGGGACTTCCGGCGGGCGGCGGGCGCAGACCACGACCTCGGCGCCCGCCCGTACGAAGGCACGCGCGATACCGGCACCGACGCCCCGGGTCCCGCCCGTGACGACGGCGACCTTCCCGTCCAGCTCCATTCGCTGCTACCTTCCACCTAACAAACGTTTGGTGGAAAGGTAGCTGATGCGGCCATGGGTGTCTCCACCTCGTGCGTGGAAAAGGGCATAGCCGTCGTCACGGCCGACTTCCCGCCGGTGAACGCCCTGCCGGTGGCCGGCTGGTTCGCCCTGGCCAACGCGGTGCGCGCGGCCGGGCGCGACCCGGCGGTCCGGTGCGTGGTGCTGGCGGCCGAGGGGCGCGGGTTCAACGCGGGCGTGGACATCAAGGAGATACAGAAGGACGGCAACAGTGCGCTGATCGGCGCCAACCACGCCTGCGCGGAGGCCTTCGCCGCGGTATACGACTGCGCGGTGCCGGTCGTGGCGGCGGTGCACGGCTTCTGCCTGGGCGGTGGCATCGGGCTGGTGGGCAACGCGGACGTCATCGTGGCGAGCGAGGACGCCGTCTTCGGTCTGCCCGAGCTGGACCGTGGCGCACTGGGCGCGGCCACCCATCTGGCCCGGCTGGTCCCGCAGCACCTGATGCGCGCCCTGTACTACACCTCGCGCACGGCGACCGCGGCCGAGCTGCACGCGCACGGCTCGGTGTGGCAGGTGGTGCCGCCCGGGGAACTGCGAGCCGCCGCACTGACGCTGGCCCGCGAGATCGCCGCCAAGGACGGGCGGCTGCTGCGCCTGGCCAAGGCCGCCCTCAATGGCATCGATCCGGTCGACGTGCGCCGCAGCTACCGCTTCGAGCAGGGCTTCACCTTCGAAGCGGGCCTCAGTGGGGTGGCCGACCGGGTGCGCGCGGGCTTCGGGAAGGAGGGCGCGTAGGTGAGTGACAAGACGATGACGGCCGACGAGGTCGTGTCCCGCCTGTCCAGCGGCATGACCCTCGGCATCGGCGGCTGGGGCTCGCGCCGCAAGCCGATGGCCCTGGTGAGAGCACTGCTCCGGTCACAGATCACCGATCTCACGGTCGTCTCCTACGGCGGCCCGGACGTGGGCATGCTGGCCGCCGCCGGGCGGATCCGGAAACTGGTCACGGCCTTCGTCACCCTCGACTCGATCCCCCTGGAGCCGCACTTCCGCGCGGCCCGCGAGCATGGTGCCTTCGCACTGACGGAGATCGACGAGGCGATGTTCATGTGGGGCCTGCACGCGGCGGCGAACCGGCTGCCGTTCCTGCCGGTGCGGGCCGGTATCGGCTCGGACGTGATGCGGGTCAATCCCGGCTTGCGGACGGTCACTTCACCGTACGAGGACGGGGAGACGTTCGTGGCGATGCCCGCCCTGCGGCTCGACGCGGCCCTGGTGCACATGAACCGCGCCGACCGGCTGGGCAACGGGCAGTACCTGGGCCCGGACCCGTACTTCGACGACCTGTTCTGCGAGGCGGCGGACACGGCGTACGTCAGCTGCGAACGGATCGTCGACACGGCCGAGCTGACGAAGGCGGCACCGCCGCAGACCCTGCTGGTCAAGCGGCACACGGTGACCGGCGTCGTCGAGGCCCCGAACGGGGCGCACTTCACGTCCTGCGCGCCCGACTACGGTCGGGACGAGGCCTTCCAGAAGACGTACGCGACGACACCCTGGCCCAAGTTCGCGGCCCGGTTCCTCGCCGGGGACGAGCGGGCGTATCAGTCGGCCGTCGGGGAGGGGACATGACGGGGGCCGCCACCCGCGCCGAGTACTGCGTGATCGCGTGCGCCGAGGCCTGGCGGGGCGACGGCGAGGTGCTCGCGAGCCCCATGGGGCTGATCCCCTCCATCGGCGCCCGGCTCGCCCGGCTCACCTTCGCGCCTGACCTGCTGCTGACCGACGGCGAGGCGCTGCTGGTCCGCCCGGACGGGACGACGGAGGGCTGGCTGCCGTACCGGCAGCATCTGGCCCTGTTGACCGGCGGCCGGCGGCACGTGATGATGGGCGCGAGCCAGATCGACCGGTTCGGCAATCAGAACATCTCGTGCATCGGCGACTGGCAGCGGCCGAGGCGGCAGCTGCTCGGGGTGCGCGGCGCGCCGGTCAACACCCTCAACAATCCGACCAGTTACTGGATCCCGAAGCACTCCCGGCGGGTCTTCGTCGAGCGGGTCGACATGGTCTGCGGAGTCGGGTACGACCACGCGGCCGGGGCGCGTCACCACCGCATCCCGCGGGTCGTCTCCGATCTGGCTGTCTTCGACTTCGCCACGCCCGACCACTCGATGCGGCTGGCCTCGCTGCACCCGGGTGTCACGGTGGAGCAGGTCAGGGAGGCGACGGGCTTCGAGCTCGCCGTCCCGGACGAGGTGCCACCGACCCGCGAGCCGACCGCGGAGGAGCTCCGGCTGATCCGCGAGGTCGTCGACCCGGCCGGCACCCGCACGAGGGAGGTCGCCTCGTGATGGAGACGGCGCTGACCCGGCTGACCGGTGTCCGCCATCCGGTCGTGCAGACCGGGATGGGCTGGGTGGCGGGACCGCGCCTGGTCTCCGCCACGGCGAGCGCGGGCGCTCTCGGCATCCTGGCCTCCGCGACGATGACGCTCGACCGGTTGCGCACGGCCGTCCGGGAGGTCCGGGCCCGTACCGACGCGCCGTTCGGTGTGAACCTGCGCGCCGACGCGGCGGACGCCGGCGACCGGGTGCGGATCCTGATCGAGGAGGGCGTCCGGGTCGCCTCCTTCGCCCTGGCCCCCTCGCGGGAGCTGATCGGCGAGCTCAAGGAGGCCGGTGTGGTCGTCATGCCGACCGTGGGGGCGCGGCGGCACGCCGAGAAGGTCGCCGCGTGGGGCGCGGACGCGGTGGTCGTGCAGGGCGCGGAGGGTGGCGGGCACACCGGCGAGGTGGCCACGACGGTGCTGCTGCCGCAGGTGGTCGACGCCGTGGACATACCGGTCGTGGCGGCGGGCGGGTTCTTCGACGGGCGGGGGCTGGTCGCGGCGCTGGCCTACGGGGCTGCGGGCGTCGCCATGGGCACGCGGTTCCTGCTGACGTCGGACTCGACCGTGCCGGAGGCGGTGAAGGCGCGGTATCTGGCGGCGACGGTGCGGGATGTGACGGTCACCAGGGCGGTGGACGGGCTGCCGCACCGCATGCTGCGCACGGATCTGGTGGACGCGCTGGAGAACTCGGGCCGTGTGAAAGCCCTGTTCCATGCGACGCGCAGGGCGTCGCGCTTCCGGCGGCTCTCCGGCCTCACCTGGCGTCGCATGGTCCGCGACGGGCTCGCCCTGCGGCACGGCAAGGACCTGACCTGGAGCCAGGTCCTGCTCGCCGCGAACACCCCGATGCTGCTCAAGGCGTCCATGGTGGACGGTCGTACGGACCTGGGCGTGATGACGTCCGGGCAGGTCGCCGGAGTGATCGACGACCTGCCCTCGTGCGCGGAGCTGGTGGAGCGGATCATGGAGGAGGCCGAGGACACCCGCCGGCGTCTCACAGCCTCTCGATGATCGTCACATTGGCCTGTCCGCCGCCCTCGCACATGGTCTGGAGGCCGAACCGGCCGCCGGTGCGCTCCAGTTCGTGCAGCAGGGTCGTCATCAGCTTCACGCCGGTCGCGCCGAGCGGGTGGCCCAGGGCGATGGCACCGCCGTTGACGTTGACCTTCTCCGGGTCCGCGCCCGTCTCCTTCAGCCAGGCCAGGACGACCGGGGCGAAGGCCTCGTTGATCTCCACGAGGTCGATGTCGCCGATGGTCATGCCGGTCTTCTTCAGGGCGTGGGCGGTGGCCGGGATGGGGGCGGTGAGCATGCGGATCGGGTCCTCGCCGCGCACCGAGAGGTGGTGCACGCGCGCGCGGGGGGTGAGCCCGTGTTCGCGCACGGCCCGCTCGGAGGCCAGCAGCATCGCCGCCGCCCCGTCGGAGACCTGCGAGGAACAGGCGGCGGTGATCGTGCCGCCGTCGATGACCGGTCCCAGCCCGGCCATCTTCTCCAGGGAGGTGTCCCGGCGCGGGCCCTCGTCGGCGGTGACGTCCCCGTACGGCACGCTCTCGCGGTCGAAGCGGCCCTCGTCGATAGCGCGCACCGCCCGCTGATGGGACCGCAGGGCGAACTCCTCCTGGTCGCGGCGGCCGATCCCCCACTTCGCGGCGATCATCTCGGCGCCCGCGAACTGGTTGACGGGCTTGTCCCCGTACCGGGCCCGCCAGCCCGCACTGCCCGCGAACGGCCCCTGGGACAGCCCCAGTGGCTCGGCGGCCTGCCGGGTGGCGAAGGCGATGGGGATCATCGACATGTTCTGCACACCGCCGGCGACCACCAGGTCCTGGGTGCCGGACAGCACGGCCTGCGCCGCGAAGTGCACGGCCTGCTGCGAGGAACCGCACTGCCGGTCGACGGTCACGCCCGGCACCTCCTCGGGCAGCCCGGCCGCCAGCCAGCAGGTCCGCGCGATGTCCCCGGCCTGCGGCCCCACGGCGTCCAGACAGCCGAGGACGACGTCCTCGACGGCGGCCGGATCCACGCCGGAGCGGCTCATCAGCTCCTTCAGCACATGCGCACCGAGGTCGGCCGGATGGACCGCGCTCAGTCCTCCCCCGCGCCGCCCGACGGGCGTGCGGACCGCTTCGACGATGTAGGCCTCGGCCATGGCAACTCCCTCACAGTTAAGGGCTATTCGCGTACGGCGATCCCGTCCAGCACCATCGACAGGTACTGCCGGGCGATCTCGTCCGGGCTGTGCCCGCCGCCCGGCCGGTACCAGGACGCGGCCACCCACACCGTGTCGCGCACGAACCGGTAGGTGAGCCGGACGTCGAGGTCGGCCCGGAAGGCTCGCTCGGCGACGCCGCGCTCCAGCGTGGACAGCCACGCCTTCTCGAATCTGCGCTGCGACTCGGCGAGGAACGCGAACCGCTCCTGCGCCACGAGCTGCTTGCTCTCCTTCTGGTAGATCGCGACGGCCGCGCGATGCCGGTCGATCTCCCGGAACGACTCGGTGACCAGGGCCTGAAGCGTCTCGCGCGGGCCGAGTCCGGCACCCAGCACGGCGTCGTAGCCGTCCCAGAGCTCGTCGAGGAAGGTGCGCAGGATCTCCTCCAGCATCGACTCCTTGGAGTCGAAGTGGTAGTAGAGGCTGCCCGCGAGCATCCCCGCGTGGTCCGCGATCTTGCGGACGGTGGTGGCGTTGTAGCCCTGCTCGGCGAAGACCTCGGCGGCGGTGCCGAGGAGTTCGCTACGGCGGTCGGGAGCGGCGGCAGCAGCGGCGGGCTCTGTGGCGGTCACCTGGGGCTTCTTCTTCGTAGGAGGCACGGGTCCCATTGTCGTCCTAGGGGTGCCGGCTGCTGACGGACACCACTTCTCCGGTCATGTACGAGGAGTAGCCGGAGGCCAGGAACACGATCACGTTGGCCACCTCCCAGGGCTCGGCGTACCGCCCGTAGGCCTCGCGGGCGGTCAGCTCGGCGAGCAGCCCGGGCGTGGTCACCTTCACCAGGTGCGGGTGCATGGCGAGGCTGGGCGCGACGGCGTTGACCCGCACCCCGTACTCGGCCGCTTCGACCGCCGCGCACCGGGTCAGCGCCATCACGCCCGCCTTCGCGGCGGCGTAGTGGGCCTGCCCGGCCTGGGCGCGCCAGCCGACGACGGAGGCGTTGTTGACGATCACCCCGCCGTTCCCCCGCATGCGGCGGAGCGCGGCCCGCACGCACCGGAACGTGCCGTTCAGCGTGACGTCCAGGACGCGGGACCACTGTTCGTCGGTCATGTCGACGAGATCCGCGGTGCCGCCGAGACCGGCGTTGTTGACCACGACGTCGAGGCGCCCGTGTTCCCGGACGGCCGTGTCGAAGAGGGCGCGCACCTGCGTCTCGTCGGTGACGTCGCAGGGCACCGCGGCGACCGACGCCGCGCCGAACTCGCCGGCCAACTCCGCCTCGTGCTCCTTGAGCCGCCGCACGTGCGCGTCGCTGATCAGGACGCGCGCGCCCTCCTCCAGGAAGCGGCGCGCGGTGGCCCCGCCGATCCCCGCGCCGGCCGCGGCGGTGATGACGGCGGTCCGCCCCTCCAGCACACCGTGTCCGGGCACGTACGACGGACTCTCGACGTCTGTCATGGGCTCACGCTAACCTACCAAACACTTGTTAGGGAAGGAGAGCGGTCGTGGATCTCGCGTTCTCGCCGGCGGACGAGGAGTTCCGCACCGAGGTGCGTCAGTGGCTGCACGCGCGTGTGCCGCGCGAGCCGTTGCCCTCCCTGGAGACGGCGGAGGGCTTCGAATCCCACCGCGCCTGGGAGGCGGAGCTGGCCGCGGACCGCTGGTCGGTGGTCGACTGGCCGGCGGAGTACGGCGGGCGGGACGCGGGGCTCCTGCGGTGGCTGGTCTTCGAGGAGGAGTACTACGCGGCGGGCGCCCCGGGACGCGTCGGGCAGAACGGCATCCATCTGCTCGCCCCGACCCTCTTCGCCCACGGCACCGAGGAGCAGCGGGCCCGGGCGCTGCCCCCGATGGCCTCCGGGGAGGTGATCTGGGCGCAGGCCTGGTCGGAGCCCGAGGCCGGTTCGGACCTTGCGTCCCTGCGGGCGAGGGCCGTGCGCACGGACGGCGGCTGGCGCTTGAGCGGCCAGAAGACCTGGTCCTCTCGTGCCGCGTTCGCCGACCGCGCGTTCGGCCTGTTCCGCAGTGATCCGGACGCGACGAAGCCCCACCAGGGCCTGACGTACCTCATGTTCGACCTGCGCGCACCCGGCGTCACGGTCCGTCCGATCGCCCGCCTCGACGGCAAGCCGGCGTTCGCGGAGCTGTTCCTGGACGAGGTCTTCGTGCCCGACGAGGACGTGATCGGCGAACCCGGCCGGGGCTGGCGGATCGCGATGGCGACGGCGGGCAACGAACGCGGGCTGATGCTCCGCTCCCCGGGCCGTTTCCTCGCCGCCGCGCGGCGGCTGGACGAGCTGTGGCGGGAGCGGGGCGGTCCGGTGTCCGAGCGCGACCGGGTGGCCGACGCCCTGATCGGCGCCCGCGCCTACCAGCTCTTCACGTACGCGGCCGCCTCCCGCTTCCTGGACGGCGAGGCCCTCGGCCCGGAGTCGAGCCTGAACAAGGTCTTCTGGTCCGAACTCGACCTCGCGCTGCACGAGACGGCCCTCGACCTCCTCGGCCCGCAGGGCGAGCAGGCGGACACCGACTGGGCGGAGCGATACGTCTTCGCGCTCGCCGGCCCGATCTACGCGGGCACGAACGAGATCCAGCGCGACATCATCGCCGAGCGCCTGCTCGGCCTGCCGAAGGGACGCCGCTGATGCGTTTCCTCCTCGACGCCGGGCAACGCGCCTTCGCCGCCTCGCTGGACGCACTGCTGACGGCGGCGGGGACACCGGCGGTGGTGCGGGACTGGAGCCGGGGCGACCATGCGAGCGGGCGGGCGCTGTGGTCCCGTGTCGCGGAGGCGGGCGTGTTCGCGCTGGCGGTCCCGGAGACGTACGAAGGCGGACTGGGGCCGCTTCCGGTCGAACTGGCCGTCGCCTTCGTGGAGCTGGGCCGCCATGCGGTGCCGGGCCCGCTGGTCGAGACGGTGACGGCGGCGGTGCTCCTCACGGGGGCCGACCCGGGCATCGCCAAGCGGCTGCTGCCGGTGCTGGCGTCCGGGGAGACGATGGCGACGGTGGCACCCGAGGGCGCATACGCCCTGGACGGCGACGCGGCCACCCTCCGGCTCTCCTGGGAGCCCAGCGGCATCCGCCTCTCCCCCGGCCACGGCCCCGCCCTCCCCTGCCTCGACCCCGCCCGTCGCCTCACCCCCCTCGCCCCCGGCGGCGAACTCCTCGACGCCCCCACCGGACAGGCCCTCACCTGGGCCCGTCTCGCCACCGCCGCACAAGCCCTCGGGGTGGGCCTCGCACTCCTCGACAGAACCGTCGGATACGTCAGGCAACGCACCCAGTTCGGCGTCCCCGTCGGGTCGTTCCAGGCGGTCAAGCACCGGCTGGCCGACGCGAAGATCGCCCTGGAGTTCGCGCGCCCGCTGGTCTTCGGTGCCGCGCTGACCATGCGGCCGGCCGATGCCGCCGCCGCCAAAGCCGCCGCGTGCGAGGCGGCGTACTCCACCGCCCGCACCGCGCTGCAACTGCACGGCGCGATCGGCTACACGGCGCAGTACGACCTGTCGCTGTGGCTGACCAAGGCCCGGGCCCTGCGCACCGCCTGGGGCGATCCCCACGAGTGCCGGGCCCTGGTCGTCAGTGCGGCTGGTGATCGCCGCTGGTGATCTCCCGGTACTCCTCCACCGTCGGCTTCTCGATCCGCGCGTCGGGCCCGAACATCGCCTTCGCCAGCCGCGCACGCAGCCGCTCGGACCGCTTGACCTTGCGGCGCACGCCCCCCGCGTCGACCACGGGCCCCATCTCGTAGGGCGGGTTCTGCTCGTGCTGGGTGAGGGTGAACAGCTCCGCCTGCGAGAGGGGCTCGTGCACCTCGATGTACTCGCCGTTCGGCAGCCGCTTGATGGTGCCGGTCTCCCTGCCGTGCAGCACCTTGGCGCGGTCGCGGCGCTGGAGGCCCATGCAGATCTTCTTCGTGACGACGAAGGCGACGACCGGCAGCACGAAGGCGCCGATCCGCACGAACCAGGTGATCACGTTGATGGACAGATGCAGATGCGTGGCCACGATGTCGTTGCCGCCGCCGATCAGCAGCACCGCGTACAGGGTCAGCCAGGCCACGCCCAGGCCGGTGCGCACGGGCGCGTTGCGCGGCCGGTCCAGGATGTGGTGCTCGCGTTTGTCGCCGGTGATCCACGCCTCGATGAAGGGATAGGCGCCGATGGCGAGCATGACCAGCGGGAAGAGGGAGAACGGGATGAACACGCCGAGCACCAGCGTGTGGCCCCACAGGTTGATCTCCCATCCCGGCATCACCCGGATCAGGCCCTCCGAGAACCCGAGGTACCAGTCGGGCTGGGCGCCCGTGGTGACCAGGTCGGCGCGGTAGGGGCCGAAGGCCCACACGGGGTTGATCTGGGCGATCGCGCCCATGATGGTCAGGACGCCGAAGACGAGGAAGAAGAAGCCGCCCGCCTTGGCCAAGTAGACCGGCAGGAAGGGCATCCCGACGACCGACCGCTCCTTGCGTCCGGGGCCCGGGAACTGGGTGTGCTTGTGGTAGAAGACCAAGATCAGATGGGCGGTCACCAGGCCCAGCATGATCCCGGGCAGCAGCAGCACATGGACCGGGAAGAGGCGCGAGATGATGTCGTCGCCCGGGAACTCCCCGCCGAAGAGGAAGAACGCCACATACGTCCCGACGATCGGGATCGACAGGATCGCGCCGTGCGCGAAGCGCAGGCCGGTGCCGGACAGCAGGTCGTCCGGGAGGGAGTAGCCGGTCAGGCCGGTGATGATGCCGAGCATCAGCAGGGTCCAGCCGAAGACCCAGTTGAGCTCGCGGGGCTTGCGGAAGGCGCCGGTGAAGAACACCCGCATCATGTGCACCATCATGCCGGTGATGAAGACCAGCGCCGCCCAGTGGTGGATCTGCCGTATCAGCAGCCCGCCGCGGATGTCGAAGCTGATGTCCAGGGTGGACTCGAACGCCCTGCTCATGAGCACGCCGTTGAGCTCCGTGTAGGACCCCTGGTAGACGACCTCCTGCATGCTCGGCTCGAAGAACAGGGTGAGGTAGACACCGGTGAGGATCAGGACGACGAAGCTGTAGAGGGTGACCTCGCCCAGCATGAAGGACCAGTGGTCCGGGAAGACCTTGCGCATGTTGGCCTTGGCCAGCCCGTAGAGGCCGAGCCGCCCGTCCGCCCAGTCGGCGAGCTTCTCGCCCTTGCCGACGGGAGGTCTCCTGCGAGCGGAGGCCGTCCCATACGTCCGTCGTCCGCCGTCGTCGTGCACGTGTCCTGCGCCGTCGTCGTACACCCGTCGTGCGCCGTCGTCGCCCATACGTCGTCGCCTCCCCGTCGGATCCTTCCCAGCGTGGCACGGCAGCGCGGCCGTGCAAATGGGGCGTATGGGCGGCTAGGGGGCTTCTGATGGATCTCCGTGGAAGAAGGAGCGGCGTTCGGTGCGTGCTCTCGGCGTGCCGGGCGGAAGGCCTCGTAGCGGAGCTACTAGGCCTTTTGTCCGGTGCGGCGAGAGTGCGTGCCGGGCGTCGCGACGCCGCGGAGATCCATCAGAAGCCCCCTAGGCCAAGGGGCGGGTCGGTTAGGCCAAGGGGGCGGGCAGGCGGCTCGGGCGGGCTCAGGCCGGCCGCACGATCCCCTGCGCCCGTGCGGCCACCAGCCACTTCGGGAACTCGCCCACCAGCCGGTCGTACAGCTCGGCGTCCGGCACCTTCCGCGGATCCTCGCCCGCGTGGAAGAACCCGGCGTTGTCGACGACCCGCTTGCCCGGCACGGGCAGCTCGTCCAGCTTGCGCAGGAAGTCGAACTGCTTGCTGCCCGGGTCGCCGAAGCCGATGAACTGCCAGAACAGCGGCAGTTTCGCCGCCTTGCACAGGTACCGCTCCGCGGCGAGCTTGTTGATGGGCCCGCCGTCGGTCTGGAAGACCACCAGGGCCGGCTCGGTGGCCCCGCTGTCGACGTAGTGGTCGATGACGGCGTCCATCGCCAGGTGGTAGCTGGTCTTCCCCATGTGCCCGAGCCCGGCCACGATCCGCTCGACCTTCCCCTGATGGTCGGCGAGCGCGATGTCGGTGACGGCGTCGACGTCGGTGGAGAAGAAGACGACCGGAACCGTGCCGTCGTCATCGAGATGCGCCGACAGTCCGAGCACCCGGTCGGCGAGCGCCTGCACACTGCCGTCCTTGTAGTACGGCCTCATCGAGCCGGAGTGGTCGACCACGAGATACACCGCGGCCCGCAGCCCGTCGAGGCCGTGCTTCGTGAGGGACACTCCAGCGCTCTTGTAGAGGTTCACCAGCGCGGGAGCGGTCTCCTGGACCTTGCTCAGACTGATCGCGGTCATGGCCCCACCCTCTCACTCCTCGACGACACTTCCGTCGCTGAGTTCCAGCACCCTGTCGGCCAGGCCGAGGAGTTGCGGGTCGTGGGTGGCGACGAGGGCCGTGACGCCCTCGCTGCGGACCACGGCCCGCAGCAGTTCCATCACCGCCAGGCCGGTGGCGGCGTCGAGCTGGCCGGTCGGCTCGTCGGCGAGCAGCAGGGCCGGGCGGTTGGCGAGGGCCCGGGCGATGGCGACCCGCTGCTGCTGCCCGCCGGAGAGCTCGGAGGGCCGCTGCCTCTCGTGGTCGGCGAGGCCCACCAGGGCCAGGAGCAGCGCCACCCGCTCCTCGCGTTCGCGCGGCTCGGCCCGGCGCAGCCGCAGCGGCACGCCCACGTTCTCTGCGGCGGTGAGGATGGGGATGAGCCCGAAGGACTGGAAGACGAAACCGATCCGGTCGCGGCGCAGTTCCAGCAGCTCGCTCCCGCTCAGCGCCGACAGATCGGTGCCGCCCACGACGACACGGCCGCGCTGCGGGGAGTCGAGGCCGCCGATCATGTGGAGCAGCGTCGTCTTGCCGGAGCCCGAGCGTCCTTTGAGGGCGACCAGTTCACCGCGCCGGACGGCGAAGGAGACCCCGCGCAGCGCGTGCACGGCCGCGGCGCCCGTGCCGTAGGAGTGGTGCAGGTCCTGCACCCGCAGCATCGGCTCCTCGGACGCGTCGTCGGCGAGGGCGGCACCGGACCCCGGGCTGGTGTTCTCGGTCATCACCGCATCCCATACGGAACCGGTCCGGGCGGTCAAGAGCGGAACAACCCGCGTTCGAACGCATGTGTCGGACGGGTAACTCCGTGATATGCATGCCGAGTTGGGAGAACAGCGGCTCGGCCATCGGGTGGGGGAAGAGTGACCGGCTTACTGCTGCTGCGCCTGCGTGCGCATCGGCTGCTCCTCACGGCCGCCCTGCTCGCCGTCCTGCTGACCACCTCGGTGCTCGCCGCCCTGGCCGCCTTCTCCGGCTCCGTCGGGGACGCGGCGCTGCGCGGCACCCTGGGCGGCCGGGCCGCGGCCTCCGCCTCCCTCGTGGTCGAGGCGGACGTGCCCCGGGAGCGGCGGGAGGCGGCGCAGCGGGCCGTGGTGCGCGGGGCACGGGAGGCGTTCGGCGGGCTGCCGGTGACCGTGCGGAGGCTTCAGCGGTCCGGTCCGTACGCGCTGCCCCGTTCCCTCCAGGACGCCGACGCCCGCGCCGGGGAGCCCGACCTCACGCACTTCGCCGCCCTCGACCGGTCCCGGATCAGGCTGGTCTCGGGCACGCTGCCGGGTCCGGCTCCGGCGCCCCGCACCGCCGCCGTGCCGGTCGCCCTGCCGGAGGCGGCCGCCGACCGGGTGAAGCTGCGGCCCGGAGCGCACCTCACGCTCACCGACCGGCTGGGCGGCGAGCCGGTCCGGGTACGGGTGACCGGCGTGTACCGGGCGGCCGACAGTTCCGATCCCTACTGGCAGGCGGACGCCCTCGGCGGCCAGGGCGTACGCACCGTCGCCTTCACCACGTACGGGCCGCTGCTGGCCGACGCGTCGGTGCTCGCCTCCGGCCGCACCTCCGAGGACGGCACCGGCTGGGTGGCGACGGCCGACTACCGGACCTTCACCACCGAGAGCATCGGGGCGCTGCGCGCGGCGGCCGTACGCGCGTCCGGGGCGCTGCGCGAGGACCCGGCACTCGGCGGTGACGCGGACGTGCGCACCGGGCTGCCCGAGGTGCTCGACCGGACCGGGCGGGCCCTGCTGGTGTCCCGGTCCACCCTGATGGTCGTCTCCGTGCAGCTGGTGCTGCTCGCCGGGTACGCGCTGCTGCTGGTGGCCCGGCTGCTGGACAGCGAGCGGGCGGGCGAGACCGAGCTGCTGCGGGCCAGGGGCGCATCGCGCGGCCGGATCGCGGGACTCGCCGCGCTGGAGGCGCTGCTGCTGGCGGTACCGGCCGCGGTCTGTGCCGCGCTGCTGTCCGGCCCGCTGGCCCGGCTGCTGGCCCGGTGGTCCTCGCTCGACGGGATCGGGCTGCGCCTGAGCGCCGTCCCGGCGGGCCGGGTCTGGCTGGTCGCGGGCGGCGTGGCGGCGGCGTGCGCGGTGGCGGTCGTGGCGCCCGCACTGGCGGCGACGGCAGGCGCGCCGGTACGGCTGCGGCGCGTCCGTGCCGCCACGGCCGCCGCGCCCGTGCGCGCCGGAGCCGATGTCGCGCTGCTGCTGATCGCGGGCGTGGCGTACTGGCAGCTCGACCGGCAGACCGAAGCGACCGGCGGCGGGGTGCTCAGCCGGGACCGGGCCGGGGAGCTGGGCATCGATCCGCTGCTGGTCGGGGCGCCCGCGCTGGCGCTGCTGGCGGGCACGGTCCTGACGCTGCGTCTGCTGCCGCTCGCGGCCCGGCTCGCCGAGCGGCGGTCCGCGAGCGGGCGCGGGCTGCCGGCGGCGCTGGCGGGGTGGCAGTTCAGCCGGCGCCCGCTGCGCGGGGCGGGTCCGGTGCTGCTGCTGGTCATCTCCGTGACGACCGGCATGCTGGCGATCGGGCACGGCGCGTCCTGGGACCGGTCGCAGGAGGACCAGGCCGACTTCAGGACGGGCGCCTCCGTGCGGGTCCTCGACCACAGGCCGGGCAGCCCCGGGCAGACCGGTCTCTACACCGCGCTGCCCGGGGCCCGGGACGCCGCTCCCGCGCACCGCGCCGCCCTGGGCCTGTCCGGCGGTCGCGAGGCGACGGTCCTCGCCCTGGACACGGCCCACGCCGGGGACGGGATGCTGATGCGCGGCGATCTCGCCGACGATCCCCCGGCGAAGCTGCTGCGGGCACTGGCGCCGCCCGCGCGGGACGAACACCGGGCGGTGCGGCTTCCCGACGACACCCGGCGGCTCGCCCTCGACGTGCGGATCACCGACGTGCGGACCCGGACGGGACGCTCCCCCTCCGGCCGCGCGCCCCTGCTCACGGTGGTCGTCGAGGACCGGTACGGCATCACGTACCGGCTGGGCGCCGGGAACGTCCCGGTGGACGGCCGCGTCCACCGGATCGCGCTCGACCTGGACGTGACGGCGACGGGCCGCCGCGCCGCCCCGGCCGGTCCGTTGCGGCTGACCGGACTTCAGCTCGACGACCCCTCTCCCGTCGGCCGCCCCGAACAACACCGGTTCACCGTCGAACGGCTGCTCGCCACCGGCCGCGACGGCCCCGCGCGGACCGTCCCTGTGCCCGCCGGGACGCGCTGGCAGGGCGGCCGGACCGTGACGGAGAACGGCGCCGTCGTCGCCCGCAGGGCCGCGAAGCCCGCCGTGTCGGGGACCGCACCGCTGACCGTGTCGTACGGCACCGGCGCCGACGCCGACGAGAGCACCGGAGCCGAGCCGATCTACACCGTCCGCGTCGCCACCGCCGGGGCCGGGGCGCCGCGGAGCCTCTTGGCCGTCGCCACCGGGGACTTCCTGCGGGCGGCGGGGGCCGGGCCCGGAGACACCATCGACGTGCCGCTGTCCGGGGAGCAGGTGCGGGTGCGGATCGTACGGTCGGTCGAGGAGCTGCCGACCACCGCCACCGGCCTGGACGGAGAGACCATCGCCGGCGGGGCGCTGCTGCTCGATCTGCGGGCCGTCGACGCCGTGCTGGCGCAGCGGGGCAGCGCGCCGCTCGCCCCCACCGAGTGGTGGGTGAGCGCCGCCCCCGGCAAGGCCGCCGAGGTCGCCGCCGCGCTGCGGGCGCGCCCCGACCTCGAACGGCAGCAGGTGCTGGTGCGGGACGAGACCGCGGTCGAGCTGCTGCGGGATCCGCTCGGCGCCGGGCCGCGCTCGGCGCTGACGGCGGTGGCGGTGGCCGCCGTGGCTCTCGCCGCCGGGGGTTTCGCGGTGAGCGCCGCCGGTGCGCGGCGGGAGCGGGCCGCGGAGTTCGCGGTGCTGCGCGCCCTGGGCACGCCCCGCCGGGATCTCGCCCGGCTGGTGGCGACGGAGCAAAGCCTGCTCGTCGGCGCCGGTCTGCTCGCCGGGCTCGGTCTCGGCACCGTCCTGAGCCGGGCGGTCGTCCCGCTGATCGTGCTGACCTCCGATGCCGCACGGCCGGTCCCGCCCGTCCTCGTCGAACTCCCGGTGTCCCGAGTGGCCCTGCTCCTCGCGGGGGTGGCCGCCCCGCTCCTGCTGATCACCGCCGCGTCGGCGCTGCGCCGTGCCGAGCCGATGGCCGCGCTCCGCCATCAGGGGGAGGACTGAGATGCCGCCGAACGCGCAGGGCGCGCCCTGGGTGCGGACCCGGCTGCGGACCGCGCCCGTGTCCACCGTCGCCTTCGGTGTGCTGGTGCTGGTCACGGCGTTCCTCGCGGCCGTACTGCCGCGGGCCGTCGAGGCGTACGAGACGGAGGGGCTGCGCGAGGCCCTCGCCACCGCCTCCCCCGAGTCCACCGTGCTGGAGCTGAAGGCTCCGCAGCCCGGTCTCGAACTGCCTGACCCGGCCCGTGCGGACGCGGTGCGGCCTGAGGCGCTCGCGGCGGTCGACGGCCGGGCGCGGGCGCTGCTGCCCGCACCGCTGCGGGCGGATCCGGCCGAGTCGGCGTACGGGGTGCGCACCGGGAAGAGCCTGGAGGCGCTGGACGCGTCGCTGCCCCGGCCAGACGGACTGCCGCCCAAGTTCACACTGCTCGCGCAGTCGCAAGCGGCCGGCCACGCCACCGTGCGGGAGGGCCGGCTGCCCGCCGCCGGCACGCCGGTGACCGTGGACACCAGGGTGGTGGAAGGCGCCGTGACCACCGAGACCGCCCGCACGCTGCGGCTGCGGGCCGGCTCCACGCTCACCCTGGCCGGTTTCCCGGACGGACCGCTGACCGTACGGATCACCGGCATCCTCCAGCCCCGGCATCCGCAGCGGAGTCACTGGTCCGCGGAGCCGGTCCTGCGCACACCGGCCCTGGCCTCCACCGGCAGCCGTCCGCCGCTGTACTACTGGGAGGCTGGCGTCCTGCTGGCGCCCGGGGCGGCACCGGCGCTGCTCGGCGGCCAGGGCGAGCCGGAGAAGTACTGGCGCTTCGCGCCCGCGACCGGGCGGCTCACCGCGGGGGACATCTCGGCGCTCGTCGGCGCGGCCGCGTCCCTCGAGGACGGGCCGGGGCTGGTACGCATGCACCAAGTCGCCGGTCCGACGGCGCAGTTGTCCACCGGCCTGGAGCAGGTCGTCGGCTCCTACACGGACAACCGTGACGCGATCACGCCCGTGGTCGCCGTCGCGGCCTTCGGGATCGCCGCGGTCGCCGTCGGCGTGCTGGTCATGAGCGCCGGCGTGGCCGCCGCCCGCCGTGCCGCCGAACTCGCCCTGCTGCGGGCCCGGGGCGGCTCCCTGCGCGGCATCGCCGGGCGGCTGCTGGCCGAGACCGCAGTGCCGGCGGTGCCCGCGGCGGCCTGCGGTCTGCTGCTCGCGGTGCTCGTCGTGGACGAGGCCCGGCCGCTGCCCGCCGTGCTCGGGGCGGGCGCCGTGGCGCTGCTCGCCTGTGCCGCGCTGCCGGCGCGCGCGGTGGTGGCGCATCGCAGGCCGCGGGCGCACCAGGAGCGCGACGACCTCGCCGAGGCCAGGCCCGGCGGGCGCCGCACGGTCGCCGAACTGACCGTGCTGGTGCTGGCCGCCGGCTCGGTGGCGGCGCTGCGCCGCCGCGGTACGGACGGGGCGGGCGATCTGCTGGTGAGCGCCGCCCCGGTGCTCGTCGGGCTGGTTGCCGCGCTGCTCCTCGTACGGCTGTACCCGCTGCCCCTGCGGTGGGCCGCCGGCCCGGCCGGGCGGCTGCGCGGCGTGGTCGGGTTCCTGTCGCTGGCCCGCGCCGCCCGCTCACCGGCGGCGGTCGCCACGCTGCCGCTGCTCGCCCTGCTGACGGCCCTGACGACGGCCGCGTTCGGGGGGTCGGTGCTGGCGGGCGTGGCGGACACCCGGGACCGGGCCGCGCTGCTGGAGACGGGCGCGGACGCGCGGATCGACACGACCGACGGCACCCCGCTCCCGGCGGGACTGGCGCGGACGGTACGGGATGGGGCGGGCGTACGGCAGGTCACGGCCGTGGGATTCGAGTTCGCCTCGGAGCGCGCGTCCGACGAGACGCGGTCGCTGACGGTGGTCGGCGTCGAGCCGGAGACCTACGCGGAGTTGGCCCGGCAGATGGGTCTCGGGGGGTTCGCGGCCGACCGGTTGGGCAGCGGGGGCGGGGTGCTGGACGCCGTCGCCTCCCCCGAGGTCGCCGAGCGGCTCGGGCGGGCGCCGCGCCGGATCGTGACGGACGGCGCAGCGGTCACGGTGCGGATCACCGCCGTGCGCCCCCGCACCCCGGCCGTCCCCGAGGGCGAGTTCCTGCTGGTCGACGCGGCGGGGCTGAAGGGCTCCGGCGGCCCCACGACCCTGCTGGCGGCCGGTGCCGGACTCGACGCGAAGGCGCTGCGGACGGCCGTGCGCGGCGCCGGCTCCAACCTCTCCGTGACACTGCGCGCCGAGGAACGCGCGGCGCTGTCCGACTCGCCGTTGCAGGCGGGCGCCGAACGGATCTACGGCTGGGCCGTCCTCGCGGGCGCGGGCTACGCCGTGCTGGCCCTTGTGCTCGGCCTGCTGCGGTCCGCGCCGGAGCGGGCCGCGCTGCTGGCCCGGCTGCGCACCCTGGGCCTGACGACCCGCCAGGGGCGTCACCTGCTCGGCCTGGAGGCGCTGCCCCTGGCGCTGCTCGCGGCCGGCGGGGGCATGGCCGTCGGCTGGGCCACGGTCGGGGTGCTCGCCCCCGGCATCGACCTGGACCGGCTCGCTGTGGCCGGCTCGTCCGACGCCACGGCGCCGCAGGGAGCCGTGCTGCGGGCCGACCTGTGGTCGCTGGCCCTGCCCGCCGCGGGCGCGGTGCTGCTGGCGGGGGCGGTGGCCGTCGCGCAGGCCTGGTGGGCGGGACGCCTGACACCGATCACTCACCTCAGGACAGGAGACATGCGATGAGCGGTACGACTCAGTCGCTCGCGGAGCTGGAGCGGCGGGCGGCGCGGCACCGCGACCGGCCGGCGTACGGGCACGACGCCCTGATCGCCTGCGACCGGCTGGTGCGGATCTTCACCAAGCGCGGTGGCGGGGACGCCGTGGAGGTGCAGGCGCTCCAGGGGCTCGATCTCCTGGTGCGGGAAGGCGAGTTGATGGCCCTGGTGGGAGCGTCGGGCAGCGGCAAGTCGACGCTGATGAACATCCTCGCCGGCCTGGACGTCCCGACCGCGGGCACAGCGAAGGTCGCGGGCCGTGATCTGCTGACGATGGACGCGAAGGCCCGGTTGCGGTACCGGCGTGAGGTGGTCGGCTTCGTCTGGCAGCAGACGGCCCGCAATCTGCTGTCGTATCTGACGGCGGCGCAGAACGTCGTCCTGCCCATGCAGCTGGCGGGCGGCTCGCGCAGGAAGCGGGCCGGACGGGCGGACGAGCTGCTGGCCATGCTCGGCGTCGCCGACTGCCGGGACCGGCGTCCGCAGCAGATGTCCGGCGGTCAGCAGCAGCGCGTCGCGATCGCCGTCGCCCTGGCGGGCGCCCCCGCCGTACTCCTCGCCGACGAGCCGACCGGCGAGCTGGACTCGGCGACCGGGCAGCAGGTCTTCGCGGCGTTCCGCCGGGCCAACGAGGAGCTGGGCACGACGGTCGTCATCGTCACGCACGACCAGGCGGTCGCCGGCGAGGTCAGCCGCACGGTCGCGATCCGCGACGGACGCACCTCGACGGAGGTACTGCGCCGCACGGAGGTCGACGAGGCGGGCCGGGAGTCCCTGGTGGCCCGTGAGTACGCGATGCTCGACCGCGCGGGCCGCCTGCAGTTGCCGGCCGAGTACACGACGGCCCTGGGCATGCGGGACCGGGTGCTGCTGGAGCTGGAGGAGGACCACATCCAGGTGTGGCCGGACAAGAACGGGAACGGGAACGGCTGAGGGCATGCGACAGCGCCTGCCCGGTCGTCCGGTCGGGGACGGTGGGGCAGGCGCCATCTGTGTTCCGCACGCCTTTGTGCGGGACGTATGGGTGACCGTCAGGTCACTTCTCTGATGCGCTCCGTCAGACCATCAGCGCGCGGTCCGTCGGGCGGATCGGCGCGTGCAGTTCGCTGGCGCCCGTGAGGTGGCGGTCCACCCCGCGCGCCGCCGAGCGGCCCTCGGCGATCGCCCACACGATGAGCGACTGGCCGCGGCCCGCGTCACCGGCGACGAACACGCCCGGCACGTTGGTCTGGTAGTCGTCGTCACGGGCGATGTTGCCGCGCTCGTCGAGCTCCAGACCGAACTGCTCGACCAGGCCGTTCTCCCGGTCGGTACCGGTGAAGCCCATGGCGAGGGTGACGAGCTGGGCGGGGATCTTGCGCTCGGTGCCCGGCTTCGGGGTCAGCCTGCCGTCGATGAACTCCACCTCGGTGAGGTGCAGCCACTGGACGTTGCCGTCCTCGTCGCCCTCGAAGTGCGTCGTCGACACGGAGTAGACGCGCTCGCCGCCCTCCTCGTGGGCCGAGGTGACCTTGTAGAGCATCGGGAAGGTCGGCCAGGGCTGGTTGACCGGGTGCCGCTCGTCGTTCGGGCGGGGCATGATCTCCAGCTGCGTGACGGAGGCCGCGCCCTGGCGGTGGGCCGTACCGACGCAGTCGGCGCCGGTGTCGCCGCCGCCGATGACCACGACGTGCTTGCCCTCGGCCGAGATGGGGGGCGCCACGTAGTCGCCCTCCTGCACCTTGTTGGCCAGCGGCAGGTACTCCATGGCCTGGTAGATGCCCTTGAGCTCGCGGCCGGGCACCGACAGGTCACGGGCGGTGGTCGCGCCGACGGCCAGGACGACCGCGTCGTACCGCTTCTTCAGGTCCGTCGCCTTCAGGTCGCGGCCGATCTCGATGCCGGTGCGGAAGCGGGTGCCCTCCGCGCGCATCTGCTCGATACGGCGGTTGATGTGCCGCTTCTCCATCTTGAACTCGGGGATGCCGTACCGGAGGAGGCCTCCGATGCGGTCCGCGCGCTCGTAGACGGCGACCGTGTGGCCGGCCCGGGTCAGCTGCTGGGCGGCGGCCAGGCCCGCGGGGCCGGAGCCGATGACGGCGACGGTCTTGCCGGACAGGCGCTCCGGGATCTGCGGGGCGACGTCCCCGGTCTCCCACGCCTTGTCGATGATCGAGACCTCGACGTTCTTGATGGTGACGGCGGGCTGGTTGATGCCGAGCACGCACGCCGACTCACAGGGAGCGGGGCACAGGCGGCCCGTGAACTCCGGGAAGTTGTTCGTCGCGTGCAGGCGCTCCGAGGCGGCGGCCCAGTCCTCGCGGTAGGCGTAGTCGTTCCACTCGGGGATCAGGTTCCCGAGCGGGCAGCCGTTGTGGCAGAACGGGATGCCGCAGTCCATGCAGCGGCTGGCCTGCTTGCTGATGATCGGCAGCAGGGAGCCGGGGACGTAGACCTCGTTCCAGTCCTTGACGCGCTCCTCGGCGGGGCGGGACCTGGCGACCTCGCGCCCGTGGTTCAGGAAGCCCTTCGGGTCAGCCATTGATCGCCGCCTCCATCATCTTCTCGTGGGTCTCGGTCTCGGAGAGACCGGCTCGCTCGGCGGCGTCCTTGGCGGCGAGCACTGCCTTGTACGTGCTGGGGATGATCTTGCTGAAGCGCTCGACGGCGGTGTCCCACTCGGCCAGGAGCTTCTCGGCGACGGTCGAGCCCGTCTCCTCCTGGTGGCGGCGGACCACGTCGTGCAGCCACTGCCTGTCGGTGTCGTCCAGCGCCTCGATGGCGTCCACGTTGCCGGCGTTGACGTTGTCGCGGTCCAGGTCGATGACGTACGCGATACCGCCGGACATACCGGCCGCGAAGTTGCGGCCCGTCTCGCCGAGCACCACCGCGTGACCGCCGGTCATGTACTCGCAGCCGTGGTCGCCCACGCCTTCGGAGACGACCGTCGCGCCGGAGTTGCGGACGCAGAACCGCTCGCCGACCTTGCCGCGCAGGAACATCTCGCCGCCGGTGGCGCCGTAGCCGATGGTGTTGCCGGCGATGACGCTGTACTCGGCGAGGTGGTCGGCCGCGCGGTCCGGGCGGACCACCAGCCGGCCGCCCGAGAGGCCCTTGCCGACGTAGTCGTTGGCGTCGCCCTCCAGGCGCAGCGTGACACCGCGCGGCACGAACGCGCCGAAGGACTGGCCGGCGGAGCCGGTGAAGGTGATGTCGATGGTGTCGTCGGGCAGGCCCGCGCCACCGAACTTCTTCGTCACCTCGTGGCCGAGCATGGTGCCGACCGTGCGGTTGATGTTGCGGATCTCCACCTGGGCGCGGACCGGCTGGGCCTCGGTGGCGTCCGAGGCGGACAGGGCGTCGGCGGCCAGCTTGATCAGCTGGTTGTCGAGCGCCTTCTCCAGGCCGTGGTCCTGGGCGATCAGCTGGTGGCGGACCGCGCCCTCGGGCAGCTCGGGCACGTGGAACAGCGGCTCCAGGTCCAGGCCCTGCGCCTTCCAGTGGTCGACGGCACGCGTGACGTCGAGGGTCTCGGCGTGGCCGACGGCCTCCTCGATGGAGCGGAAGCCCAGCTCGGCGAGGATCTCGCGGACCTCTTCGGCGATGTACTTGAAGAAGTTCACGACGTACTCGGCCTTGCCGTTGTACCGCTCGCGCAGCACCGGGTTCTGCGTGGCGATGCCGACCGGGCAGGTGTCCAGGTGGCAGACGCGCATCATGACGCAGCCGGAGACGACGAGCGGCGCGGTCGCGAAACCGAACTCCTCGGCACCCAGCAGCGCGGCGATGACCACGTCACGGCCGGTCTTCAGCTGGCCGTCGGTCTGCACGACGATGCGGTCGCGCAGGCCGTTGAGCAGCAGCGTCTGCTGGGTCTCGGCCAGGCCGAGCTCCCAGGGACCACCGGCGTGCTTCAGCGAGGTGAGCGGCGAGGCGCCCGTACCGCCGTCGTGGCCGGAGATGAGCACGACGTCCGCGTGGGCCTTGGAGACACCCGCGGCGACCGTGCCGACGCCGACCTCGGAGACCAGCTTGACGTGAATCCGCGCCTGCGGGTTCGCGTTCTTCAGGTCGTGGATCAGCTGGGCCAGGTCCTCGATGGAGTAGATGTCGTGGTGCGGGGGCGGCGAGATGAGGCCGACGCCCGGCGTCGAGTGACGCGTCTTGGCGACCCACGGGTAGACCTTGTGGCCGGGCAGCTGGCCGCCCTCGCCGGGCTTGGCGCCCTGGGCCATCTTGATCTGGATGTCGTCGGAGTTGACCAGGTACTCGGAGGTCACACCGAAGCGGCCGGAGGCGACCTGCTTGATGGACGACCGGCGCGCCGGGTCGTACAGCCGCTCCGGGTCCTCGCCGCCCTCACCGGTGTTGGACTTGCCGCCCAGCTGGTTCATGGCGATGGCGAGGGTCTCGTGCGCCTCCTGCGAGATGGAGCCGTACGACATGGCGCCCGTCGAGAACCGCTTGACGATCTCGGAGACCGGCTCGACCTCGTCGACCGGGATCGGCTGGCGGCCGGACTTGAAGCCGAAGAGCCCGCGGAGCGTCATCAGCCGCTCGGACTGCTCGTTCACGCGCTCGGTGTACTTCTTGAAGATGTCGTAGCGGCCGGAGCGCGTGGAGTGCTGGAGGCGGAAGACCGTCTCCGGGTCGAACAGGTGAGGCTCGCCCTCGCGGCGCCACTGGTACTCGCCGCCTATGTCCAGCGCGCGGTGCGCCGGGGCGATGCCGGAGGCCGGGTAGCCCTTGGCGTGCCGGGCGGCGACCTCCTTGGCGATGACGTCGATGCCGACGCCGCCGATCTTGGTGGCCGTGCCGTTGAAGTACTTCGCGACGAAGGTCTCGTCGAGACCGACGGCCTCGAAGACCTGGGCGCCGCGGTAGGAGGCGACGGTCGAGATGCCCATCTTGGACATGACCTTCAGCACGCCCTTGCCGAGGGCGTAGATGAGGTTGCGGATGGCCTTCTCGGGCTCGACGCCCGGCAGGAAGGTGCCGGCGCGGACCAGGTCCTCGACGGACTCCATCGCCAGGTACGGGTTGACCGCGGCGGCGCCGTAGCCGATGAGCAGGGCGACGTGGTGGACCTCGCGGACGTCGCCGGCCTCGACCAGCAGGCCCACCTGGGTGCGCTGCTTGGTGCGGATGAGGTGGTGGTGGACGGCCGCGGTGAGCAGCAGCGACGGGATCGGCGCGTGCTCGGCGTCCGAGTGGCGGTCCGACAGGACGATCAGCCGGGCGCCGTTCTCTATCGCGGCGTCGGCCTCGGCGCAGATCTCGTCGATCCGTGCGGCCAGCGCGTCACCGCCGCCGTGCACCCGGTACAGGCCGGACAGCGTCGCGGCCTTGAAGCCGGGCATGTCGCCGTCGGCGTTGATGTGGATGAGCTTGGCCAGCTCGTCGTTGTCGATGACCGGGAAGGGCAGCACGACGCTGCGGCAGGAGGCCGCGCTCGGGTCGAGCAGGTTGCCCTGCGGGCCCAGCGAGGAGCGCAGCGAGGTGACGAGCTCCTCGCGGATGGCGTCCAGCGGCGGGTTGGTGACCTGCGCGAACAGCTGGGTGAAGTAGTCGAAGAGCAGCCGCGGGCGGTCCGACAGCGCGGCGATCGGCGAGTCGGTGCCCATCGAGCCGATCGGCTCGGCACCGGCCTTGGCCATCGGCGCGAGGATGACGCGCAGCTCCTCCTCGGTGTAGCCGAAGGTCTGCTGGCGGCGGGTGACCGAGGCGTGCGTGTGCACGATGTGCTCGCGCTCGGGCAGGTCGGACAGCTCGATCTCGCCGGCCTCCAGCCACTCCGCGTACGGCTGTTCGGCGGCGAGCTGGGCCTTGATCTCGTCGTCCTCGATGATGCGGTGCTCGGCGGTGTTGACGAGGAACATGCGGCCGGGCTGCAGGCGGCCCTTGCGGACGACCTTGGCCGGGTCGATGTCCAGGACGCCGACCTCGGAGCCGAGGACGACGAGGCCGTCGTCGGTGACCCAGTAGCGGCCGGGGCGCAGGCCGTTGCGGTCGAGCACGGCGCCGACCTGGGTGCCGTCGGTGAAGGTGACACAGGCCGGGCCGTCCCAGGGCTCCATCAGGTTGGAGTGGAACTGGTAGAAGGCGCGCCGGGTCGGGTCCATGGAGTCGTGGTTCTCCCACGCCTCCGGGATCATCATCAGCACGGAGTGCGGCAGCGAACGGCCGCCCAGGTGCAGGAGTTCGAGGACCTCGTCGAAGGAGGCGGAGTCGGAGGCGTCCGGCGTGCAGACCGGGAAGATCCGCTCGATGGCCTTGTCGTCGGAGCCGAACAGGTCGGAGACCAGCTGCGACTCGCGGGCGACCATCCAGTTGCGGTTGCCCTTGACGGTGTTGATCTCACCGTTGTGCGCGACGAAGCGGTACGGGTGGGCCAGCGGCCACGACGGGAACGTGTTCGTCGAGAACCGGGAGTGCACGAGCGCGATCGCGGAGGCGAAGCGGCGGTCGGACAGGTCCGGGAAGAAGGGCTCCAGCTGGCCGGTGGTCAGCATGCCCTTGTAGACGATGGTCCGCGCGGACAGCGACGGGAAGTACACGCCGGCCTCGCGCTCGGCGCGCTTGCGCAGCACGAAGGCCTTGCGGTCGAGGGCGATGCCCGTCGCGGGCACTGCGGCGCCGTCGCTGACGAAGATCTGGCGGAAGACCGGCATGGTCGACCGGGCGGTGGCACCCAGCAGCTGGGGAGCGACCGGCACCTCGCGCCAGCCGAGCACGGTCAGGCCCTCGTCGGCCGCGATCGTCTCGATCTGCGAGACGGCGTCGGCGGCGGAGTCCTCCGGCAGGAAGGCGGTGCCGACGGCGTAGGCACCGGCCTCGGGCAGTGCGAATCCGGCCACGTCACGGAAGAAGGCGTCCGGAACCTGCGACAGGATGCCGGCGCCGTCGCCGGAGTCGGGTTCGGAGCCGGTGGCACCGCGGTGTTCGAGGTTGCGCAGGACGGTGAGAGCCTGCTCGACCAGGGTGTGGGACGCCTCGCCGGTAAGGGTGGCGACGAAGCCGACGCCGCAGGCGTCGTGCTCGTTGCGGGGGTCGTACATACCCTGCGCAGCAGGGCGAGCATCCATGAACGACCAGTTCTGGCCATTCGCGGAGTGCTGGGACGGCTGGCGCGGCGTACGCATCGGCTCTCCCGTCGTCGTCATGTGGCATATGCAAGTGCCGAGGGACGACGTTGGCCCTCGCGTGATCGCAAAATTTCGTGCAGGTTACATGATGGAGCGATTCTCGGGAACCGGGATATTCCGTTCCAACATGCGGACACCGGCGGCTCGCGGCAGGGGTACCGCACCGACGGTGGAAGCTATGGGGGGCCAGTACGGAACGACCGGGTGAGATCGATGCCCGTCGGGCCCGAGGGCGGGACGGGCGTCTTCGCCCACCCCGCTGATCGCGCCCACGGGCCTCATTGCCCGCAGCGCTTACGGCTCATGCCCCGTGGTTGCGCATTCGAAACCAGCAAGTAACGGCTACTTATGCGGCCCAACGCATAAGTCCGAGTCGAACTATCCTACGGCCGTTCCGAACAAGGTGCCCAGGGCGTACGTCACACCCGCCGCCGCGCCGCCCAGGAACAGCTGCCGCAGCCCGCTGTACCACCAGGTGCGCGCCGTCACCTTGGCCACCACCGCACCACACAGGAAGAGCCCGAGCAGGGCCAGCAGCACGGGCGGCCACAAGCTGCTCGCACCGAGCAGATACGGCAGTACGGGGATCAGCGCGCCCAGCGCGAAGGAGCCGAAGCTCGACACCGCGGCCACGGTGGGCGAGGGCAGATCGCCGGGATCGATGCCCAGCTCCTCCCTGGCGTGGATCTCCAGCGCCTGTTCCGGGTCCTTCGACAGCTGCCGGGCGACCTCACCGGCCAGCCGCGGCTCGACCCCTCTCGCCCGGTAGAGAGCGGCGAGCTCGGCCTCCTCGCACTGCGGGTGCTTGCGCAGCTCGCGCCGCTCCACGTCCAGCTCGGCCTCGACGAGCTCGCGCTGCGAGGCGACGGAGGTGTACTCGCCGGCGGCCATGGAGAAGGCGCCGGCGGCCAGGCCCGCGAGTCCGCTGAGGACGACGGTGTGCTGGCTGACCGAGCCGCCCGCGACACCGGTCATCAGGGCCAGGTTGGAGACGAGGCCGTCCATCGCGCCGAACACCGCGGGACGCAGCCAGCCGCCGTTCACGTCCCGGTGGGTGTGGTTGTCCCGGTGCGCCTCGTGCAGCGCCGCCTCGGTCTCGATGATGGCCATGAAAAATCCCCGTTTCCCTTGCTGAACAAGCTTCTTTGGACAGGTTCCAGATTTTTACAACACACAAAGTACGCCGCGGATTCCGGCGCCGCCAGCAAGGAAAGGCTGGGCTAACCTGCGGTTTTACCCTTCAGCGCTCACCTGATGACGATCTCGCACAGATGTCGACCGGGTGATGCTGTGGCCCCCGAGGCTCGCGGCGGTCGCCGGAGTGGGACACATCCCGTATGGCATCGATCGCCTGCATCCCCTCCGTCCCGGCGCCCGGGGACGCCACCGAACTGCGCGCGCGGGCACGCGGCGCACTGCTGGGCCTGGCCGTCGGTGACGCGCTCGGGGCCCCGGCCGAGAACATGAAGCCCTCCGAGATCCGCGCGCGGTGGGGCCGTATCACCGGCTACGTCGTCGAGCACCCCGCCGGCACGGACGACACCGAGTACGCGATCTTCTCGGGCCTCCTCCTGGCCCGGCACGGCTCGGCACTCACCCCCGCGCACGTGGAAGCGGCCTGGCACGAATGGATCGCCGACCGCGACGAGGGCCCCTTCCGGGGCGCCGGCTTCAGCGAACGCGGCACGCTGGAGAACCTCCGCCGGGGCCTGGCGGCCCCCATCTCCGCCCAGCACCGGCACGCCTGGAGCGACGGTCTGGCCATGCGCGCGGCCCCCTTCGGGGTGTTCACGCCCGGCCGCCCGGCGGAGGCGGCCCGGCTGGTGGCGATCGACGGCTCGGTGAGCCATGACGGCGAGGGCATCTACGGCGGCCAGGCGGTGGCGGCGGGCGTGGCCGCGGCGATGGCGGGCGCCCAGCCGATCGCGGTCGTGGCCGCCGCCCTCGCGGTCGTGCCCGACGACTCCTGGACGGCCCGCTGCCTGCGCCGCGCGGTGACGGCGGCCCACCGCGGCGAACGCGCGGTGCGCTCCGCGGTCGTCATCGGCGGCTACCCCTGGACCGACCTGGCCCCCGAGGCGGTCGCCCTCGCCTTCGGCGCGTACGCGGCGGCCGACGGCGACTTCGAGCAGTCCGTCCTGACGGCGGTGAACATGGGCCGCGACGCGGACACGACGGCGGCGGTCGCGGGCGCCCTGGCGGGCGCGACCCGGGGAGTCTCGGCGATCCCGAAGGCCTGGACGACCCCCATCGGGCCGGTCCGCGGCCGGTGCCTGCCGGCGATGGCGGGTTACCACGTCCTGGACGTGGCGGACCTGCTGACACCGGCGGCACCCACCTACGCACTGGCAACGGACGGGGAGACGGAGGTACCCGCATGACCCCGCCGACACCGTCAGCCGCCGACGGCGAAGCCGCCCCACGGGAGACCAGGACCCTTCGGGTGACAGTTACGGGCGGTGCGCGGATGGGAGACAAAAAGGCCGAAGGCCTCCTGCTCGGACTCGCCGCAGGGGACGCGGCAGGCTGGCCGGCGGCCCGCCACAGAGCCGCCCGCATGCCCGACTGGACCCGCCGCCTCACCCGCGAACTGGACACCTTCGCCGAACACAACGCCACGACCACCCTCCCCGTCCCCATCGCCCTGAACCAACCCCCGGAACCCCTCCGCCTGGGCCCCTCCGACGACGCCGAATGGGCGGCCTTCGCCGCGGAAGCCCTCCTCCGGGCCGGCGACGACACCGCCTTCAACGACCTCAGTCGCGAACGCCGCACCCGAGCCGCGATCGACCTGACCTGGAACGCCATCGCCGGCGAGGTGGCGGCGGCAGCGGACAGCGCTCCGGAGATCGAGTCCGCCGTCCTCCCCCTGCGCGCCCGCATCTCCGTCCGCGCAGGCCTCGGCAACCTCGCCACCGGCCTGCGCCCGCCCGCCACCGGCCACGACAACCCCCACTACTTCGACGACGCGGCCTGCGTACGCGCCTGCGTCCTGGCCGTGGCCCACCCGGGCGACCCCCGGCGCGCCGCCGACCTCGCCGAGTTCGACGCCCACTACACCCAGGACGGCGACGGCGTACACGGCGCCCGCGCGATGGCGGCGGCGCTCGCCCTCGCCCTGGCCGGCGCGGACGTCGACGCCTGCGTCACGGCGGCCCTCGCCGAACTCCCCGAGGAGACGGAGATCGGCCGCAACGCCCGGCACGCCCTGCACCTCGCCGCCGGCGTCGACAGCGCCTTCGCCCTGGTCCCGCCCCTGGAACACCAGATCGTCGACCACGTCTACAGCTACGGCATCGCCGCCGCCGAAACGGTCCCGGTCGCACTCGCCCTGGCCGCGGCGGCCCGCGGCCGCATCGCGGAGGCGATTCCCGCCGCGGCCTGCCTGTCCCGCGTCGCGGACTCCGCCCCGGCCCTGGCGGGCGCCCTCACCGGCGCGCTGGGCGGCGGTGCCTCGATCCCGGCCTCCTGGCGGGAGACCTGCCGCACCCTCTCCGGCTGCGTCCTCCCCCGCCTCACCGGCACGGACCTCGTGGAACTCGCCGAACTCCTGGAAGCCGCACAACCGGCCCACCCGGGTGGATGATGCGGCCATGCAGCCCAAACCGCACCAAAACGCCACACTGGACGAGCGGATCACCGGAGCCCTGGTCGGAGCCGCCGTCGGCGACGCCCTCGGCGGCCCCGTCGAGGGCTACTCGCCCGAGCAGATCATCGAACGCCACGGCGGCCGCGTCCACGGCATCGTCGGTCCCTGGCACGGCGACGACTGGCGCACCGCCCGCCCCCTCGCCCCGTACCACAAGGGCGACGGCCACGTCACCGACGACACCTTGATGACGCACGCCCTGATCCGCGTCTACGCCCGGGTCCGCGACCACCTCGACGCCTACGCGATCGCCGACCACCTCGTCCCCGACCTGATGACCGAACCGCGCTGGATCCCGGAACTGGAGACCGAGGCCCTCCCCCTGCACCGCGTCTTCCTGGCGGAGAAATGGCTGGTGACGAGGATCCACTACGGCCATGCCGACCCGCGCGAGGCCGGCACCGGCAACATCGTCAACTGCGGTGCGGCGATGTACATGTCCCCGGTCGGTCTGGTCAACGCCGCCAACCCGCAGGCGGCCTACGCCGAGGCGCTCGACATCGCCGGCGCGCACCAGTCGTCGTACGGCCGTGAGGCGGCGGGCGTCCTGGCCGCGGCGGTCGCGGCGGCGTGCACCCCGGGAGCCACCCCTGACTCGGTCGTCTCGGCCTGCCTGTCCCTGGCGAAGGACGGCACCCGCACCGCCATCGAGCGGGTCTGCGAGGAGGCCTCCCGTCACCCGGACTTCGAGTCGGCCCTGGGTCCCCTGCGCGCGGCGGTCGCCCCCTACGACACGGTCGGCCCCGACTACCGCGCCCCCTCCCTCGGCGCCCGCCACCCCTCCCGCCTCCACGCGATCGAGGAACTCCCCGTGGCCCTGGGCATGTTGCTCGTGGCCCAGGGCGACTACCGCCACACGGTCCTCGGCGCCGTCAACTACGGCCGCGACTGCGACTCCATCGCCACGATGGCCGGCGCCCTGGCCGGAGCCCTCGGCTCACCGATCCCCCAGGACTGGGCCAAGACGGTCGCGGAGGCCAGTCTCCTGGACCTCTGGGAACCGGCCACGACCCTCACGGCCGTGACCCGCGAGATCTTCACCCAAGACGCCTCCCGCCGCCGCACCCACGAACACGCCTTCGCATCCCTCGGAGGCCCGGAATGCTCCGCCTGACCTGGGTCCAGCCGGAGGACCTGATCGGCCACGAACTCCGCCAGGCGACCCAGGACGGCCGACAACCGTCGAGGATCGCGTCCCGCTGGAAAGCGGCAGGCGGTCCTCAGGCCCCCGCCACGGCAGGCGCGTCCCCCACCCCGACGTCCCGCTACCTCCGCCAACTGGCAGAAGACCTCCTGGACGAACTGGCCGACCTGCCCAGCGCCTTGGCGGACGACGAACCAACGGACCTGGAGAAGATCAGGTCGCTATGCCCAGAATGGCCACCTAGCTGCGGGCAGTCGTGCCGCTGGGGCGGCGCCCATCCCACAGAGAGCGGCACCCCGTCAGCGCGGGTGAGCGCCCCAGCCCAGACCCCAGCCACACCCGACCAACACCTGGAATCCGCCTGGCTCGGCCGAGCCGTCGGCTGCCTCCTGGGCAAACCCGTCGAAAAGCTCCCCATGGAAGCCATCCGCCAACTGGCCAAATCCACTGGCAACTGGCCCCTCACCACCTACCTCACAGCCCGCGGCGTCCCCGAAGACCTCCTCGCCGCACACCCCTGGAACCGCCGCTCGGCAAAAACCTCCCTAGCCGAGAACATCGACGGCATGCCCGAGGACGACGACCTCAACTACCCCCTCCTCAACCTCCTCGTCCTCCAACGCCACGGCAAAACCTTCACCACCACGGACGTGGCCCGCACCTGGCTCGACGAACTCCCCGCCGGACGCACCTTCACCGCCGAACGCATCGCCTACCGCAACCTCCTCACCGGCCTGGAACCCCCGCACACCGCCCGCCACCGCAACCCGTTCCGCGAATGGATCGGCGCCCTGATCCGCGCCGACGTCCACGGCTGGACCAACCCCGGCGACCCGGCCGCCGCCGCGGAACAGGCCCACCGCGACGCCACCCTCACCCACACCGCCAACGGCGTCTACGCGGCGATGTTCACGGCGGCCACCATCGCGACCGCCGCGACAGGCGAACACGACGTCCACACCTGCCTGCGCACCGGCCTCACCGTCGTCCCGCCACGCTCCCGCCTCGCCAGAGCCGTCCACCACGCCATCCAACTCGCCCGGGAACACGACGACTTCGACACGGTCGTCGACGAACTGCACGCCACCCACGCCGCCGACCACCACTGGGTGCACGCCGTCCCCAACACCGCCCTCATCGCCGCCGCCCTCACCCACGCGAACGGTGACTTCTCCGGCTCGATCTGCCGCGCCGTGAGCGGCGGCTGGGACACCGACTCCAACGGCGCGACCGCCGGCAGCATCGCCGGCCTGCTGGCCGCAGACCCCGCGGCCCTGCCCGACCACTGGACGGCCCCCCTGAAGAACCGCCTGTCCACCTCCATCGGCGACTTCAACGGCACCGGCTTCGACACCCTCGCCCACCTCACACACCGGGAGACCCACCGCTCATGACCGCGCCCCTCACCGGCCTCCGCGTCCTGGACCTCGCCACCCTCTTCGCCGGCCCGCTCGCCGCCACCCTGCTCGGCGACTTCGGCGCGGAGGTCGTCAAGGTCGAGCACCCGGCGAAACCGGACCCGTCCCGCGGCCACGGCCCGTCGAAGGACGGCGTGGGCCTGTGGTGGAAGATGCTCGGCCGCAACAAGCGCACCATCACCCTCGACCTGTCGAAGCCCGGCGGCCGCACCACCCTCCTGCGCCTCGCCGCCGGCGCCGACGTGATCATCGAGAACTTCCGCCCCGGCACCCTGGAGAAGTGGGACCTGGGCTGGCCGGAGCTGTCGGCCGCCAACCCCCGCCTGGTCCTGGCCCGCGTCACCGGCTTCGGCCAGTTCGGCCCCTACGCCCACCGCCCCGGCTTCGGCACCCTCGCCGAGGCGATGAGCGGCTTCGCCGCGATCACCGGCGAGCCGGACGCACCCCCGACGCTGCCGCCGTTCGGCCTGGCCGACTCCATCGCGGGCCTGACGACGGCGTACGCGGTGCTGACGGCGCTCGCCGCCCGCGACCGCACCGGCGAGGGCCAGGTGGTCGACATGGCCCTGATCGAACCGATCCTGGCCGCGCTCGGTCCCCAGCCCCTCTGGTACGACCAGCTCGGCCACGTCCAGCCCCGCACCGGCAACCGCTCCCCCAACAACGCCCCGCGCGGCGTCTACCGCACCGCGGACGGCACCTGGGTCGCCGTCTCGACGTCGGCCCAGTCGGTCGCGGAACGCGTGATGCACCTGGTGGGCCGCCCGGAACTGATCGACGAGCCGTGGTTCGCCACGGGCGCCGACCGCGCCCGCCACGCCGACGTCCTGGACGAGGCAGTCGGCTCCTGGATCGCCGCACGCACCCGCACGGACGTCCTGGCGGCCTTCGAGAAGGCCGAGGCGGCCGTGGCCCCGGTCCAGGACGTCCGGGACGTGATGGCGGACCCGCAGTACCAGGCCCTGAACACCATCACCACCGTCGACGACCCGGAGCTGGGCCCCCTGCGCATGCAGAACGTCCTCTTCCGGCTCTCCGCCACGCCCGGCGCGATCCGCTGGGCCGGCCGCCCCCACGGCGCCGACACCGACGAGGTCCTCACCGAACTGGGCCTCACCCCGGCCGACCTCACGGCGCTGCGCGCGGAGGGTGCCCTGTGACCACGTTCCCGCTCACCTGGCTCTACGCCCCGGGCGACCGCCCCCACGTGGTGGCCAAGGCCCTCACCTCCGGCGCCGACATCGTCGTCGTCGACCTGGAGGACGCGGTCGCCCCCGACCGGAAGGCGTACGCCCGTGCCGCCACCGCCGAGCTGCTCGCCGACCTGCCGCCGGTCCCGGTCCATGTCCGCGTCAACGCCCTGGACAGCGCCTGGGCCGAGCAGGACCTCGCCGCCGTGGCCCCGGCTCCCGGCCTCTGCGCCCTGCGGCTCCCCAAGATCAGCTCACCCGCCGAGGTCGTCCGGATCGCCCAGCACGCCGTCCCCACCGGACTGCCCCTGTACGCCCTCCTGGAGACGGCCCTCGGCGTGGAAAGGGCGTACGCCGTCGCCACGGCCCACCCGTCCCTTCGGGGCATCGCGCTCGGGGAGGCGGACCTACGGGCCGACCTGGGTGTTTGTGACGACGCGGGGCTCGACTGGTCCCGCTCCCGGGTGATCGTGGCCGCCCGGGCGGCGGGCCTGCCCCCGCCGGCGCAGTCGGTCCACCCGGACGTCCGCGACCTGGAGGGACTGGCCGCCTCCTGCGCCCACGGCCGCGCCCTGGGCTTCCTGGGCCGGGTCGCGCTTCATCCCCGCCAGCTCCCGGTCATCGAGCGGGCTTTCCTCCCCACCGAGGAGGAGATCGAACAGGCGGAGACGATCATCAAGGCAGCGGCGACGGACCCGGGTGCCCAGGCCCTCCCGGACGGCCGCTTCATCGACACGGCGGTGGTGACGGCGGCCCAGCGCACCCTGTCCCTGGCACGCCGCCGCTGACACCGCCCACCCGGAAAACGCCGAGGGCGCCCGGCAATCTTCGGGCGCCCTCGGTCACGTACGGCAGACGGTCA
The DNA here is from genome assembly GCF_044459945.1 of Streptomyces sp. NPDC050164. Classification (NCBI taxonomy): domain Bacteria; kingdom Bacillati; phylum Actinomycetota; class Actinomycetes; order Kitasatosporales; family Streptomycetaceae; genus Streptomyces; species Streptomyces sp. NPDC050164. The sequence continues at coordinate 44,372 of NZ_JBITJK010000022.1, forward strand.
GGTCTTCTTCGCCGACCCTGCCTCGTCATCGGCCTCGCTCCTGGCCTCGTCCTTGCCGGACTCCGCCTCGTCATCGGCCGTGGCGTCCCCGCCGGTCTTCTCATCGGCGGAGGCCTCCGCGCCCGGCTCCACCACGTCTTCCCGGCCCGGCCGCTTCTTCGACGACACCACGAGGTACGTGACCGCGAGCAGGAACACGAGCATCGCGGTCCACACGTTCAGCCGGAGGCCCAGGATGTGGTGGGCGTCGTCGACCCGCATGTACTCGATCCACGCCCGGCCCGTGCAGTACGCGGCGACGTACAGCGCGAACGCCCGGCCGTGCCCGAGCCGGAAGCGGCGGTCCGCCCAGATGACCAGGACCGCGACGCCGATGCACCACAGCGACTCGTACAGGAAGGTCGGGTGGTACGTGCCCGGCACGCGCCCGTCCGCGGAGGACGTGATCTCCAGGGCCCACGGCAGGTCGGTGGGCTTGCCGTACAGCTCCTGGTTGAACCAGTTGCCCCAGCGGCCGATCGCCTGCGCGAGGGCGATGCCCGGCGCGACGACGTCGGCGTACGCCGGCATCGGGATGCCCCGGCGCCGGCAGCCGATCCACGCGCCCAGCGCGCCCAGCGCGATCGCGCCCCAGATGCCGAGGCCGCCCTCCCAGATCTTGAAGGCGTTCACCCAGTCACGGCCCTCGCTGAAGTACAGCTCGTAGTCCGTGATCACGTGGTAGAGCCGGCCGCCGACGAGGCCGAAGGGCACGGCCCAGACAGCGATGTCGGCCACCGTGCCGGTCCGCCCGCCCCGGGCGATCCAGCGCTTGTTGCCGAGCCAGACGGCAACGAAGACGCCGATGATGATGCAGAACGCGTAGCCGCGCAGCGGAATGGGGCCGAGGTACAGCACACCGCGTGACGGGCTGGGAATGAAGGCAAGTTCCATGGCAAGGTCGACGCTACCGTGCCGGACCGGAGCCGGGGCAGGCAGCCCGGCTACGGGTCCATAACAGGCGCGTGAGAAAAGCCCTTACCCCTTGTTCTGCTCCTGCACCATCTGCTTCAGCTTCGCCGGGGTCATCGTCCGGTCCTGGTAGATGTTCTTGCCGTCGAACAGCACGGTCGGGGTGCCCGAGAAGCCGCCCTTGTCGAAGGCCTGGTGGGACTTGGCGACCCACGCGTTGTGCGTGCCGTCCTCGACGCACGTGCGGAAGGCGGGGGTGTCCAGGCCGTCGACCTTGCCGGCCAGCTCGATCAGCTTGGCGTTCCCGGCGTAGGCGTCGTCGGCCTCCTGGGGCTGGTTGTCGAAGAGCACGTCGTGGTACGCGGGGAACTTCCCGGCGTCCTGGGCGCAGGCCGCGGCGTTGGCCGCGTTGCGGGAGCCGCTGCCGCCCATGTTGCCGTCGATGAGGGTGACCAGGTGGTACTCGACCTTCAGCTGGCCGGCGTTCGTCAGCTCGTGGATCACCGGCCGGTACGTCGTCTCGAAGGACGTACAGGCCGGGCAGCGGAAGTCCTCCCACACCGTGAGCGTGGACTTGGCGCTGTCCTTGCCGACCGGGATGGCCAGGCCGTCCTTGCCCTGTGCTCCCGAGGGGGCCACGACCGGGCCCGAGGCCTCGCTGTCGTCGTCCTTGCCGGCGTTGGCCGCGACGACGCCGATCACCGCCGCGAGTCCCAGGACGGCGACGACGGCCCCGCCCACGATCAGCGCGCGCCGGCGCTTCTCAGCGGACTTCTGCTTCTCGCGCTCGACCGCCAGCTTCTGACGGGCGGTGCGCCTTCCCTCACGGTTCTTCTCGCTCACACCCCGGAAACGAACCGGGGAGGCGCACCGCGCCTCCCCGGCCCCAGGTCCACCCGTACGAGGGACCTGTATGACTACCCGGCTTCTTACGCCTGTCCGCGCACGCCCTTCGCCAGCCCGGCCGCCAGGGTGCGGACGGCCTCGACACCGGCAGCGTCGTCCGGGGCGTCCAGCATGGCCTTGACGAAGGCGGAGCCGACGATCACGCCGTCGGCGAAGCCGGCGACCTCGGCGGCCTGGGTGGCGTTGGAGACGCCGAGCCCGACGCAGACCGGCAGGTCCGTGCCGGTGGCCCGGGTGCGTGCCACCAGGTCCTCGGCCTGCGAGCTGACCGACTCACGGGTTCCGGTGACGCCCATGAGGGAGGCGGCGTAGACGAAACCGCTGCCCGCCGCGGTGATCTGCGCGAGCCGCTCGTCCCTGCTGCTGGGCGCGACGACGAAGACGGTGGCGAGACCGTGCTTCTCGGCGTGCTCCCGCCACAGCGCCGACTCCTGCACGGGCAGGTCGGGCAGGATGCACCCGGCGCCGCCCGCCTCGGCGAGCTCGGCGGTGAACCGCTCGACGCCGTAGCGGTCGATGGGGTTCCAGTACGTCATGACGAGGATCGGCTTGCCGGTGGCCTCGTGGGCCTCGCGGACCGTGCGCATCACGTCGGCGATCTTCACGCCGCCGCGCAGGGCGATGTCGTCGGCGGTCTGGATGACGGGGCCGTCGAGGACGGGGTCGCTGTGCGGCAGGCCCACCTCGACGATGTCGGCACCGCCGTCGATGACGGCCTTGACGGCCTCGATGCCGCCGTCCACGGTCGGGAACCCGGCCGGGAGGTAGGCGATGAGGGCCGAGCGCCCTTCGGACTTGGCCGCGGCGAGGGTGTCGCTCAACAGCTGGATGTTGCCGCTCACTTGGCGTCCCCTTCGATCTCGGCGGTGTCGGTGTCCGCGTCGGCCGCGACCTCGGCGTCGGTGTCGTAGAGGCCGAAGTAGCGGGCGGCGGTGTCCATGTCCTTGTCGCCGCGGCCGGACAGGTTGACCACGATCAGCCCGTCCTTGCCCAGCTCCCTGCCGACCTCCAGGGCGCCGGCCAGTGCGTGGGCGCTCTCGATGGCCGGGATGATGCCCTCGGTGCGGGAGAGCAGGCGCAGGGCCTGCATGGCCGCGTCGTCCGTGACCGCGCGGTACTCGCCGCGGCCGGTGTCCTTGAGGTAGGAGTGCTCGGGGCCGATGCCCGGGTAGTCCAGACCGGCCGAGATCGAGTACGGCTCGGTGATCTGGCCCTCGTCGTCCTGGAGGACGTAACTGCGGGAGCCGTGCAGGATGCCGGGCTCGCCGGCGGTCAGGGTCGCCGCGTGCTCGCCGGTGTCGACGCCGTGGCCTGCCGGCTCGCAGCCGATGAGGCGGACGGACTCGTCCGGGATGAAGGCGTGGAAGAGGCCGATGGCGTTGGAGCCGCCGCCGACGCAGGCGACGGCGGCGTCGGGGAGCCGGCCCGCGCGCTCCAGGAGCTGGCGGCGGGTCTCCACGCCGATGACCCGGTGGAAGTCGCGGACCATGGCCGGGAAGGGGTGGGGGCCGGCGACCGTGCCGAAGAGGTAGTGCGTGTGGTCGACGTTGGCGACCCAGTCGCGGAACGCCTCGTTGATGGCGTCCTTCAGCGTGCGGCTGCCGGACTTCACGGCGATGACCTCGGCGCCGAGCATGCGCATCCGGGCGACGTTGAGGGCCTGGCGCCGGGTGTCGATCTCACCCATGTAGACCGTGCAGTCGAGGCCGAAGAGCGCGCAGGCCGTGGCCGTGGCGACGCCGTGCTGGCCGGCGCCCGTCTCGGCGATGACGCGGGTCTTGCCCATGCGCCTGGTGAGCAGGGCCTGGCCGAGGACGTTGTTGATCTTGTGGGAGCCGGTGTGGTTCAGGTCCTCGCGCTTGAGGAAGACGCGAGCGCCTCCGGCGTGCTCGGCGAAGCGGGGCACCTCCGTGAGCGCCGACGGGCGGCCGGTGTAGTTGACCAGGAGGTCGTCGAGTTCCTTGGCGAACTCGGGGTCGTGCTTGGCCTTGTCGTACTCGACGGCCACCTCGTCGACTGCGGCGACGAGGGCCTCCGGGATGAACTTGCCGCCGAAGGCCCCGAAGTAGCCTTCGGTGTTGGGGGTTTGACCCTCGGGGTCGGGGATGAAGAACTGGCTGGGCATGCGAATACCTCACGGTGAGTGTGTGTCGATCACTAATCGCCGTGGGGGCAGGGATTGTCAGCTGGCTGCGGGCCCGTTGGGGCTGGTCGCGCAGTTCCCCGCGCCCCTGGAAGAAGGGCGTTGCTGCCATCGCATGCCGTTGACCTGGCCCGGCTCGTCACCGATGACGTAGCGAACCCGGCGGCCGTGTACGCGGCGCGCGGGGGCTCGGCAGCCGCGGGGGCGGCAGCCGCGCGCGAGGCGGGCGTACCGGTCCACGGTCGTCATGGTGAGAGTCATCGGGGCAAGCCTAGCGGGTGATCAGCCCCGGCCGTGCCGGAGTGCGGGATGTTCGCCCGCCGCCACCAGGTCGGAGACCGCCGTCTTGGGGTCCTTGCCGGTGACGAGGGATTCACCCACCAGGACCGCGTCGGCGCCGGCGTTGGCGTAGGCGATGAGGTCGTGCGGGCCGCGGACGCCGGACTCGGCGATCTTGATGATGTGGTCGGGGATCTCCGGTGCCACGCGCTCGAACGTGCCGCGGTCGACCTCGAGGGTCTTGAGGTTGCGCGCGTTGACGCCGATCACGCGGGCGCCGGCGTCGACCGCGCGCTCGACCTCGTCCTCGTCGTGCACCTCGACGAGCGGCGTGAGCCCGATGGACTCGGCGCGCTCGATGAGGGACTCCAGGGCGGGCTGGTCGAGAGCGGCGACGATCAGCAGGACGACGTCGGCGCCGTAGGCGCGGGCCTCCCACAGCTGGTACGACGTGACGATGAAGTCCTTGCGCAGGACCGGGATGTCCACGCGGGCGCGGACCGCTTCGAGGTCGGCGAGCGAGCCGCCGAAGCGGCGCTGTTCGGTGAGGACGGAGATGACGGCCGCGCCGCCCGCCTCGTAGTCCGCGGCGAGTCCGGCCGGGTCGGCGATCGCGGCCAGCGCGCCCTTGGACGGGCTGGAGCGCTTGACCTCGCAGATGACCTTGACGCCGTCGCCGCGCAGTGCGGCCGCACCGTCCTTGGCGGCGGGAGCCTTCGCCGCGCGCTCCTTGAGCTCGTCGAGGCTGACGCGCGCCTGCCGCTCCGCGAGGTCGGCACGGACTCCGTCGATGATCTCGTCGAGCACACTCACGCGAGCGGCCCCCTTCCAGACTCTTGACAGTTCCAGCGGCCAGTCGAAAACCGATGGTCACTGCATGGTATCCGCAGCGGGGCGCAGGCCTCGCATCCGGTTGACGCCGGTCCCACTACCTGGACATCCGGCAGTTGATCAAGGATGGAGCCAGCCACCGAAGGGCAGATTCCGGACAACCGTGAAGACCAGCAGCAACGCGCCGAGGCTCCACACCAGCCCCGGACGGGGGTCGATGCGCAGCGGGCGCCCGCGCGCGGCGTGGACCACCCATACGGTCCACAGCACGGCGAAGGCCAGATAGCCGAGGACCGCGAGCGCGTTGGCGTGCAGCGCCGCCGGGAGGTCGCCGTGGACGAACGCGTGCGCGCTGCGCAGGCCGCCGCAGCCGGGGCAGTACAGGCCCGTGTAGTGCAGCAGCGGGCAGACGGGGTAGTGGCCGGGTTCGTTGGGGTCGACCGCGCCCACGTAGGCGAAGGCGGCGGCGACGGCCGCGAGCACCCCGGCGGGGACGGCCAGGCGGCCCGGGACGCTGGGCGTCGCCCTTCGGCTGTCGGCGTTCACGGTATGCATTGTGCCCCGCACACGCGTGAGGGGCGGTCCAGGCACTCGAGTGCCGGCCGCCCCTGACGCGACAACGCGGTCCGCGCCGAGGATCAGCCCTCGGCGCGCGCCGGCTCGCGGTCGCCCGTCATCCGGTGCGGCTTGTGCAGCTCCTTGGGCTGGCCGAGGCCCATCATCCGCATGATGCCGCCGACGACACCGCCGAGCAGCACGACCACCAAGCCGGCCCAGAAGCCCGCCGGCTGGTCCATCACCATGAACGCGCCCGCGACGCAGAAACCGATGAAGGCGATCGTGACACCGGTCCAGGCGGCCGGGGTGTGACCGTGGCTGCTGCCCGCCATTGCTTGCTCCTCGTTGCTGTGTGCGTGTCTGAGCAGGACGCTCGGGCCCATTGTCCCGCACGCGCGCGTGGGCGGTGAGCGGGGGTACGCCTGTGGGTGCGCTCCGCTCCCCCGTGTGGCTCAGGCTCCGGTCGGGTCCTCGCCCCGGTCGAGTGCCTTCCACAGGTCCTCGGGCCGGTCGGGGTCGACGGCGGGGGCCTTGCGGCGCGGCTGGGGCGTGCCGCCCCGCTCGTAGCGGCCGGACATCGCGGGCCACAGCCGGCCGTAGCGCAGGGCGAGCAGTCCGGCCAGGAGGAGCAGGACGCCGCCGACGGCCGCGACGTACGGCCAGGCGGTGTGGCTGAGGGTGTCCACGGAGGCGGAGGTGTCGCCGGAGGCCTGGGCGGCCTGTTCGTCGAGTGCGGAGCCGTCGGAGGCGCCGAGCAGGGCTGCGACGACGATGCCCGCGCCGGAGAGCGCCAGCAGCGCGGCCACGACGACGCGGCCGGCCCGGCGGACGGCGAATACGGCGACGAGCGCGGCGAGGCCCACTACGGCGAGCGCCGCGGGGACGCCCGTGACGTCGCTGCCCTTGGCGGTCAGGGGGAAGGCGCCGCCGGCCACCGTCGCGGTGCCCTCCGCCCAGCGCTGCCGGGTGGCGAGCAGCGCCACGGCCGCGCCGAGCGCGCCGCACAGCAGCGCGACGGCGAGGCTCCGGCGGCCGGCCCGGGCGGATCCGGCGGCTTCGGAACGGGGGTGAGGTGCAGCAGTCACGTACCCCACTATCGCTTGAACCCCGGGCGAACCGTCACCCGGGGTTCATCTCAGGCCTTTCCCAGCCGGTTCGCCGTGTGTACGGCCCTGAGGACCGCCGCCGCCTTGTTGCGGCACTCGGTGTCCTCGGCGACCGGGTCGGAGTCGGCGACGATGCCCGCGCCCGCCTGGACGTAGGCGGTGCTGTCCCTGAGGAGGGCCGTGCGGATGGCGATGGCGGTGTCGGAGTCGCCCGCGAAGTCGAGGTAGCCGACGCAGCCGCCGTACAGCCCGCGCCTGGATGGTTCGAGTTCGTCGATGATCTGCATGGCGCGGGGCTTCGGGGCGCCGGAGAGGGTACCGGCCGGGAAGCAGGCGGTGAGGACGTCGAAGGCCGTGCGGCCCGGGGCGACGCGGCCCGTCACCGTCGAGACGATGTGCATGACGTGCGAGTACCGCTCGATGGACATGAAGTCGACGACCTCGACGGAGCCGGGCTCGCAGACCCGCCCCAGGTCGTTGCGGCCGAGGTCGACGAGCATGAGGTGCTCGGCGCGCTCCTTGGGGTCGGCGAGCAGTTCGTCGGCGAGGGCCTGGTCCTCCTGCGGGGTGGCGCCGCGCCAGCGGGTGCCGGCGATGGGGTGGACCATGGCACGGCCGTCCTCGACCTTGACCAGGGCCTCGGGGGAGGAGCCGACGACGTCGAACCCGTCGAAGCGGAACAGGTACATGTACGGGGACGGGTTGGTGGCCCTCAGGACCCGGTAGACGTCCAGCGCGCTCGCCGTGCACGGCGTCTCGAAGCGCTGGGAGGGAACCACCTGGAAGGCCTCCCCGGCCCGGATGCGCTCCTTGATGTCCTCGACGGCCTCCTGGAACTCGGGGCCGCCCCAGAGCGCGGAGTACTCGGGGAGCTCGGAGGGCGGGAGCGCGGCTGGGGGCTGGGCGACCGCGCGGGAGAGGTCGGCCTGCATGGCGTCGAGGCGGGCCACGGCGTCCGCGTAGGCCTCGTCAACGCCGGTCTCCAGGTCGTTGTGGTTGATCGCGTTGGCGATCAGCAGGACCGAGCCCTCCCAGTGGTCCATCACGGCGAGGTCGCTGGTGAGGAGCATGGTCAGCTCGGGGAGCTTCAGGTCGTCGCGCTCGCCGGGGCCGATCTTCTCCAGGCGGCGCACGATGTCGTAGCCGAGGTAGCCGACCATGCCGCCGGTGAAGGGCGGCAGGCCGTCCTGGTGGGGGGTGTGCAGCGCCTGGATGGTGGCGCGCAGCGCGGCGAGGGGGTCGCCGTCGACCGGGACACCGACGGGCGGGGCGCCGAGCCAGTGGGCCTGTCCGTCGCGCTCGGTCAGCGTCGCCGCCGACCGCACGCCCACGAACGAGTAGCGGGACCACGAGCGGCCGTTCTCCGCGGACTCCAGCAGGAAGGTGCCCGGGCGCTCGGCGGCGAGCTTGCGGTAGAGCGCGACCGGGGTGTCGCCGTCGGCGAGGAGTTTGCGGGTGACCGGGATGACCCGCCGGTCGGTGGCGAGCTTGCGGAACGTCTCGAGGTCCATGGCGGCTGACCTTACTGATCCGTCGTGGAGTCGTCGCAGCCGCCGTCCTTGAGGAGCACGTCGGTGTCGAAGCAGGTGCGCGCGCCGGTGTGGCAGGCGGCGCCGACCTGGTCGACCTTCACCAGGACCGTGTCGGCGTCGCAGTCGAGGGCGACGGACTTCACCCACTGGAAGTGGCCGGAGGTGTCGCCCTTGACCCAGTACTCCCGGCGGCTGCGGGACCAGTACGTGCACCGGCCGGTGGTCAGGGTGCGGTGCAGCGCCTCGTCGTCCATCCAGCCGAGCATGAGCACCTCTCCGGTGTCGTACTGCTGGGCGATGGCGGGCAGGAGGCCGTCGGCGCTGCGCTTGAGGCGGGCTGCGATCTCCGGGTCGAGACGGCTGGGCCGGGGGGACGTGCTGGTCATGACGACCATTGTGCCGCGCGCCACTGCCAGGCCAGGTGGAGTGTCCAGTGGGCGGACTCGGCACGCGGTCGTAGGCTGGGCCGCATGTCGACCCATGCCAAGCGTGAACGACTTCTCCTCGCCGATCTGTTGGAGACCGCGGGCCCGGACGCGCCCACCCTGTGCGAGGGCTGGACGACCCGGGACCTCGCCGCCCACGTGGTGGTGCGCGAGCGCCGCCCGGACGCCGCCGGCGGGATACTGATCAAGCAGCTCGCGCCGCGCCTGGACCGGGTGATGGCGGAGTACACCGACAAGCCGTACGAGGAGCTGATCCAGCTGCTCCGTACGGGGCCGCCGCGTTTCTCGCCCTTCTCTCTCAAGCCGGTCGACGAGATGTCGAACATCATCGAGTTCTACGTCCACACGGAGGACGTGCGGCGCGCCCAGCCCGACTGGTCGCCGCGCGAGCTCGACGCGGTCTTCCAGGACGCCCTGTGGTCCCGGCTGGAGCGCACGGCCCGGCTGATGGGGCGTGGCGTGACGACGGGCCTGGTGCTGCGCCGCCCGGACGGCCAGACGGTCGTCGCCCACCGGGGCACGCCGGTGGTCACGGTGACGGGTGAGCCGTCCGAGCTGGTGCTGTTCTCCTACGGCCGGCAGAGCAAGGCCAAGGTCGAGCTGGACGGCGACGAGGACGCGATCGCGAGACTGCACGAGACGAAGCAGCTCGGGATCTGAGGGGACCTTCGGAGGGCGCATGGGGAAACCCCGGCCGCATCACGCGACCGGGGCTTCCGACAGGCGGGTCACCGCACCGGGTGCCCCGCCTCCCGCAGCGTCTCCTTGACCTCGCCGATGCGCAGATCACCGAAGTGGAACACCGACGCGGCCAGCACCGCGTCCGCGCCCGCCGCGATGGCCGGCGGGAAGTCCGCCAGCTTGCCCGCACCGCCCGAGGCGATGACCGGGACGGTCACGTGCCCCCGCACGGCCGCGATCATCTCCAGGTCGTAGCCGTCCTTGGTGCCGTCCGCGTCCATGGAGTTGAGCAGGATCTCGCCGGCGCCCAGCTCCGCGGCCTGGTGCGCCCACTCGACGGCGTCGATGCCGGTGCCGCGACGGCCGCCGTGGGTGGTCACCTCGAAGGATCCGGACTCGGTGCGGCGGGCGTCCACCGAGAGGACCAGGACCTGGCGGCCGAAGCGTTCCGCGATCTCCCGGATCAGCTCCGGGCGGGCGATCGCGGCCGTGTTGACGCCGACCTTGTCCGCGCCGGCCCGCAGCAGCTTGTCCACGTCCTCCGCGGCGCGCACACCGCCGCCGACCGTGAGCGGGATGAACACCTGCTCGGCCGTGCGGCGCACCACGTCGTACGTCGTCTCGCGGTTGCCCGACGAGGCGGTGATGTCCAGGAACGTCAGCTCGTCGGCGCCCTCGGCGTCGTACACCTTGGCCATCTCGACGGGGTCGCCCGCGTCGCGCAGGTTCTGGAAGTTGACGCCCTTGACGACCCGGCCGTTGTCCACGTCCAGGCAGGGGATGACTCGGACCGCCAGGGTCATGAATCAGGCTCCTCTAATGTCCTCTGAATGCTTCTAGTTCCACCGACACCAGGACGCGCGGGTCGACGAAGCCCTCCACCACGAGGAAGGTCGCGACCGGGCGCACGGAGTCGAACAGCTCCTTGTGGGCCCGGCCCACCTCGTCGAGGTCGCGCGTGTGTGCCAGATACATCCGCGTACGGACCACGGACCCGATGTCGAGCCCGAACTCGCCGATCGCCTCGAGGGCGCTGGTGAAGGCCGCCTTGGACTGCTCGTAGGGGTCGCCCTCCCCGTACAGCACATCGCCCTTGAAGGGCGTCGTGCCCGCCACCAGCACCCGATCGCCCGCCGCCACGGCGCGCGCGAAACCGAAACTCTCTTCCCAGGGACTTCCGCTCTGCACGCGCCGTATGGCATCACTCATGACGACACAGTCTCCAATGCCTCTTCCAGGGTGAACGCCTTCGCGTACAGCGCCTTCCCTACGATCGCGCCCTCTACGCCGAGCGGGACGAGCTCGGCGATCGCACGGAGGTCGTCGAGCGACGAGACACCGCCGGAGGCCACCACCGGGCGGTCCGTCGCCGCGCAGACGTTCTTCAGCAAATCCAGGTTCGGGCCCTGGAGCGTGCCGTCCTTGGCGATGTCGGTGACCACGTAGCGGGCGCAGCCCTCCTTGTTGAGGCGCTCCAGCGTCTCGTAGAGGTCGCCGCCGTCGCGGGTCCAGCCGCGGCCGCGCAGGGTCGTGCCGCGGACGTCGAGACCGACGGCGATCTTGTCGCCGTGCTCGGCGATGACCTTGGCGACCCACTCGGGGCTCTCCAGGGCGGCCGTGCCCAGGTTCACGCGGGTGCAGCCGGTGGCCAGGGCGGCGGCGAGGCTGTCGTCGTCGCGGATGCCGCCGGACAGCTCCACCTTGATGTCCATCGCCCGGGCGACCTCGGCGATCAGCTCGCGGTTGTCGCCGGTGCCGAACGCGGCGTCCAGGTCGACCAGGTGCAGCCACTCGGCGCCGGACCGCTGCCAGGCGAGGGCGGCCTCCAGGGGCGAGCCGTAGGAGGTCTCCGTACCGGACTCGCCGTGCACCAGGCGGACCGCCTGGCCGTCACGGACGTCGACGGCGGGGAGGAGTTCGAGCTTGCTCACAGTGTTCCGATCCAGTTGGTGAGGAGCTGGGCTCCGGCGTCGCCGGACTTCTCGGGGTGGAACTGCGTGGCCCACAGGGCGCCGTTCTCGACGGCCGCGACGAACGGCTTGCCGTGCGTGGACCAGGTGACCTTGGGGGCCTCCATCGCCGGGTTGTGGGTCTGAAGCGACCAGTCGTGGACGGCGTAGGAGTGCACGAAGTAGAAGCGCGCGTCAGCGTCCAGGCCCGCGAACAGCCGCGAGCCGGCCGCCGCCGCCACGGTGTTCCAGCCCATGTGGGGCACGATCTCGGCCTGGAGCGGCTCGACCGAGCCGGGCCACTCGTCGAGGCCCTCGCTCTGAACGCCGTGCTCGATGCCGCGGGCGAAGAGGATCTGCATGCCCACGCAGATGCCCATGACCGGGCGGCCGCCGGACAGCCTGCGGTCGACGATCCAGTCGCCGCGCGCCTCGCGCAGGCCCTTCATGCAGGAGGCGAAGGCGCCGACGCCCGGCACGAGCAGCCCGTCGGCGTTCATGGCCTTGTCGTAGTCACGCGTTATCTCGACGTCGGCTCCCGCGCGCGCGAGGGCTCGCTCGGCGGAGCGGACGTTGCCGAAGCCGTAGTCGAAGACGACGACCTTCTTCTGCTTCTTCCGGGGGTTGCTCAATTCCACACCTCCAGCCTCACGACACCGGCTGCCAGGCACATCGCGGCGCCGATGGAGAGCAGCACGATCAGGCCCTTGGGCATCTTCTGCTTGACGAAGGAGTAGATCCCGCCGACGAGGAACAGGCCGACGACGATCAGCAGGGTCGAGATGCCGTTCACAGGGCGCCCTTCGTGGAAGGGAGGATGCCGGCCGCGCGCGGGTCGCGCTCGGACGCGTAGCGCAACGCCCGGGCGAGCGCCTTGAACTGGCACTCCACGATGTGGTGCGCGTTGCGCCCGTAGGGCACGTGCACGTGCAGCGCGATCTGGGCCTGGGCGACGAAGGACTCCAGGATGTGCCGGGTCATCGTGGTGTCGTACTCGCCGATCATCGGCGCCATCTTCTCGGGCTCGGTGTGCACGAGGTAGGGGCGGCCGGAGAGGTCGACGGTGACCTGGGCGAGGGACTCGTCCAGCGGGACCGTGCAGTTGCCGAAGCGGTAGATGCCGACCTTGTCGCCGAGGGCCTGCTTGAAGGCGGCGCCGAGGGCGAGGGCGGTGTCCTCGATGGTGTGGTGCGAGTCGATGTGCAGGTCGCCCTCGGTCTTCACGGTCAGGTCGAACAGACCGTGCCGGCCGAGCTGGTCGAGCATGTGGTCGTAGAAGCCGACGCCGGTGGAGATCTCCGTCTTGCCGGTGCCGTCGAGGTCGATCTCGACGAGGACCGAGGTCTCCTTCGTCGTCCGCTCGATTCTGCCGACGCGGCCTTCACGAGTCATGAACTCTGCTCCTTCTTCAGTGCACGTACCGCGTCGAGGAACGCGTCGTTCTCTTCGGGGGTTCCGGCCGACACCCGCAGCCACCCGGGGATGCCGTTGTCCCGGACCAGAACGCCCTGGTCGAGGATCTTCTGCCAGGCCGTGTGCGAGTCCTCGAACCTGCCGAACTGCACGAAGTTGGCATCGGACTCCACGACCTCGTAGCCGGTCGCGCGCAGTTCGGTGACCAGGCGGTCCCGCTCGGCCTTGAGCTGCTCGACATAGCCGAGCAGCGTGCCGGTGTGTTCCAGGGCGGCCAGGGCGGTCGCCTGGGTGACGGCCGACAGGTGGTAGGGCAGCCGGACGAGCTGGACGGCGTCCACGACGGCCGGGTGCGCGGCGAGGTAGCCGAGGCGCAGGCCCGCCGCGCCGAACGCCTTCGACATCGTGCGGGAGACGACGAGGTTCGGGCGTCCGTCGAGCAGGGGCAGCAGCGAGTCGCCGTGGCTGAACTCGATGTACGCCTCGTCCACGACCACCATCGACGGCTTCGCCGCCTGCGCGGCCTCGTACAGCGCGAGGACCGTCTCGGGCGGGACCGCGTTGCCCGTGGGGTTGTTGGGGGTGGTGATGAAGACGACGTCGGGCCGGTGCTCGGCGATCGCCTGCTCGGCGGCGGCGAGGTCGATGGTGAAGTCGTCGCCTCGCGGACCGGAGATCCAGCCCGTGCCCGTGCCGCGCGAGATGAGCCCGTGCATCGAGTACGACGGCTCGAAGCCGATCGCGGTGCGGCCCGGCCCGCCGAAGGTCTGGAGCAGTTGCTGGATGACCTCGTTGGAGCCGTTGGCGGCCCAGACGTTGGCCACGCCGACCTCGTGGCCGGACGTGTCCGTCAGGTACTCGGCGAGCTTCGTGCGCAGCTCGACCGCGTCCCGGTCGGGGTAGCGGTTGAGGTTGCGGGCCGCCTCACGGACGCGCTCGGTGATGCGCTCGACCAGCGCCTCGGGCAGCGGGTAGGGGTTCTCGTTGGTGTTCAGCCGTACGGGGACGTCCAGCTGGGGCGCGCCGTAGGGGGACTTGCCGCGCAGCTCGTCCCGTACGGGCAGATCGTCGATACGTACGTCGCTCACTTGCTCTCCGGCACCTTCCAGCCGAACCTTGCCTTGATCGCCGCGCCGTGCGCGGGCAGGTCCTCCGCCTCCGCCAGCGTGACCACGTGGTGCGCGACCTCGGCCAGCGCGTCCTTCGTGTAGTCGACGATGTGGATGCCGCGCAGGAACGACTGGACGGACAGACCCGAGGAGTGGCAGGCGCAGCCGCCGGTGGGCAGGACGTGGTTGGAGCCGGCCGCGTAGTCGCCGAGGGAGACCGGCGCCCAGGGGCCGATGAAGATCGCGCCGGCGTTCCTGACGCGGTCGGCCACGGCTGCCGCGTCGGCCGTCTGGATCTCCAGGTGCTCGGCGCCGTACGCGTCGACCACCTTCAGGCCTTCGTCGATGCCGTCGACCAGGACGATCGCGGACTGCTTGCCGGACAGCGCCGGGACGATCCGGTCGTCGACATGCCTGGTGGCCGCGACCTGCGGCTCCAGCTCCTTCTCCACGGCGTCCGCGAGCTCGGCGGAGTCGGTGACGAGCACGGCGGCGGCCAGCGGGTCGTGCTCGGCCTGGCTGATCAGGTCGGAGGCGACGTGCACCGGGTCGGCCGTGTCGTCGGCCAGGACCGCGATCTCGGTCGGGCCGGCCTCGGCGTCGATGCCGATCCTGCCGGTGAAGTAGCGCTTGGCGGCGGCGACCCAGATGTTGCCGGGGCCGGTGACCATGTTGGCGGGCGGGCAGGACTCGGTGCCGTACGCGAACATCGCGACGGCCGTGGCGCCGCCGGCGGCGTAGACCTCGTCGACGCCGAGCAGTGCGCAGGCGGCGAGGATGGTCGGGTGCGGGAGTCCGTTGAACTCGGCCTGGGCAGGGGAGGCGAGCGCGATGGACTCGACGCCGGCCTCCTGGGCGGGCACCACGTTCATGACCACGGAGGAGGGATACACGGACCGGCCGCCGGGCGCGTACAGCCCGACCCGCTCGACCGGAACCCACTTCTCGGTCACGGAGCCGCCGGGCACGACCTGGGTGGTGTGCGTGCTGCGGCGCTGCTCGCGGTGGACGGTCCGGGCGCGGCGGATGGACTCCTCCAGGGCCGCGCGCACGGCCGGGTCGAGCTCCTGAAGCGCGCGCGTGAGCGCGGCGGCCGGTACCCGCACCTGGTCGAGCCGGACCCCGTCGAACCGCTCGGCGAAATCGATCAGCGCCGCGTCGCCCCGATGATGCACGTCCTCGCAGATCGGACGCACCTTCTCCAGGGCGGCCTGTACGTCGAACTCGGCTCGGGGCAGCAGGTCACGCAGGGCGGGGCCCTCGGGGAGGGCGTCGCCACGCAGATCGATTCGGGAGATCACGTGCTCAATTCTCTCAGACCTCAATGACGCGCCGTTCGCTCGTATCAATGGCTGATACAGAGTGTCGCCGGAACACGGAAGATCCCCTTCACGTTTCGCGTTCGGGGCGTCACCCAGCGGGCATGAACAGGTGTACGAAGCACCTGACCCGCGAGTAGCCGGGGAGGAAGGAAGAGACGTGACCGAGGGGGCCGGCGTGCGTGCCGGGGAGCTGCCCGACGACCTGACCGCGGCCGAGGCCGGAATGTGGCAGGCCTTTCGCAACGGCAGCGTGTACGACCTGAGCAGCGGCGACCCGGTGGTGGACGATCCGCACGGCGGCCACCCCTGGGGCGAGGACCGGACCGTGCGGGCCCGGATCGTCTGCTGGCTGCTCCTGGACGGCCCGCCCGCCCTGGCCGGCCGGGTGTCGTCGCTGAAGCTGACCGGCGTGCGGATCAGCGGCTCGCTGGACCTCGCGGGCGGCACGGTGGTGCCGTACGTCGAGATGCGCCAGTGCCGGTTCGAGGAGGACGTGCTGCTGCCGGAGGCGCGTTTCACGACCGTACGGATGGTGGACTGCTCGGTGCCGCGGCTGGAGGCGGCCCGGGTTCAGACGGAGGGCGATCTGCATCTGCCGCGCTGCCGCTTCCACCGCGGCATCCGGCTCACGGACGCGCAGATCGGCACGGACCTGATGCTCAACCAGGCGATCGTGCACCGGGACCGCCACGGCCGGTCGATCGCCGCGGACGGCCTGACCGTCGGCCAGGACTTACAGGCCGAGCTGCTGGAGTCGCACGGCGAGCTCAGCCTGCGCGCCGCCACCATCGGCGTCTCCCTGAGCCTGCGCGGCGCCCGCCTGGCCAACCCGTATGAGCGGCTCGCCCTGAACGCCCCGCAGCTGACCGTCGAGCGCAGCCTGTATCTGACCCCGGCGGGCGTCGGCGCCCAGGCGATGAGCGGGATGACCCCGGCGCGCGGGACGCGGATCCAGCGGTTCGCGTGCGAGGGCGGGATCCGGCTGGACGACGGGCGGTTCGGTGACGCGGTCGACTTCGAGCGGGCCAGATTCACCCTCACCGACGACCAGGAGCTGTCGCTGCGCCGGGTACAGACGCCGGAGCTGCGGTTCCTCGGCGAGCATCCCGCGCGCGGGCGGGTGGTGCTGTCGGGGGCGAAGATCGTCAACCTGATGGACCGGGCGGACGCCTGGCCCGGCCCGGGGCGGCTGCACATGGGCGGCTTCGCCTACGAGAACCTCGTGCCGCGCGGGCCGTTCCCGCTGGCCGAGCGGCTGGACTGGGTGGCGGCGGCGACGGCAGAGTACAACCCGGAGCCCTACGAGCGGCTCGCGGCCGTGCTGCGGGCCGGCGGGGAGGACGAGGACGCCCGCGAGGTGCTGCTCGCCAAGCAGCGCCGGCACCGGGAGAGCCTGCCGCCGGCCGCCAAGCTGTGGGGCTACGTGCAGGACTGGACGGTCGCCTACGGGTACCGGCCGGCCCGGGCCACGGTGTGGATGGCGGTGCTGTGGGCGGCGGGCTCGCTCGCCTTCGCGCAGGCCGGGCATCCGCCGCTGAAGCGGGGCGAGCATCCGGAGTGGAACCCCGCGCTCTTCACGCTCGATCTGCTGCTGCCGGTCATCGACCTCGGCCAGGTGGGCTTCTGGCAGCTGCGCGGGGGCTGGCAGTGGCTGGCGACGGCGATGATCCTGCTGGGCTGGATCCTGGCTACGACGGTGGCGGCGGGGGCGACGCGGCTGCTGCGGCGCAACTAGTGTCGCCCCTGTGATGGCAGTTGTTGAACTGCCACAGTTTTACGTTCTCTTGACTCTTCGGCTTACAACTTTCCGCGAGTTCCCCGAAGCATCTGGCGCCGCTGTGACCAGCAGACTTTCAATGGTCGGCACCATGGCAATACAGCTGCCGTTCATCCGCGCGAGCCGGATGACAAGAACCGCTTCCCGCCTCGTCGTCGGCCCGCGCGCCAACGACGAGGTGCTGCTCGACGCGCCCGACGCGCGGCTCAGTCCGGCGCTGGTCGCGGCCGCCCATGGCGACCACGGACCGGCCGCCGGGCTGCTCCGCGCCACACGGGCGGCGGCCGAGTGGGAGCGGCGCGACCGGTACGTCACCCGGCTGGCCGCCTTCGCCCGCTCGCGCCCCGACTGGCTGGACGCCTGGCTCGCCACCGCCCCGCACGACCCGGACGCGCTGCTGCTCCGGGCCCAGCTGGCAGTGGACCGGGCCTGGCGGTCACCGGCCCGGGCCGAGGCGCTGCGCGAGGTGAGCCCGCTGATCACGGCCGCCGCGCGGGCCGGCCACGGCGACCCCGTGCCCTGGCGGCTCGCGCTGGACCACGCGTGCGGCGCCCAGGCCGGACACACCTACTTCGAGGAACTGTGGGCGGCGGCCGTCCGCCGCGCCCCGCACCACTACGGCTGTCACGAGTCGGCCCTGCGCTATCTGGCCGCGTCCTGGCACGGTTCGCACCAGGAGTGCTTCGACTTCGCCGACCGGGCCGCGCAGGACGCGCCCGCCGACGCGCTCGTCCAGGCGCTTCCGCTGCGCGCGGCCTTCGGCTACCTCACCGACGGCTGCGGGCCCGAGGTGCCGCGCGAACGGCTGGACGCGGCCGTCGACCGGGCGATCGCGCTGTCCCCGCGACTGCCGGCTGCCGACCCCTGGCCGGCCCGGATGCGGAACCTGCTCGTCTTCGTCCTGGTGTGCCTGGAGCGCTGGCCGGACGCCCGGGAACAGCTGCGCCTGAACGGCCCGTACGCCACCTCGTTCCCCTGGGACCGGGTGTCGGACGACCCCCTCGGCCACTTCCTCCGAGTACGTGACGACATCCGGGACGAAGCGGCCGGCCGGCCGCCCGGGCATCCACGGAGTGAACGGGCCGGACGAGTCCGCTCGCGCGACCATTAGGCTTTTGCGTCGTGACCACCGTCCGGCTCCCCCTCTTCCCCCTGAACTCGGTGCTGTTCCCGGGGCTCGTGCTCCCGCTCAACGTCTTCGAGGAGCGGTATCGCGCCATGATGCGCGAGCTGCTGAAGACACCCGAGGACGAGCCGCGCCGGTTCGCCGTCGTGGCGATCCGCGACGGCCACGAGGTGGCCCCGAGCGCGCCCGGCATGCCCGACCCCACGTCCCTGCCCGAGCGGGGGCCCGCCGTCGGCTTCGGCACGGATCCTGTCAAGGCGTTCCACAAGGTGGGCTGTATCGCGGACGCGGCGACGATCCGCGAGCGGACCGACGGCTCCTTCGAGGTGCTGGCGACCGGCACGACCCGGGTGCGGCTGGTCTCGGTGGAGGCGTCCGGTCCCTTCCTGACGGCCGAGCTGGAGACACTGCCGGAGGAACCCGGCGACGAGGCGGCGCCGTTGGCCGAGGGGGTGCTGCGGTCCTTCCGCCAGTACCAGAAGCGACTGGCGGGCGCGCGGGAACGGTCCCTGACGACCGGCGCCGACCTGCCCGACGAGCCCGGCGTGGTGTCGTACCTGGTGGCCGCGGCGATGATGCTGGACACCCCCACGAAGCAGCGCCTGCTCCAGGCGCCCGACACGGCCTCCCGCCTGCGCGACGAGCTGAAACTCCTTCGCTCCGAGACGGCCATCATCCGTAATCTGCCGTCGTTGCCGTCGTCGGACCTGACGCGCGGCCCGACAAGTCTCAACTGAAGCGGACCGTCAATGGCGAAGAAGTCGAAGAAGCAGCAACAGCCGGGCGGCACCCCCGCGACGGTCGCCCTCACGGCGGCGGGCGTGGAGTTCACGGTCCACTCCTACGATCACGACCCCTCCCACCCCTCCTACGGCGAGGAGGCGGCCGAGGCGATGGGCGTCTCCCCGGACCGCGTCTTCAAGACGCTGGTAGCCGACATCGACGGCGCGCTGACGGTCGCCGTGGTCCCGGTGGCGGGCCAACTGGACCTGAAGGCCCTGGCAGCGGCGGTGGGCGGCAAACGCGCGACGATGGCGGACCCGACACTGGCGGAACGCACCACGGGTTACGTCCGGGGCGGCATCTCGCCCTTGGGCCAGCGCAAGAAACTCCCGACGGTCCTCGATGCGTCGGCGTCGTCCCACCCGACGATCTGCGTCTCGGCGGGCCGGAGGGGCTTGGAGGTGGAACTGTCTCCGGAGGACTTGGCGACGCTCACGGAGGCGGTACTGGCCCCGATCGGACGCGCCTAGGGTCTGTCGTTTGGATCAGGTCGCAGGGAATCGACGGCATCTCGTCAGTCCGCCGGGCTGCGCACCCACCCCGCCTCAGCCCAGACGCCGGGCACCTACGCAGCAGGCGGTGCCTCATAAGGCGAGTGCCCGAACTCCGGCTCCGGGTCCCGAGGCCCGAACAACGCCATCAACCCGAGATGCAACACCAGCCCGGCAAGCGGCCAGGCCAGCAGCGCCCCCTTCGCCCCCAACTTCAACGGCGCGGAAAACGACACACCCCGCCCCACTTCCCGCGCATGCGCGACCACATCCTCCGCGGGCCCGAGCCACACCCCGACCCGCCAGGCCAGCAACGACCCGAGCAGCCCCCCGACGGCCAGTCCCACCACCAGCGGCACACCCCCACGCCGCCGCAGCAGGAACACGACCAGGGCACTGACGACCCCGAAGGCCAGCCCGAGCAGCGTGAACGTGCCGTCGACCCCGACGGCCTGCTCCCCCTCGGTGTCCTTGAGGTAGACGACCCAGTTCCCCTCGGCCACGTCACCGACCAGCGGCACGTGCGGCGCGAGCCACCACCACAGCACGCCCAGCAGCGCCCCGCCGAGCGCCACGGCCACCGCGATCACGCCGGCCTCCCGCACTTCCGTCCTCATCCCGGGGCCGTCCTGTCCGTACCAGCCGTGCCCGGCGTACTCGGCGTACTGGGACCCGGGAGCCTGCGCCCCGGCGGCCGGCGGCTGCCACGAATCCTGTGCGGAACGTTCATGCGGCGGCGGTGGCGGATTCAGTGGTGCGGTCACCCTGCCATCGTGCCAGGCCCGCCCGTGCCCCGCGTCACCGGACGATCCCTGGCCGCTCACCGGACGGCCGCCCGGCGGTACGCCCAGGTCGCCACGGCCAGCGAGACGACGCCCACGAAGGCGCACACGGCGAGGTCACCGAGTACGAAGGCCCAGTCGGGATTCGGCCCGAACGTCCGCGCGAAGGCCTCCACCCCGTACGTCGACGGCAGCAGATCCCGCGTGAAACGCACGGCCTCGGGCATCCGCTCGGCCGGCAGCACGCCCAGCAGCAGCGCCGCCGACATGCCCAGCTGCCCGAGCAGCGTGGCCAGCTCCGGCCGGGGCGCGAGCAGCCCGAGCGCCGCCCCCAGACCGGCGAGCGCGGCACCCGCGAGCGGGATCACGGCCACGAGGATCCACAGATGGGCCAGCGGCAGCCCGAACAGCACACAGCCGAACACAGCCGTCACGACGGTCCCCGGCACGGTGAACGACGCGTACGCGCCCGCCGCGCCCAGCACCACCGCCGCCGGCGGCACCGGCAAGGTCGCGTAGTGATCGAGTCCGCCGCTGGCCCGCAGCTGCCCGAAGTACTGCGCGAGGAGGTTCAGCGCGACGAAGGCGACCACCAGGACGGACGACCCGGCGACGACGGCCTGGGCCTCCGCCCCGTCGTCCACGACCCCGCGCATCAGGATCATGATGCCGATCGACTGGAACGTCGCCACGAACAGCAGCGGGATCCGCGCGACCCGCGCCCGGGACAGCTGCGCCCGGTACACGGCCGCCAGCGACGGCCACAGCCGCGCCCGAGGTCCGAGCTCGGCCGCGCACGCGGCGGGCTCCTCCACGGCCAGGGCACCGCCCGGCAGGACATCGGCGGGTACGACACTCACGTCGCGCTGCTCCCCTTCGTCGGGTCCACTGCGGCAGTCGCCCTGTTCGGTACGTACGCGGCGGCCTGCGTACTCAAGGCCGCCGCATTGCGGGCCGTCATGATCCAGGCCCCCGCACTCAAGGCCTCGG
The DNA here is from genome assembly GCF_044459945.1 of Streptomyces sp. NPDC050164. Classification (NCBI taxonomy): domain Bacteria; kingdom Bacillati; phylum Actinomycetota; class Actinomycetes; order Kitasatosporales; family Streptomycetaceae; genus Streptomyces; species Streptomyces sp. NPDC050164. The sequence goes on from NZ_JBITJK010000022.1 coordinate 65,547, forward strand.
CACTCCTCACGCCTTCACCAGCCCCTGCTGCACGGCACCGCCCAGGGCCAGGTACACGTCCTCCAGGCTCGGCGTGGCCAGCGTGAAGTCGTCCAGTGCGGCGAAGGCGGCCCCTCCGGTGACGGTGGCGACGACCGCCCGGGCCTCCTCGGGCCCGAGCCGGAGCGTCCACAGGCGCCCCGACTCCACGGCACGGTCCCGCAGCGCGGCCACCTCGGGGACGTGCAGCGGCGCCGCGTCCCGCCACACCAGGTCGACCCGCACCTCGCCGGCGACCTGCTCCTTGAGCCCGGCCGGGGTGTCGCAGGCGATCACCCGACCCCGGTCGAGGACGGCCACCCGGTCCAGCACGGTCTCGGCCTCGATGACGTTGTGGGTGACGAGCAGCACGGTCGTCCCGCGCTCCGCCCGCCGCCGGTCGACGGCGGACCACACGGCCCGCCGCGCCACCGGGTCCATGCCGGTGGTCGGCTCGTCGAGCACCAGCAGCGGCCGCTCCCCCACCAGCGCCGCTGCGAAGCACGCCAGGCGCCGCTGGCCCCCGGAGAGCTTCTTCAGCGGACGCCCGGCGAGCGGCGCGAGCCCCAGCTCGTCGAGTACGTCGTCCCGCTCGGCCCGCGCCCGCCGTACGTCCAGGCCGCGCAGCCGCCCGGTGGTCTCGGCGGCGAGCGACACGGTCAGCTCGTCGAGGGCGGTCGACTCCTGACCCAGATAGGCGAGGATCCGCGCGGCCCGCTCCGGGTGGCGCACGATGTCGTGCCCGAGGATCTCCACGCTGCCGCGGTCGGGCCGCATCAGCCCGGTGAGCTGCCGTACGAGGGTGGACTTGCCTGCGCCGTTCGGCCCGAGCAGGCCGAAGATCTCGCCGCGCCGGATGTCCAGCGTCACGTCGTCCGTGGCCCGGACCTCGGGTGTCCCGGGCGCGCCACGCCGGCCGCGTACCGCCGGATAGGTCTTGGTCAGCCCGCGCACCGCGCACACGACGTCACCATCGTGCCGAAATGCCTGTGCCGCGCGCTTACTCACAAGGGACGAGACTACGGGGTCGGCAGCCCCGCTCCGCTCTCGGGTCGCTCCCGGGCGGGAAATCCCCCGGCAAAGTTCTCATTCGCCGACGGGCGCGTGCTCCACTCCCGTGCGCACGCCGATCTCCTTCCAGAAGCCGGCCCGGATGGCGTACCGGTCCCGCTCGTCGATCTGGTCGTCCTTGTGGGCGAGCAGGCCGAAGCGAGCGGCGTAGCGCAGCAGCTCCCCGTCGACGCGGTGCGGGATGCGCGGGTACATCCCGGACAGTTTCTGCAGGTGGCTCTGGTCGCCGAGGCGCTCGACCCAGCGCCGGGCGAAGACCTGCCCCACCTCGTAGGGGTCGCCGCCGACGGTGGTGATGTCCTCCTCGCGGTCGGCCCACCGCTGCTCGGCCGTGGTCAGCTGGGCGAGCGTCGGCATCAAGGCGGCCTCGGGAGGCTCGGCCGTGGGCCGGTCGACCCAGCCCTTGTCGGAGGACCAGCGGAGGGTGGCGGAGGCGGGCTGCTGGGCTGAGTGGGTGCCGGGGGCGCGCAGGGCGGCCAGGTCTTTGGGTGTGGGGACGCCTTTGGGGGCGGGCACGCGTTCCTCCGCGCCGTTCTGCCCGGCTCCGGCCGCGGGGTGCTGCGGTTGCGGTGCGGGGCGCTCGGTCGCGGCGGCGAGCGCGGACTCGGGCAGCGGGGCGGAGAGGATCGCGGCGATCTCCGGCCGGGGCGCGGGCTGCGGGGCGCACGCGCCGGTGTACTCCTTGGCTCGGACGGCCTTGGTGATCCAGGTCCGGTCCAGGACGCGCCGCTCGTCGGCCTCGGCGACCAGGTCCTCGGACTGGTTGTAGTCGCCGTCGGCGGCCTGCACGGCCCACAGGTGGACGGCGACGCCGTGCTCCTTCGCGGCCATCATGCCGGGCAGCAGATCGCCGTCACCGGTGACGAGGACGATGTCGGAGCAGGCGCGGTTGCGGGCCAGTTCGGTGAGCTCGGCGTGCATCGCGGCGTCCACGCCCTTCTGCGCCCAGCGGCCGTCGCTGCGGGTCAGCGCGCCCAGCCGGACGGTGACCCGGGGCATCACGCGCAGCCTGCGGTGCTCGGGTTGCGGGACGCGGTCGGGAGCGCCGTCGAACCAGTAGATACGCAGCAGCGGCTGCTGCGTGTCCGACTCGGCGCGTTCGCGCAGCCCTTGGATGAGGGCGGTGTGGTCGACGGTGATCCGGGATCGTGAGGGCTCCCCGGCGAGGAGACTCGCCGCCGCCCCCAGCAGATACCCCGCGTCCACCAGGACGATGCAGCGGTCCACACGACTCACCCTCTTCCCGGGAGGTTTGCTTCGGGCTTGCTTCGAGTCTGCCCGACGGCGCGGAGGTTAACGGCCGGAACTCGATCTTCGGCGTGGCGTTTCGGAGGTTCCCGCAGCGACCAGCCCTGTCACGCACGGTAATTGTCCGACATGCGATCGTTGTCGGCCTGTGTGAATCTGGTCCCGGCCCTGGCCCCTAGATCCCCCACAGGAGGCATCACCATGGCCAAGAACAAGAACCGTGACCGTAAGCAGCAGCGTCCTACCGAGCGTGGTCAGCGCGCCGACCGCCGTCCCACCGCGGAGGCGGAGCCCCAGCCCGAGGTCGAGGTGACCCCCGGCGACGTGGCGTCCCGCAAGCGCAAGCGCAGCTTCGGTCACAACTGACATGCGTGTAACGGGTGGTTGAGACCCGGACACACACCGAGGGGCGTACCCGGTACCGGGTACGCCCCTCTCGCGCATCAAGAGCCCGCTCCCGGGCCCGGCGTCAGCCCGCCAGGCAGGACGGCCCGAGCAGCACCTTCAGGTCACCGAAGAGCGCCGGGTCCGGCTTCACCCGGTGCCGGTCCAGACGCAGCACGGTCGTCTTGGTCGGCCCCTGGAGCTTGATCCGGACCTCGCTGTCGCCCTTGTGGTGGCTGAGGACCTCGCCGAGGCGGCTGACCAGCGGCGGCGTGACCCGGGTGGCCGGGATGGTGAGGATCACGGGCGCGTTGGTGCCCGCGTTCGACAGATCCGGCACCATCAGTTCCATCGCGACCAGCCGCGGCACGTCCTCGCGCTTGTCGAGGCGGCCCTTGACGAACACCACGGCGTCCTCGACGAGTTGGGTCGAGACGAGCTGGTACGTCGCCGGGAAGAACATGCACTCGATCGAGCCCGCGAGGTCCTCGACGGTGGCGATGGCCCAGGCGTTGCCCTGCTTGGTCATCTTGCGCTGCAGGCCGGAGATGATGCCGCCGATGGTGACGACCGCGCCGTCCGCGTGCTCCCCGCCGGTGAGCTGGGAGATGCCCGCGTCGGCCTTGTCGGACAGGATGTGCTCCAGACCGAACAGCGGGTGGTCGGAGACGTACAGACCGAGCATCTCCCGCTCCTGGGCGAGCAGATAGGTCTTGTCCCACTCCTCGGTGGTGAACTCCACGTCGAGACCGAAGCCCGGCTCGCTGCTGTCGGCCTCGCCCATTCCGCCGAAGAGGTCGAACTGCCCCTCGGCCTCCTTGCGCTTGACCGCGACCACGTTGTCGATCATCGGCTCGTACTGCGCGGTCAGGCCCTTGCGGGTGTGGCCCATGGCGTCGAAGGCGCCGGCCTTGATCAGCGACTCGGTGGTGCGCTTGTTGCAGACCACCGCGTCGACCTTGTCGAGGTAGTCCGGGAACGAGGTGTACTTCCCCTTGGCCTTGCGGCACCTGATGATCGACTCGACGACGTTCGTGCCGACGTTGCGGACGGCGGAGAGGCCGAAGAGGATCACGTCGTCGCCCTGGGCCGCGAAGTTGGACATCGACTCGTTGACATCCGGCGGGAGCACCTTGATGCCCATGCGGCGACACTCGTTGAGGTAGACGGCCGACTTGTCCTTGTCGTCCTTCACGGACGTGAGGAGCGCGGCCATGTACTCGGCGGGGTGGTTCGCCTTGAGGTACGCGGTCCAGTAGGAGACGAGTCCGTACGCGGCGGAGTGCGCCTTGTTGAACGCGTAGCCGGCGAAGGGGACCAGCACGTCCCAGAGCGCCTGGATGGCTTCGTCGCTGTAGCCCTTCTTACGGGCGCCCTCCTGGAACAGCACGAAGTTCTTCGCCAGTTCCTCGGGCTTCTTCTTGCCCATCACGCGGCGGAGGATGTCGGCCTCGCCGAGCGAGTAGCCGGCGATGATCTGGGCGGCCTTCTGCACCTGCTCCTGGTAGACGATCAGGCCGTGGGTGACGTCCAGGACCTCCCTGAGCGGCTCCTCCAGCTCGGGGTGGATCGGCGTGATCTCCTGCTGCCCGTTCTTGCGCAGCGCGTAGTTCGTGTGGGAGTTCATGCCCATCGGGCCCGGGCGGTACAGGGCCGACACGGCGGAGATGTCTTCGAAGTTGTCCGGCTTCATCAGCCGGAGCAGGGAGCGCATGGGGCCGCCGTCGAACTGGAAGACGCCGAGGGTGTCGCCGCGCTGGAGCAGTTCGAAGGTCGTGGGGTCGTCGAGCGGGAGGCTCAGGAGATCGATGTCGATCCCCTTGTTGGACTTCACCATCTTGACGGCGTCGTCCATGATCGTCAGGTTGCGCAGGCCCAGGAAGTCCATCTTCAGCAGGCCGAGCGACTCACAGCTCGGGTAGTCCCACTGCGTGATGGTCACGCCGTCGGTGTGCCTGACCCAGACCGGGACGTGGTCGGTGATGGTCTCGCTGGACATGATCACGCCGGCGGCGTGCACGCCCATCTGCCGGACCAGGCCCTCGACGCCCTTGGCGGTGTCGATGACCTTCTTCACGTCCGGCTCGTTCTCGTACATCGCCCGGATCTCGCCCGCCTCCGAGTAGCGGGGGTGCTCGGGGTTGGTGATGCCGTCGAGGTTGATGCCCTTGCCGAGGACGTCGGCGGGCATGGCCTTGGTGAGGCGGTCTCCCATCGCGTACGGGTAGCCCAGCACGCGCGCGGAGTCCTTGATCGCGTTCTTGGCCTTGATGGTGCCGTACGTGCCGATCATGGCGACCTTGTCGGCGCCGTACTTCTCCGTCACGTACCGGATCACCTCGACGCGCCGGCGCTCGTCGAAGTCGATGTCGACATCGGGCATGGAGATGCGCTCGGGGTTGAGGAACCGCTCGAAGATCAGGCCGTGCGGGATGGGGTCGAGGTCGGTGATGCCGAGGGCGTAGGCGACGATCGAGCCGGCCGCGGAGCCTCGGCCGGGGCCGACCGCGATGCCCTGCTTCTTGGCCCACATGATGAAGTCGGCGACCACGAGGAAGTAGCCCGGGAAGCCCATCGAGAGGATGGTGTCCATCTCGTACTCGACCTGCTTCATGCGGTCGTCCGGGATGCCGTCCGGGAAGCGGCGGTGCATGCCGCGCAGGGTCTCCTCGCGGAACCAGCTGACCTCCGTGTACCCCTCCGGGATGTCGAACTTCGGCATCAGGTCGCGCTTTTCGAACATGCCCGTGGTGTCGACCATCTCGGCGATCAGCCGGGTGTTGGCGCAGCCCTCCTGCCAGGCGTCCGAGGAGTCGATGGCGTACATCTCGTCCGTGGACTTCAGGTAGTAGCCGGTGCCGTCGAACCTGAAGCGGTCGGGGTCGGAGAGGTTCTTGCCGGTCTGGATGCACAGCAGGGCGTCGTGGGCGCTCGCCTCGTGCGAGTAGGTGTAGTGCGAGTCGTTGGTGACCAGTGGGGGGATGCCGAGCTTCTTGGCGATCTCCAGAAGGCCGTCGCGGACCCGGTGCTCGATCTCGATGCCGTGGTCCATCAGCTCCAGGAAGTAGCGGTCCTTGCCGAAGATGTCCTGGTAGTCGGCGGCGGCCTTCAGGGCCTCGTCGAAGTGGCCGAGGCGCAGCCGGGTCTGGACCTCGCCGGAGGGGCAGCCGGTGGAGGCGACGATCCCCTCGGACCACTTGGCGATGGTCTCCTTGTCCATCCGGGGCCACTTCTGCAGCCAGCCCTCGGCGTACGCGTCCGAGGAGAGCCGGAAGAGGTTGTGCAGGCCGGTCTTGTTCACGGCCCACATCGTCTTGTGGGTGTAACCACCGGAACCGGAGACGTCGTCGCGCTTCTGGTGCGGCTGGCCCCACTGGATCTTGCGCTTGTTGCGGCGCGACTCGGGCGCGACATACGCCTCGATGCCGATGATCGGGGTGACCCCGGCTTTCTGCGCGGAGTGGAAGAAGTCGTACGCCCCGTGGAGGTTGCCGTGGTCGGACATGGCGATGTGCGTCATGCCCATCTCGTTGCACGCGTTGAACATGTCCTTCAGCCGCGCGGCACCGTCCAGCAGCGAGTACTGGGTGTGGACGTGCAGGTGCGTGAACGGCGGCTTTGACACGGCTGCGGCCTCCAGAGAAAACGTACGTCGAATGGGGCCCGACAGGCTGCGGACAGTCTGGGGGACAGCGTCGAAGTCTATGCCTCGCCACTGACACTCCAGGGCCTGACCCGCGTACCTTCATGCGGGGGTCGCGGGCACTCCCGCGGACCACCGCACGTTAGGCACAGGGCGGACCTGCCGTCCCCAGACGTATGCACCAGGAGGCACCCAGCGATGTCGTTCCCGCAGCTCGACGACGAGCACCGCGGCGAGGAGATCCTCGCCGTCTTCGACACCGCCTTCGGCGAGCTCCTGGCCGCCGACCCGGCCGCGTTCCGCGTGAAGTTCCGGAAGATGGCGGCCTCGGCCTTCGCGTTCTACCGGGGCACGGCGTGCCTCTTCTACCACGATCTCGACCAGGAGAAGCGGGGCGGGCCGTTCCTGGACGAGCGCACCTCACGCGTGTGGATCCACGGCGACCTGCACGCGGAGAACTTCGGCACGTACATGGACGCCAACGGCCGCCTGATCTTCAACGTCAACGACTTCGACGAGGCCTACGTCGGCCCCTTCACCTGGGACCTGAAGCGCTTCGCCGCCTCCATCGCCCTCATCGGGTACGCGAAGGCGCTCAGCGACGAGCAGATCTCCGAGCTGGTGACGATCTACGCGGTCGCGTACCGCGAGCGGATCCACGCCCTGGCCACCGGCGCCAAGAGCGACGAGGTGCCGCCGTTCACGCTGGACACCGCGCAGGGCCCGCTGCTGGACGCGCTGCGTGACGCCCGGTCGCTGACCCGCTTCGGGCTGCTGGAGTCGATGACGGAGATCCGCGACTTCGAGCGCCGCTTCGCGCCGGGCGGCGGCTCGGTGGAGCTGGACGCGGCCACGCGCTACAAGGTCCTCGCCGCCTTCGACGGCTACCTGGAGACGCTGCCGGACAGCTCGCTGGCCCGCCCCGACTCCTACCGCGTGAAGGACGTCGTCGGCCGGCGCGGCATCGGCATCGGCTCGGCGGGGCTGCCGTCGTACAACATCCTCCTGGAGGGCCACAGCGACGCCCTGGAGAACGATGTGGTGATCTACATCAAGCAGGCCCAGACCCCGGCCGTCTCCCGGCACGTCACGGACCAGGCGATCCGCGACTACTTCCAGCACGAGGGGCACCGCACGGTCATCTCCCAGCGCGCCCTCCAGGCGCACGCCGACCCGTGGCTGGGCTGGACCGAGCTGGACGGCGCGGGTCAGCTGGTCGCCGAGGTCTCGCCGTACGCGGTGGATCTCGACTGGGGCGACATCGACGACGCGGAGGAGATCGCCCAGGTGGTGGCCGACCTCGGCCGGGCCACGGCCACGATGCACTCGGCGGCGGACGACCAGTCCGGCGAGTCCCTGGTGCCGTTCTCCACGGAGCGGGCCATCGACGCGGCGATCGCGGCCGACGAGGAGGGCTTCGCGCCGCTGCTGACCGACTTCGCGCACAGCTACGGCGCACGCGCGCGTGCCGACCACCAGACCTTCGTGGACCTGTTCCGCAACGGCCGGATCCCGGGTCTGTAAGGACCCCTGAGCCGGGGCTTTGGCCATCCACTCACTCACAGGCATTCTTTAGGGGTCCCTTACCGGCCCCCGTGACAGACTCTCCTTTCGCTATGGACATATCCGGGATCCAGCTCAGAGCCGTACGCGCGGCGCTGTTCACGGCAGTGGTCGTGACGCTCAGCACCGCGTCGCACGTGCTGCTGTCCCAGGTCCCGCTCCCGATGGGCACGGTGGCCGCGGTCGCCGCCGCCGTGTTCGTGATCGCGTACGCCCTGGCGGGCCGCGAGCGCTCCTTCGGGCGGATCGCGGCCCTGCTGATCCCGCTGGAACTGGCCGCCGACACGGTGTTCACCACGGGACAGCACGCCTGTTACGGCCGGTCGGGCGGCCCGGTCGCCGGCCCGCTGCGGTCGGTCGGCCTGGACGTGCTGTGCGGGGGCGGCGAGGTCGGCACGCCGCTGGCCCGGATGGCCGGGGCCACCGGCACCGACCGGCTCGCGGCCGTGGTCGCGCATGCCGACCCGGCCACCGCCTGGCTGCTGCTCGCCGCGCACGTCGGCGTGGGACTGGCCGCCGCCGTCTGGCTGCGCCGGGGCGAGCGGGCCCTGGCCCAGCTGCTGCGGGCGGTGGCGGCGAGCACCTTCCGGCCGTTGCTGCTGGCGGTCGCCGCGGTGACGGTGGCACGGGCCCCGGCCGGGTGCCGGCTGCCGTCGCGGGCCGCCGAGCGCACGCCCACCGCCCGCGACCGGATCCTCACCCACTCCCTGGGACGGCGTGGACCGCCGTGCTCGCCCGCCTTCGCGTGAGGCACCTTTCGAGCACCGGCAGTCCCCCTTACGTATTGCGCACACGACGTGTGCGCGTCCCCGACGGAGAACATCACCATGAGCAAGCGGAACAGCCAGGCGGCGAAGACGGCGGCCCGTGAGCGGCTGCGCATCGAGCGCGAGCGCGAGGCCAAGAGGGCGAAGGCCAAGCGGCAGATCATCGTCGCCGCCTCCATCGTCGGCGTCCTGGCGATAGCCGGCGGCATCGGCTACGCGGTCGTCCAGGCCAACAAGCCCACGCACTGGGAGGCCCAGAAGGACGCCGAGGTCGTCGCCCCGGCCAACACCACGGGCGCCAAGGGCACCACGGTCGTCATCGGCAAGGACTCGGCCAAGAAGACCCTGAAGATCTACGAGGACCCGCGCTGCCCCGTGTGCGCCCAGTTCGAGCAGACCGTCGGTCCGACCGTGAAGAAGGACATCGACGACGGCAAGTTCAAGATGCAGTTCATCGGCGCCACCTTCATCGACAACAAGGACAACGGCGAGGGCTCCAAGAACGCGCTGAGCGCCCTCGGTGCCGCGCTGAACGTCAGCCCCGAGGCGTTCCTCGACTACAAGGCCGCGCTGTACTCGGCGAAGTACCACCCCGAGGAGACGACCGACGAGTTCAAGAAGGACAGCTACCTCATCAAGGTCGCCGACACCGTCCCCGCGCTGAAGAACAACAAGAAGTTCCAGGACGCGGTCGAGAAGGGCACCTACGACGCCTGGGCGATGGCCATGTCGAAGACCTTCGACGACAACAAGGACGGCGTGCAGGGCACCCCGGGCTTCGTCATGGACGGCAAGCAGCTCACGGCCGACAACCAGGGCACGCCGCTGATGACGGTGGCCGACTTCAACCGCGTGGTGGGCGAGGCCCTCAAGAAGTGACGGCGGGTCAGTAACCGGTCACCGCATGAAGAGCGGGCGAACTTCGGGAGTTCGCCCGCTCTGCTGCATACCGATCAGTAACCTGATCGTCCGTGACCAGTCGATACAGATCATCGAAGCCGTCAGAGGACCTCAACTCCCTCACCCCGCGCCGCCGTACGGTCGTCAAGGCCGCGGCGGCGACCGCTGTCCTGGCCGGGCCGCTGGCAGCGACCCTGCCCGCCCGCGCCATCGACCAGGCACCCGCCTTCCTGCACGGCGTCGCCTCCGGTGACCCCCTGCCGGACGGCGTCCTGCTCTGGACCCGCGTGACGCCGGCCCCGGAGGCGATACCCGGCTCCGGACTCGGCCCGGACACCGAGGTGAGCTGGATCATCGCCAGGGACAAGGCGTTCGGAAGCGTCGTCGCCAAGGGCTCCACCACCGCGACGGCCGCCTCCGACCACACCGTGAAGGCCGACATCCGCGGCCTGGAACCGGCCACCGACTACTGGTTCCGCTTCTCCGCCGGGGGCACCGACTCCCCCGCCGCCCGCACCCGCACCGCCCCGGCGGCCGACGCTGCCGTCACGGGCCTGCGCTTCGGCGTGGTCTCCTGCGCCAACTGGGAGGCCGGCTACTTCTCCGCGTACCGTCATCTCGCGGCCCGCGGCGACCTGGACGCCTGGCTGCACCTCGGCGACTACGTCTACGAGTACGGCACCGGCGAGTACGGCACCCGTGGGACGGTCGTCCGTCCGCACGCCCCGGCCCACGAGATCGTCACCCTCGCCGACTACCGCGTCCGGCACGCGCGTTACAAGACCGACCCCGACCTCCAGGCACTGCACGCGGCGGCTCCGGTCGTGGCGATCTGGGACGACCACGAGTTCGCCAACGACGCCTGGTCGGGCGGCGCGGAGAACCACACGGAGGGCGCCGAGGGCACCTGGTCCGCCCGTCAGGCCGCCGCCAAGCAGGCCTACTTCGAGTGGATGCCGGTGCGCCCGGCGATCGCGGGCACCACCTACCGTCGGCTGCGCTTCGGCAAGCTTGCCGACCTCTCGCTGCTGGACCTGCGCTCCTTCCGCTCGCAGCAGGTCGAGGTCGGAGGCGGCGGGGTCGACGACCCGGACCGCACGCTCACCGGCCGCGCCCAACTGGACTGGCTGAAGGCGGGCCTGAAGGCGTCCGACACCACCTGGCGGCTGGTCGGCAACTCGGTGATGGTCTCGCCGTTCGCCATCGGCTCGCTCTCCGCCGATCTGCTGAAGCCGCTGGCCAAGCTGCTGGGCCTGCCGCGGGAAGGCCTCGCCCTCAACACCGACCAGTGGGACGGCTACACCGACGACCGCCGCGAACTCCTCGCCCACCTGCGCGCGAACGCGATCCGCAACACGGTCTTCCTCACCGGCGACATCCACATGGCCTGGGCCAACGACGTGCCGGTGGACGCCGGTACGTACCCGCTGTCCCCGTCGGCCGCCACGGAGTTCGTCGTCACCTCGGTCACCTCCGACAACCTCGACGACATCGTCAAGGTCCCTCAGGGCACGGTCTCCGCGGTCGCCGCACCCGTCATCCGCGCCGCCAACCGGCACGTCCACTGGGTCGACACCGACCGCCACGGCTACGGCGTCCTGGACATCACGGCCGAGCGGGCGCAGATGGACTACTACGTCCTGTCCGACCGCACGAAGCGCGACGCCGCCGCCACGTGGGCCCGCTCGTACCGCACGCGCAGCGGCACGCAGAAGATCGAACGCGTCCACGATCCGGTGTAACCACCGTCACCTCGAAGGCGTGGCCGGACAGACCTCATGCGACCTACTGGAGGGTCTCGAGGAAGCCGAGCGCCACCCGCCAGGTGGCCTCGGCGGCCTCCTCGTCATAGTCCGGCAGGTCGGGATCTGTGTAGAGGTGACCGGCCCCGGCATACCGGTACACCTCGACGTCGGCGCCGGTCCGGCCCATCTGGAGGTACCAGGCGCTCAGCCAGTCGTCCGTCTCGAACGGGTCCGGCTCCGCCACGTGCAGCTGGACCGGCAGCTCGTCCGCCGTGACGCCCGGCGCGATGTCCGACGTGCCGTGCAGGAGCAGCAGCCCGCGCGCCTTGTCGTCGCCGAGGGCGAGGGTCTGGGCGATGGAGGCGCCGAGCGAGAACCCCGCGTACACCAGACCGCGCTCGGAGTAGGGCGCGGCGGCCAGCACGGCCCGCTTCAGCAGCTCCTCCTTGCCGATCTTCTCCTTGTGCTCCATGCCCTCTTCGACCGTGTCGAACGTGCGTCCCTCGAAGAGGTCGGGCGTCCACACCTCGTGTCCGGCCGCGCGCAACCGGTCGGCGGCCTGGAGCACCGCGGGCCGCAGCCCATGGGTCGAGTGAAAGAGCATGATGTTCATGAGGCCATGGTGCCAGCCGGGTGTGACAACGCCGGATCACGGCACTACCCACGACCGCGCCGAACTCACATGTTCATGCACCCCGGGAGCCGGTTAGGTTCGGGGCATGGAGAACCTGCTACGACCGCTGATCGTGGTCGGTGGCTCGGTCGTGCTCACGCTGGTGATCGGCTGGGCCACCGACTTCCTGCTGCGCAAGGCCGACGAACGGCACCACGAGACCCCGCTGTGGGGGCTGCTCCGCCGTGGCCGCATCCCCTACCAGCTCCTGCTGTGTGCGGCCCTGCTGCGAGGGTCGTACGACGAGGCGCAACTGCTGGAAAGCCGCGACGAGGGCATCGGCCGGGCGCTGACGCTTGTGCTGATCGGGTCGGCCGCCTGGCTGGTCATCCGGATCGCGGCGGCGATCGTCGAGACGTCGTACAGCCGGTACGCCAGCGCCCGGGCCCACCGCGACCCGGCCAGGGTCCGCCGGGTGCGCACCCAGGTGACGCTGATCATGCGGGTGGTGTCCGCGATCGTCGGCGTGGTGGCGGCGGCGAGCATGCTGCTGACGTTCCCGGCGTTCCGCGCGGCGGGTGCCTCGCTACTGGCCTCGGCCGGCATCCTCGGCATCGTCGCCGGTGTCGCCGCGCAGTCCACGCTGAGCAACATGTTCGCCGGGTTCCAGATCGCCTTCGGCGACATGGTGCGCATCGGGGACACCGTCGTCGTGGACGGCGAGTGGGGCACGGTCGAGGAGATCACGCTGACGTTCCTGACCGTGCGCACCTGGGACGAGCGGCGGATCACCATGCCGGTGTCGTACTTCACGTCCAAGCCGTTCGAGAACTGGTCGCGCGGCACGCCGCAGATGACCGGCACCGTCTTCTGGCACGTCGACCACACGGCCCCCGTGGACGCGATGCGCGAGAAGCTCCGCGACGTCCTGCGCGAGTGCCCGGCCTGGGACGGCCGTGCCTACGACCTGTCCGTCACGGACACCACCCCGAACACCATGCAGGTGCGGGCCCTGGTGACCGCCAAGGACGCGGACGACATCTGGACCGTGCGGGTCACCGTCCGCGAGCAGATGGTCCGCTGGCTGGCCGACGAGCACCCCTACGCCCTGCCCCGGGTCAACACGGCGGACGCGATCCTGCCGCCGTCCCAAAACGGCCACCGCCCGTCCCAGGACGGCGTCCCGCCCCAGCAGCGCCGCTTCCACGGCTCGACGAGGCCGGAGCGCTGACGAAAAAGGCAAGCAGCTCCGGACGGGCCCGCAGGCAGGGAAAGCCAAGAGCTCACCGCATGGACCGCACATCAAGGTGCCGCAGCACCCGGTCCACCACCTCCGGGTCCGCCCCCTGCTCGCTCCGCGCCGCCAGCACCTCGTGCCGCGCCGCGCTCAGCATCTCCTGCTGGATCCGCCGCACCCGCTTCAGCCGCCGAGCCCGCTCCTGATAGGCCTCCCGCCGCTCGTCCTCGGCCACCTCGGGACTGATCCGCACCGCGATGTCGAACGCCCGCCGCACCATCTGCTCGGACAACTCCTCCGGCAGTTCCTCGACTTCCTCGATCTCCCGGAGCCTGCGCTTCGCCGCCTTGGACGCCCGGATCGCCAGCGCCTTCGCGAACTCCTTCTCGACATCCGTGTCGGCCCGCACCCCCAGCGACCGCACCAGCCACGGCAACGTCAGCCCCTGCACCACCAACGTCGCCATGATCACCCCGAACGCGATGAAGATGATCTCGTCCCGGCTGGGGAACGGCGCCCCCGCATCGGTCTGAAGCGGAATGGCCAGCACCAGCGCGACCGAGGCCACCCCGCGCATCCCCGACCACCACATCACCACGGTCTCGCGCCAGCTCACCGGGATGTCCTCGTCGTAGTCCCGCCGCGCGTGCAGCCGCTTCGTCAGCCAGGTCGCCGGCAGCAGCCACAACAGCCGTACGAACACGACCACGCAGACGACCACCGCCGCCCACCCGAGCAACTCTCCCCAGCGGCCGGACGCCGTGTGGATCGCGTTGTGCAGCTCCAGCCCGACCAGCCCGAACGCGACGCCGGTGACGAGCGTGTCGACGATGTTCCAGAACGTGTGCCCGGCCAGCCGCGTCATGACGTCGTCGGCGTCGGCCCCGTACTCCGCGAGGAACAGCGCGGTGGTCAGCACGGCGAGCACTCCCGACCCGTGCAGTTCCTCGGCCATGACGTACGAGGCGTACGGCACCAGCAGGGTCAGCCCGATCTGCAGGGTCGCGTCCGAGAGCAGTTCCATCAGCTTGTTCGCGCCCCAGCCCAGCGCGAGGCCCACGGCCACCGCCACCACGCCCGACAGCAACAGATCGAGCCCGGCCTCCCAGGGTGAGAACGTCCCGCTGACGGCGGCGGCGATCGCCACGTGGTAGAGGACGATGGCCGTCACGTCGTTGAACAGCCCCTCGCCCTCCAGGATCGACACCAGCCGGCGCGGCAGCCCCAGTTGCCCGGCGACGGCGGTCGCCGCGACCGGGTCCGGCGGCGCGACCAGCGCGCCGAGCGCGAACGCCGCGGCCAGCGGCAGCCCCGGCACGATCGCGTTGGCAGCGGCCGCCACACAGGCCATGGTGACGAACACCAGCGCCACGGCCAGCAGGAAGATCGGCCTCTTGTTCGCCGCGAACTGCCGCCAGGACGTGCGCCGCACCGCGGCGTACAGCAGCGGCGGCAACAGCAGCGGCAGGATCAGGTCCGGCGGGATCTGGATGTTCGGTACGAAGTCGAGCAGCGCGAGGACTATGCCCAGGAGCGTCATCAGCACCGGCGCGGGCACACTGAACCGGTCCCCGACCGGGACGCTGATCACGGCCCCGAGCAGCAGCACGAACAGCAGGGCCAACTGATCCACGGTCAGCGCTCCGAAAGGTCAAACGTTCACACGACTGACCTCAAGCCTGCCACGCAACTCTCAGGACAAACCGTTTCGGCACCCTTCATGACGGGCTAAAGCGAACGCCGCATCGCCTGGTGCTCAATGCCCGCTTCCAAGTACTCCGGCCCGTACGCCTCGTAGCCGAGCCGCTCGTAGAAGCCCAGCG
Organism: Streptomyces sp. NPDC050164; assembly: GCF_044459945.1. NCBI lineage: Bacteria > Bacillati > Actinomycetota > Actinomycetes > Kitasatosporales > Streptomycetaceae > Streptomyces > Streptomyces sp. NPDC050164. The sequence goes on from NZ_JBITJK010000022.1 coordinate 80,559, forward strand.
CGTGCGTCTGGGCGTGCAGGTCAACGGCCGCGAGACCACGCGCGCGTGCCGCGTCCTCGATGGCTCGCACCAGGGCGACGCCGACACCGAGCCCGCGCGCGTGGGCGGCCACGGCGAGCCGGCCGAGGGAGCCCACGGAGGAGTCGGCTCCGGTCTGCGCCACGGCCGCCTCCCCGAGCAGCAGCCGCCCGGTCCCGAGCGGCACGCCGTCCTCCCGGACCGCCAGCACATGGACGGCGCCCGGGTCGTACGCGTCGTACTCGATGTCCTCCGGCACGCCCTGCTCGCCGACGAACACCTCCTTGCGCACCGCGAAGCACGCCTCACGGTCGGCCGGGTCCTCGGCGACCCGCACCACGTACGACGGCGCCGGCGTCCCGCCGCTCATGCGTACGTCTCCTCCCGGACCTGGTCCAACGCCTTCTGGAGGTCCTCCGGGTACTCGCAGGAGAACTCCGCCCACTGCCCATCCCCGGGGTGCTCGAAGCCGAGCCGCACCGCGTGCAGCCACTGGCGGGTCAGATGGAGCCGCTTGGCGAGCGTCGGGTCGGCGCCGTACGTCAGGTCGCCGACGCAGGGGTGCCGGTGGGCGGCCATGTGGACGCGGATCTGGTGGGTGCGGCCGGTCTCCAGCTTCACGTCGAGCAGGGACGCGGCGCGGAAGGCCTCGATGAGGTCGTAGTGCGTCACGGACGGCTTGCCCTCGGCCGTGACCGCCCACTTGTAGTCGTGCTGCGGGTGCCGGCCGATGGGCGCGTCGATGGTGCCGCTGGTGGGGTCGGGGTGGCCCTGGACGAGCGTGTGGTACCGCTTGTCGACCGTGCGCTCCTTGAACTGTCGCTTCAGCGACGTGTACGCGTACTCCGACTTGGCGACGACCATCAGCCCGGACGTGCCGACGTCGAGCCGGTGCACGATGCCCTGGCGCTCCGCGGCCCCGGAGGTCGAGATCCGGTACCCGGCGGCGGCCAGGCCCCCGATCACGGTCGGGCCCATCCAGCCCGGCGACGGGTGCGCGGCCACGCCCACCGGCTTGACGATCACGACCACGTCATCGTCGTCGTGCACGATCTCCATGCCCTCGACCGGCTCGGCCACCACCTGCACCGGCGCGGGCGCCTGCGGCATCTCGACCTCCAGCCAGGCGCCGCCGTGCACGCGCTCCGACTTGCCGACCACCGATCCGTCGACCGTGACCTTCCCCGCGGCGGCGAGCTCGGCCGCCTTGGTCCGGGAGAAGCCGAACATGCGGGAGATGGCGGCGTCGACGCGCTCGCCCTCCAGTCCGTCGGGCACGGGCAGGGTACGGATCTCGGGAATCGTGCTCACCCGTCGAGTATGCCGGACGGGTGAGACAGCCCCGTACGGAGCCTGTGGACAAACCCCTCGCGGGCTCAGTCCTTGTGGACGGTCCCGTCAGGGTCGAGCCCCTTGAACGACAGCAGCACGATCAGGATGCCGCCGCACACGATCGCCGAGTCGGCCAGGTTGAAGACGGCGAAGTGCTTGGGTGCGATGAAGTCCACGACCGCGCCCTCGAAGACGCCCGGCGCCCGGAAGATCCGGTCGGTGAGGTTGCCCAGCGCACCGCCGAGCAGCAGGCCGAGCGCGATCGCCCAGGGCAGGCTGTAGAGCTTGCGGGCGAGCCGGGCGATCACCACGATCACCGCCGCCGCGATCATGGTGAAGATCACCGTGAAGGCCTCGCCGAAGCCGAAGGCCGCGCCCGCGTTGCGGATCGCCTCGAACTTCAGCCAGTCCCCGATGATCTCGATGGGCGGGTGGTGCTCCAGCTTGGCCACCACGATCATCTTGCTGATCAGGTCGAGGGCGTACGCGAACGTGGCGACCGCGAACAGGACCGCGATCCGGCGCCTGCCCCGGGTCCGCCCGGCCGCCGCCGGCTCGTCCGTGCCGGACGCCCCGGTGGCCGCCGCCTCGTCGGAGCCGGACCCGCCGACCGGGGCCCGGGTGCCCTCGGAGTCGGCGCGCTCGCCCGGCGCCGCGCCCTCGCCGGGCCGCTCCCGCCCGTTACCGGCCGCGTCCGGTGTGTCCGGCGTACCGATGATGCGCTCCGCCTCTGCCACGTGAGTCCCTCAACCTAGGTGCCTGACTGAGGACGAGGGTACGGCACACCCCGGGCGTCCCACGTGCTCAGGAGGCATTCGGCGGCCGGTCAGTACCGGCGCTCCTGCTTCTGCTTGCACTCCACGCACAGGGTGGCCCGCGGGAAGGCCTGCATGCGGGCCTTGCCGATGGGGTTGCCGCAGTTCTCGCACAGGCCGTAGGTACCTGCGTCGAGGCGTTCGAGGGCTCGCTCGGTCTGGACGAGCATCTCGCGCGCGTTGGCGGCCAGCGCCAGCTCGTGCTCGCGCGTGATGTTCTTGCTGCCGGTGTCCGCCTCGTCGTGGCCGGCGCCGTCCCCGGAGTCCCGCATCAGACCGGCGAGCGACCGCTCCGACGACTCGAGCTCCTCACGCAGCCGGGTCTCCTCGGACGTCAGCTCGGCACGCGCCTCCTCGACCTCCGCCTCCGTCCAGGGGTCCTCGCCCGGGCGTACCGCGAGCTCACCTGGCTCCGCCGCGGCCGCCCGTGCCTTCGGAACAGCGGTCTTGGCCGCCGTTGCCGTGCCAGGAGTCTTCTTCGCACCCACCGTCGTCGCTCCCGTCTGCTGGGCGGCCTCGGCCGCACCCGCCTTCTTGGCCGTGCTGCTCCCGGCCGTGTCCTGTGTGACCGCGCCGGTCCGGGCAGCGCCCTTCCCGACCGCGCCCTTCGTGGTGGTGCTCTCGCCTCCGGCGCGAACGCCCTCGGCTTCGACGCCCTTCTTCGCGACGCCGCCCTTGGCAGCCTTCGCCCTTCTGACAGCGGCCTTCTTTTCCGCCGTCTTCTTTTCCGCCGCCTCCTTGGCAGCCGCCCTCTTGGCTGCCGTCTCCTTGGCTGCCGTCTTCTCAGCCGGGGCCTTCTTGGCAGCCGCCTTCTTGGCCGGGGCTTTCTCGGCCGCGGCCTTCTTGGCTGCCGTCTCCTTGACCGCCGTCTCCTTGGCCCCCGTCTCTCTGGCCGCCACCTTGTCGGCTGCCGACTCTCTGGCCGCCGCCTTCTTCGCCGAGGCTTTCCCGGCCGTGGCCTTCTTGGCTGCCGTCTCCTCGACCGCCGCCTTCTTGGCCGGAGCCTTTCCCGCCGCCCCCTTCTTGGCCGCCGTCTTCCCGGCTGCCCCCTTCTTAGCCGGATCCTTGCCTGATCCCTTCTTAGCCGGATCCTCGGCCGCGGCCGACTTGGTCACCACTTTCTTGGCCACGACTTTCTCGGCCTTGGCCACCGCTTTCTCGGCCACGGCCTTGTTGGCCGTCACCTTCCTGACAGCCGCCCTCGTCTTCTTGACGGCCGCCTTCGTCCCCTCGGTCGCCTTCCCGGCCGCCCCCTTCGCCGCCCGCCCCGCCGAGCCCCCCTGCGTGGTCTTCTTCCCGCCCACGTCCTTGGCCGCACCGCCGGAGGCCTCCGCGGACCTGCCGGACGCCGGCTGCTGTACGGCGGTCTTCTTCGCCACCATGGCCGCGGCCCCTTCACATATTGTGATCTTGCTCGCGAATCGTGCTGGGACGATAAATCGACTTGAGTCCCGCGGCAACGGGGCACACCGCCCGATTCGCCCGCCTCGCGCACGCCGCGCGGCGAACCTGCATCCGTTGTGCCCAGCTCCCCGCCCGGTAATCCGCCGAGCCGGACGTCCCAGGATCCGAACACCTATACCTCGCTATTCGGGTCATCAAACCCATACGTCACCCACAATGGCGTCCCTGACGTCTCCCCGTCCCCGAGCGCCCCGGAAAAGCGGTCGGCCGCTGTCCGCGCGGCGCCGTACACTGGGCGGAGCGAAAAGCGTGGATGGGGACGAGTAGCGGCGTACGCAGCCCAGAGCGACCCGGGGACGGTGGAAGCCCGGGGGCGAGCGCGACGTGAAGATCACCCCGGAGCCGCCGGAAGAAAACCGCAGCCGAGCGCCGTGGCCAGTAGAACCGGCATCGCGACCCCAATGAGGGGGCTCACCGGCGCACACCCCGCACCGGAGGGCCAAGGAGGGTGGTACCGCGGGAGCGCGCCGAAGGCGGCGCAGGCAGACGTAGCTCTCGTCCCTCCGGACGGAAGGCAGCAAGTCCGCCGGAGGAAGCCCGCTGATGACAACGCCGACGTACCGCCAGGTGCCCGCCCAGGTCGACCTGCCCGCCCTCGAGCACGCCGTGCTCGACTTCTGGCGCGAGCAGAAGATCTTCGCCAAGAGCCTGGAGCAGTCCGAGGGCCGCCCCGAGTGGGTGTTCTACGAGGGCCCGCCCACCGCCAACGGCATGCCCGGCGCCCACCACATCGAGGCGCGCGTCTTCAAGGACGTCTTCCCCCGCTTTCGCACCATGCGCGGCTACCACGTCGCCCGCAAGGCCGGCTGGGACTGCCACGGCCTCCCGGTGGAGCTCGCCGTGGAGAAGGAGCTCGGCTTCTCCGGCAAGCAGGACATCGAGGCGTACGGCATCGCCGAGTTCAACGCGAAGTGCCGCGAGTCGGTGACCCGGCACACGGACGCCTTCGAAGAGCTCACGACCCGCATGGGCTATTGGACCGACCTCACCGAGCCCTACCGCACCATGGACCCCGAGTACATCGAGTCGGTCTGGTGGTCGCTCAAGGAGATCTTCAACAAGGGCCTGCTGGTCCAGGACCACCGCGTCGCCCCCTGGTGCCCCCGCTGCGGCACGGGCCTGTCGGACCACGAGCTGGCGCAGGGCTACGAGACTGTCGTCGACCCGTCGGTCTTCGTCCGCTTCCCGCTCACCTCCGGCCCGCTGGCCGGCGAGGCCGCGCTCCTGGTGTGGACGACCACGCCCTGGACGCTGGTCTCCAACACGGCGGTCGCCGCGCACCCCGAGGTGACCTACGTCGTCGCGACCGACGGCGAGGAGAAGCTGGTCGTTGCCGAGCCGCTCGTCGCCAAGGCCCTCGGCGAGGGCTGGGAGACCACCGGCCGGACCTTCACGGGCGCCGAGATGGAACGCTGGGCGTACCAGCGCCCGTTCGAGCTCGTCGACTTCCCGGAGACCGAGGGCGGCACGCACTACGTAGTGAACGCCGAGTACGTCACGACCGAGGACGGTACGGGTCTGGTCCACCAGTCCCCCGCCTTCGGTGAGGACGACCTCAAGGTCTGCCGCGCGTACGGCCTGCCGGTCGTGAACCCGGTCCGCCCGGACGGCACCTTCGAGGAGGACGTCCCCCTCATCGGCGGCGTCTTCTTCAAGAAGGCGGACGAGAAGCTCACCGAGGACCTCCAGCAGCGCGGCCTGCTCTTCAAGCACATCCCGTACGAGCACAGCTACCCGCACTGCTGGCGCTGCCACACCGCGCTCCTCTACTACGCCCAGCCCTCCTGGTACATCCGCACCACGGCGATCAAGGACCGCCTCCTCGCGGAGAACGAGAACACCAACTGGTTCCCGGACACGGTCAAGAACGGCCGGTACGGCGACTGGCTGAACAACAACATCGACTGGGCGCTGTCCCGCAACCGCTACTGGGGCACCCCGCTGCCGATCTGGCACTGCGAGGACGACCACCTCACCTGCGTCGGCTCCCGCACCGAGCTGACCGAGCTGACCGGCACCGACCAGTCGGGCCTGGACCCGCACCGCCCGTTCATCGACGAGGTCACCTTCGCCTGCCCGCAGGACGGCTGCGGAAAGCCGACCACGCGCGTGCCCGAGGTCATCGACGCCTGGTACGACTCGGGTTCGATGCCGTTCGCGCAGTGGGGCTACCCGTACAAGAACAAGGAGATCTTCGAGGCCCGTTACCCGGCGCAGTTCATCTGCGAGGCCATCGACCAGACCCGCGGCTGGTTCTACACGCTGATGGCGGTCGGCACCCTGGTCTTCGACAAGTCGTCGTACGAGAACGTGGTCTGCCTGGGCCACATCCTCGCCGAGGACGGCCGCAAGATGTCCAAGCACCTGGGCAACACCCTGGAGCCGATCCCGCTCATGGACCGGCACGGCGCGGACGCGGTCCGCTGGTTCATGGCGGCCGGCGGCTCCCCCTGGGCGGCCCGCCGCGTGGGCCACGGCACCATCCAGGAGGTCGTCCGCAAGACGCTCCTGACGTACTGGAACACGGTCGCCTTCCAGGCCCTGTATGCCCGTACGTCCGGCTGGGCCCCGTCCGAGGCCGACCCGGCCCCGGCCGACCGCCCGGTCCTGGACCGCTGGCTGCTGTCCGAACTGCACGCGCTCACCGACCAGGTCACCCAGGCCCTCGACGCCTACGACACCCAGCGCGCCGGCAAGCTGCTGTCCGCGTTCGTCGACGACCTGTCGAACTGGTACGTGCGCCGCTCCCGCCGCCGCTTCTGGCAGGGCGACAAGGCGGCGCTGCGCACGCTGCACGAGGTCGTCGAGACGGTGACGCAGCTGATGGCCCCGCTGACCCCGTTCATCACCGAGCGGGTGTGGCAGGACCTGATCGTTCCGGTCACCCCGGGTGCCCTGGAGTCGGTCCACCTGTCGACCTGGCCGGAGGCGGACCTCACCGCCATCGACCCGGAGCTGTCGAAGCAGATGGTCCTGGTGCGCCGACTGGTGGAGCTGGGCCGTGCCACGCGCGCGGAGTCGGGCGTCAAGACCCGTCAGCCGCTGTCCCGCGCCCTGATCGCGGCGACGGGCTTCGACGCGCTGGACTCCGAACTGCGCACGCAGATCACGGAGGAGCTGAACGTCGAGTCCCTGGCGACGCTGAGCGAGGTCGGCGGCTCCCTGGTCGACACCACCGCGAAGGCCAACTTCCGCGCGCTGGGCAAGCGGTTCGGCAAGCGCGTCCAGGACGTCGCCAAGGCCGTCGCGAACGCTGACGCGGCCGCGCTGTCCCTGGCCCTGCGCGAGGGCACGGCGTCGGTGGAGGTCGACGGCGAGACCATCGCGCTCGCTCCCGATGAGGTGATCATCACGGAGACGCCGCGCGAGGGCTGGTCGGTGGCGTCCGACGCGGGTGCGACGGTCGCCCTGGACCTGGAGATCACGGAGGAGCTCCGCCGTGCGGGCCTGGCCCGTGACGCGATCCGACTGATCCAGGAGGCCCGCAAGAACAGCGGCCTCGACGTGGCCGACCGCATCGCACTGCGCTGGACGGCCACGGACCCGGCGACGGTCGCGGCCCTCACCGACCACGCCGGCCTGATCGCCGACGAGGTCCTGGCGACGGACTTCGCCCAGGGCGACGCGGACGACAGCTACGGGAGCCCGTTCACGGACGAGGGCCTGGCGCTGACGTTCCGCCTGCGCAAGGCGTAACCCACAGGGCGTAACCACAGACCGAAGGCCCGGACCCGCCAAAGATCTTGGTGGGTCCGGGCCTTCGGCGTTGCGTACGCACGAACACGGTTGCGTACGCACGAACGCGGTTGCTGTGCGCACGAACGCGTGCGGCAAAAGGGCGGGGCCCCGGGTTCAACCCGGGGCCCCGCCCTGAACGCTGCCGACGTCCACGCCGTACTACTGGCCATCAGGCCGTCAGTTGTCATCCTCGTCGATCAGGAAGCCCCGCATGGGCGAGGGCGCCTGACCCATTGGCGACGGGCCCTGCGGACGCACCGGCGCCATCGGCTGGGTCATCGCCGGGGACATCTGCTGCTGACCGCCGTAGGACGGACCGGACTGCGAGGGGCCGCCGCCCATCGCCTGGTTGCCACCGCCGTACGACGGGGCACTCGCGCCGGCCGGTGCCATGGAAGGCGCCGGGGACGGCGGGAGGGAGGCGGCCGCCGGAGTACGCGGCGGGGCCAGCGAGTCGTCGGCCTGGGTCTCCAGCTGACGCAGCTGCGACTCCAGGTACGACTTCAGGCGCGTGCGGTACTCGCGTTCGAAGCCGCGCAGGTCCTCGACCTTGCGCTCCAGCGTGGCGCGGGCGGACTCCAGGGAGCCCATCGCGACGCGGTGCTTCTCCTGCGCGTCCCGCTCCAGGGCATCGGCCTTGGCACGGGCGTCACGCTCCAGACCCTCGGCACGCGAACGCGCCTCGCCGACGATCTTGTTGGCTTCGGAACGGGCCTCGGCGATCGCCTGGTCGGCGGTCTGCTGGGCCAGCGAGAGGACACGGGCGGCGCTGTCGCCACCGGGGCCTCCTTGACCGGGGCCGCCCATCGGACCGCCCATGGGGCCGCCCATCGGACCACCCATCTGCTGCTGCATAGGGGGCTGACCCATCGGGCCGGGACCGCCCGGACCCTGGCCCATCGGGCCGGGACCCTGCGGGCCACCCTGACCGCCGGGACCGGCGGGCAGCTGCGGGGCACCGCTCGGCAGCTGGGGCGGACCACCCATGGGGCCACCCATCTGCTGCTGCGGCGGGCCCGATATGCCGGCGGGTACGGGACCACCAGGACCGCGCATGCCCTGCTGCTGCTGTTGCTGCTGTTGTTGCTGCTGCTGCTGCTGCTGCTGCTGATCCTGCTGCTCCGGAGGCTTGCGCATGTTCTGCTGGTTCTGGGCAGCAGCACGCGTCGCCGCGGCCAGCTTGGCGCGCAGGTCCTCGTTCTCGCGGAGCAATCGGGTCAGTTCGGCTTCGACCTCGTCGAGGAAGGCATCGACCTCGTCCTCGTCATAGCCTTCTCGGAGGCGGACGGTCGTGAACTGCTTGTTCCGCACGTCCTCGGGGGTCAACGGCATCTCTTCACCTCAACGTAGTCGTCGGCATTCGGCAAGACCGTAGTTCACATCGCTCACAGCCGGCTCACGATCGAGATCAGGATGTAGACGATGATCATCAGCACGAAGAAGGACAGGTCGAGCGCCACGCCCCCGAGACGCAGCGGCGGAATGAACCGCCGCAGAAGCTTGAGCGGTGGATCCGTGACAGTGTAGGTGGCCTCCAGAACGACCACCATCGCCTTGCCTGGTTGCCATGAGCGGGCGAACTGGAAGACGTAGTCCATGACCAACCGGAAGATGAGCACGATGAGGAAGCACATCAGCGCGATGTAGACGACATCCAGTACCACGCTCATGACCTCTTGCTTCCCTCTCCCCTGTGCCCTGCTGTTACTGCTGCTTCCGGTGTTACGTCTCAGCTCTGGTTGAAGAACCCGCCCTCTGCGATGCGGGCCTTGTCCTCCGCCGTGACATCGACGTTAGCAGGCGACAACAGGAACACCTTCTGCGTCACCCGCTCGATACTGCCGTGAAGACCAAACACCAAACCGGCCGCAAAGTCGACAAGTCGCTTCGCATCTGTGTCATCCATCTCAGTCAGATTCATGATCACCGGGGTGCCCTCACGGAAGTGTTCCCCGATGGTACGGGCCTCGTTGTAGGTCCGTGGGTGGAGCGTGGTGATCCGGTAAGGCTCTCGTTCGGACACGACCTTGGGCATGATCACCGGTGCGTTCTTCTCCAGACTTGCGCGTTCTTGTGTGATGGATGCCACGGGCGCGATGCGCGCCGGGCGGCCGGATTCCGCGGGTAGCGAAGCGGAACGGGCGGCCGGTTCACGAGGTGCGGACGGCTGTACGACTCGTACCTCTTCGTCCCTTTGGGGCTGATGTGAGCCGTGCGGCTGGTGGGACGGCTCGTGCCGTCGGTGGTCCCGCTCGGGCTCCGGGTCCAGTTCGGGTTCGAAGTCGTCGTCGGGGTCGAATCCGCGGCCGTCGTACCCATCGTCCTCCACGAGGCCGAGGTAGACCGCCATCTTGCGCATCGCGCCGGCCATGCTCTGAGTCCTCCGCTCTGTGGTGGATCGGCTGACGACTGCCAAGTGCCCGCGATCCACGAGGTCCTTGAATCCGCCTATCGGCGGCAATGACCATATTTTCTGCTGTGGTCCGACTTCCTGGCGACGTTACCCGAGCCTGGGGCGGACTCCGAGTACCGCGCTACCGACGCGCACATGTGTCGCTCCGGCCGCCACGGCCTGTTCGAGGTCCGCACTCATCCCTGCCGAGACCATGGTGGCAGCCGGATGACTCCGGCGCAGGTCGGTCGACAAATCCATCAACCGCCCGAACGCCGCCTGTTCGCGTCCCGCGTACTCCCCGGTGAGCGGCGCGACGGTCATCAGTCCGGCGAGCCGCAGTCCCGGTGCCTCGGCGACGCGGTCGGCCAACTCTTCGATTCCCGCGGGCGCCACGCCTCCCCGCTCGCCCCGCGCGCTCTCGCCGGCGTCGAGTGCGACCTGGATGAGACACCCGAGCTCGCGTCCGGCGCGGACGGCCTCCTTCGACAGAGCTGTGACGAGCTTGGAACGATCGACGGACTGCACGAAGTCCGCGTAACCGACCACGGATCGCACCTTGTTGGTCTGAAGTTGACCGACAAAATGCCAAGTAAGGGGCAGATCCGAGCAATCGGCGGCCTTCGGTGCCGCATCCTGGTCGCGGTTCTCGGCGACGTGCCGCACACCGAGTTCCGAGAGGATCCGCACATCGGTCGCGGGATAGGTCTTGGTGACCACGATCAGGGTCACCTCTTCGCGCCCCCGCCCGGCGGCCGCGCACGCATCGGCGACGCGCCGTTCCACCTTCGCCAGATTCGCGGCGAGTTCGTCCTTGCGGTCCGTCATGCCCATCAGTCCAGCCACACATAACCCGCGAGCCGACCGGTGGTGCGGTCGCGGCGGTACGAGAAGTGATCGTCCGACTCCAGCGTGCACACCGGCGACTGCGCCCGGTCACACACCCCGAGCCGTTCCAGTTGTGCGTGCACTCCGGCGCTCACGTCGACCGCCGGTGTGCCCCAACTCGTCTCGGCGTACGCCGCCGGCTCGATGGCGGACACCTCGGCGCGCATCGCCTCGGGCACTTCGTAACACCGGCCGCAGACGGTGGGTCCGGTGCGGGCGACGATCCGGGAGGGCTCGGCGCCCAGGTCCGTCATCGCGCGTAGCGCGGCCGGGACGACTCCGGCGATCATGCCGGGGCGGCCCGCGTGGGCCGCGGCGGCGATCCCGGCGACGGGGTCGGCGAGCAGCACCGGCACGCAGTCGGCGGTGAGCACCGCGAGGGCGAGCCCGCGCCGCGTCGTGACGATCGCGTCGACCGACGGAATATCGGTCGAAGATCCCCACGGCCCGTCCACCACCGCCACGTCGGCCCCGTGCACCTGGTTCATCCAGACCATCCGGTCCGGCTCGACGCCCAGGGACTTGGCGGCCAGTTGGCGGTTGGTGCGTACGGCGTCGGGGTCGTCACCGACCGCCCCGCCGAGATTGAGCTCTTCATACGGAGCGGCGCTCACCCCGCCCCACCGGTCGGTGAAGGCGAAGTGGGCGCCGCTCACGCTTTCGCGCTGTGCTATCACGTCAGAAGGATCACTTGAGGAAGTCCGGTACGTCCAGTTCCTCGGCCGCGCTGTCCGAGTAGGTCCGCGGCGCCGGCGGGACCGGCGGGGCGACCGGGATGTCGTTGACCGGCTCCGGAGCGGGCTCCGGGTCCTCCTTCGGGGTCACGCTGCCGAGCGAACCGAAGGACGGGCGTGACTCGGTCTGCCGTGCCGGGGCCGGCTCCTCGCGCTTGACCGAGGACGAGCCGAGGACGTTGTCCCGCTTGGAGGGCGGCTGGCCACCGTCGAAGCCGGCCGCGATCACGGTGACCCGGACCTCGTCGCCCAGGGCGTCGTCGATCACCGCACCGAAGATGATGTTGGCCTCGGGGTGGGCGGCCTCGCTCACCAGCTGGGCGGCCTCGTTGATCTCGAACAGACCGAGGTCCGAGCCACCGGAGATGGAGAGCAGCACACCGCGGGCGCCGTCGATGGACGCCTCCAGCAGCGGCGAGGAGATCGCCATCTCGGCGGCGGCCACCGCGCGGTCGTCGCCGCGGGCCGAGCCGATGCCCATCAGGGCCGAGCCTGCCTCGGACATGACCGACTTGACGTCGGCGAAGTCGAGGTTGATGAGGCCCGGGGTGGTGATGAGGTCGGTGATGCCCTGGACACCGGAGAGCAGGACCTGGTCGGCCGACTTGAAGGCGTCCAGCACCGAGACCTGGCGGTCCGAGATGGACAGCAGCCGGTCGTTCGGGATGACGATCAGGGTGTCGACCTCTTCGCGGAGCTCGGCGATGCCGTCCTCCGCCTGGTTCGCGCGGCGCCGTCCCTCGAAGGTGAACGGGCGCGTCACCACACCGATGGTGAGGGCACCGAGCGAGCGGGCGATGTTGGCCACGACGGGTGCGCCGCCGGTGCCGGTGCCGCCGCCTTCACCGGCTGTCACGAAGACCATGTCGGCCCCCTTGAGGACCTCCTCGATCTCCTCGCGGTGGTCCTCGGCGGCCTTGCGGCCCACGGCCGGGTTGGCTCCGGCGCCGAGTCCGCGGGTGAGTTCACGGCCGACGTCCAGCTTGACGTCGGCGTCGCTCATCAACAGAGCTTGCGCGTCGGTGTTGATGGCGATGAACTCGACGCCCTTGAGACCGACCTCGATCATCCGGTTGATGGCATTGACACCACCGCCGCCGACACCGATGACTTTGATGACTGCGAGGTAGTTCTGCGGTGCTGCCACGTCGAAGGCCTCTCGCCTCGAGTTACGTGTCGCCGAATCACCGTGGCGCGCTGCGCCCCGCGACCCGACGACTGATGCCGAATGGGACGGTCCGTATCGCCGACCCGAACCCTAACCTTGAAGTTTAGGGTTACCAGTGTGTCTGTTCCTTGGAGTCTTCTGAACAGGACACTAAGTCGACAAGTGGCGCACGTTCAACGAACACGCCGAACCTCCCGTTTTTCTTTTCACCCTATGTGATCAGCCGTAGCACTGCCCAACCAGGGTGCTGGCCTGCGCGGATGTGCGTCAACTCCCTGATGACGCAGGCGCGGTGGGAACACTCACGTCGAAGTACCGCGCACCGGGCGAGGCTTTCATCAGGGCGGTGAGCGTACGGGCCTTCGCGGCACCCTGCTCGCTGCTCCCCCAGACGACCGTACGGCCGTCCCGCAACTCCAGCGAGATGTCGTCGTAGGAACGGACCTTGACGGTTCGTGTGTCGCGTGCGACGGCGGCCGGGACGGCACGGGCGACGCCGACCGCCTCGCGCACCAGCCGGGACTCGCCGAAGCGGCGCAGGCTGGCGGCGGCGGAGCTGGACCGGGAGAGCGTCAATTCCAGTGCGGGCACGCCTTTCGGCGCCTTGGAAACCGTGGCGAAACGGACACCCTCATCGTCCACTTCGACGAACTTTCCGCCCTTTTGCACAATCAGAACCGGAGTCCGCTCGACCACTTTCAGGTCGATTCCAGTGGGCCAGGAACGGGCCACGTCAACCGAGTCAATTCGGGGCAATTTCTGACGCAGTCGCGTCTCGATCGCATCGATGTCGACGGAAATCAGCGGTTTCCCGAGGGGGACGTCGGCGGCCGCCTCGACCTGAGCCGGCGTCAGGACCCGTGTCCCCGACACGGAGACCTGCTCGGCGCGCAGCCAGTCGGAACCGTAGAACAGCCACACCGTCGGAATGCCGAGGAACACCAGGACGAGACCCAGGATGACGATCGCGCGAAGCCGGGCCCGCCTCGACCGCAGGAGAGGCGGCGGGCCGGACGACTCCTGCTGGCGTTCACCGCGCTCGGCGGTGGTCGATCCGGCCACGCTCCCCTGCCTTCCGTCATACGTCCCAGGCCCTGTCTTTCGGATCATCCCGGGTGAGCGGGGTCTGGCACGCACATCTGCCGCGTTGTCGTCGGTCGCCTTGCAACCGCACGCACCAGACCCCGCTCACCCGCGTTTACCAGGCGCCGTATCTCGGAGTCGGGCTGATCCGAAAGACAGGGCCTAGCGGTGTGCGCGAGCGGCGGCGATCGCCTCGTACACCATGCCGACGAGTAGGTCGTCGGCGTCCCGGCGGCCGAACTCGGCGGCGGCGCGGGACATCTGGTACAGCCGGTGCGGGTCGGCGAGCACGGGCAGGACGTTCTGCTGGACCCACTCGGGGGTCAGCTCCGCGTCGTCGACCAGCAGACCGCCGCCGGCCTTGACCACCGGCTGGGCATTGAGCCGCTGTTCGCCGTTGCCGATGGGCAGCGGGACGTAGGCGGCCGGGAGCCCGACGGCGGAGAGCTCGGCGACGGTCATCGCGCCCGCGCGGCACAGCATCATGTCGGCCGCGGCGTACGCGAGGTCCATCCGGTCCAGGTAACTTACCGGGATGTAGGGGGGCATTCCCGGCATCTGCTGGACGCGCGGCAGTTCGTTCTTCGGTCCGACCGCGTGCAGGATCTGGATTCCGGCCTGCTGGAGCCAGGGCGCGACCGTCTGCACGACCTCGTTCAGCCGACGGGCGCCCTGGGAGCCGCCGGAGACCAGCAGCGTGGGCAGGTTCGGGTCGAGCCCGAACGCGGCACGGGCCTCGGGGCGCATGGCGGCCCGGTCCAGGGTGGCGATGGCGCGGCGCAGCGGGATGCCGATGTAGCGGGCGCCCCGCAGCTTGCTGTCCGGGGTGGAGACGGCGACCTGGCTGGCGTACCGCGAGCCGATCTTGTTGGCCAGGCCCGGGCGGGCGTTGGCCTCGTGGATGACGATCGGCACGCCCAGGCGCTTGGCCGCGAGGTAGCCGGGCAGGGCGACGTAGCCGCCGAAGCCGACCACGGCGTCGGCCTTGGTGCGCTCCAGGATCTGCTCGGTCGCCTTGATGGTGCCGCGCAGCCGGCCCGGGACGGTGATCAGCTCGGGGGTGGGCTTGCGTGGCAGCGGTACGGCGGGGATCAGCGCGAGTTCGTACCCGCGCTCGGGTACGAGACGGGTCTCGAGGCCGCGCTCCGTGCCCAGGGCCGTGATGCCCACGGTCGGATCCTGCCTGCGCAGGGCATCCGCGAGGGCGAGCGCGGGCTCGATGTGGCCCGCGGTTCCTCCGCCGGCGAGTACGACATGCACCGAAATTCACCGCTCTCCGGACGAGCGCGCCGCCGAGGCGCGCCGTCGCATCGTGTTCCATCTCCGGGGACTCCGACCGGAACCGGTTCCCCCAGTCCCCCGCTTTCTACCAAAGCGGGGTTGCCGCATCGCAAGCGCTGCCCGCGCAGCGGGCTCGTCTCGCGCGAAGGCGATCAGCAGCCCGATGGCGAACATGGTCGGCAGCAGGGCGGATCCCCCGTAGGAGAACAGCGGGAGGGGGACGCCGGCGATCGGCAGCAGACCGAGCACCGCACCGATGTTGATCACGGCCTGGGCCGTGATCCAGGTGGTCACGCCTCCCGCGGCATACCTCACGAAGGGGTCCTCCGTGCGTCCGGCCACGCGGATACCCGCATAGCCTAGAGCCGCGAAGAGGGCGAGTACCGACAGTGTCCCCGCCAGGCCCAGTTCCTCACCGGTGACGGCGAAGATGAAGTCGGTGTGGGCTTCGGGGAGTTGACCCCATTTCTCCACGCTCGCACCCAGCCCGGAGCCGAAAATTCCGCCGGAGGCGAGGGCATAGATGCCGTGCACGGCCTGCCAGCAGTCGACAGGTCCCGACTGGGGTTCGGTGGCGCCGAGGCACTGCAGGCGCGCCATGCGGTTCGGACTGGTCTTGATGAGGATCAGGCCGAGTACGGCGGCGATCGACAGCACTCCGGCGAACAGGCGCGTGGGCGCGCCGGCCAGCCAGAGCAGGCCGAACAGGATGGCCGTGAGGATGATCGCGGTGCCCATGTCGCCACCGATCATGATCAGACCAAGCAGCATGAAGGCGGCCGGGACCAGCGGGACGAGCATGTGCTTCCACTGGGTCAGCAGCCTCTTGTCCTGCTTGCGGGCGAGGAGGTCGGCGCCCCACAGCACGAGGGCGAGCTTGCCGAACTCGCTGGGCTGGATCTGGAAGGAGCCGCCGAGCGCGATCCAGTTCTGGTTGCCGTTGACCGACACTCCTATCCCGGGGACCTGCACCAGGGTCATGAGGAAGACGGCGCCGGCGAGGATCGGATAGGCCAGGGCCCGGTGCAGCTTCACCGGCATCCGCGAGGCGGCGAACAGCAGCCCGGCGCCGAGTACGGCTGCGAGCAGCTGCTTGCGGAAGAAGTACGAGCCCGGCAGCGACATCTGCAGCGCGGTGATCTGGGAGGCCGAGTAGACCATGACCAGGCCCAGCACGGTGATCAGCGCACTGCCGCCGAAGATGAGGTAGTAGGCGGTCAGCGGCCGGTCCCAGCCCCTGCGCGCACGGGTGTAGAAGGCCAGGACGCCGTTCTCTCGGGCGAGCCGGGGCGCGGCGGGGCGCTTGGGAGTGCGGGGGACCGGAGGCCGTCCGGCGCGGCTGGTGGGCATCGCCGTTCACCCCGCCATGCCGGAGGGGAACGTTCCGCAGCGAACGCTCCCCGGCCGCTCGGGCACCAGCCACATCCGTGTCACACGTCCCTCCCAGATACTCCCGGCACCGCCGCCGGGCGAGGCGGACCCGGGTCAGCCGTCGACGGAGCCGAGCTCGCGAACGGCGTCCGCGAAAGCGTCCCCGCGCTTGTTGTAGTTGGCGAACATGTCCATGGAGGCGCAGGCCGGAGCCAGCAGTACCGTGTCACCGGCGTGAGCGAGCCGCCGCGCCTCCCGGACCGCCGCGCGCATCGCCCCAGTGTCGGTCCGGTCCAGGTCGACGACCGGTACTTCCGGGGCGTGTCGCGCCAGGGCTTCGCGGATCAGCGCGCGGTCCGCGCCGATCAGCACGACCCCGCGCAGCCGCGGCGCCGACTTGGCGACCAGCTCGTCGAAGGTCGCGCCCTTCGCGAGCCCGCCCGCGATCCACACGATCGACTCGAAGGCGGCCAACGAGGCTTGTGCGGCGTGGGTGTTGGTGGCCTTGGAGTCGTCGACGTAGGCGACCCCGTCCACGTCGGCCACGTGCGCGATGCGGTGGGCGTCCGGGGTGAACGCCCGCAGGCCGTCCCGTACGGCCTTGGCGGGCACGCCGTACGCCCGCGCGAGGGCCGCCGCCGCGAGGGCGTTGGCGATGTTGTGCGGGGCCGGCGGGTTGACGTCGGCGACCTCGGCGAGCTCCTGGGCGTTCTTCTGCCGGTTCTCGACGAAGGCGCGGTCGACCAGGATGCCCTCCACGACGCCGAGTTGAGAGGGCCCCGGGGTGCCGAGGGTGAAGCCGATGGCCCGGCACCCCTCCTCGACGTCGGCCTCGCGGACCAGGTCCTCGGTGGCCTTGTCGGCGGCGTTGTAGACGCAGGCGACGCGGTTGCCCTCGTAGATACGGCCCTTGTCGGCGGCGTACGCCTCCATGGAGCCGTGCCAGTCGAGGTGGTCGGGGGCGAGGTTGAGCACGGCGGCCGAGTGGGCGCGCAGGGACGGCGCCCAGTGGAGCTGGTAGCTGGACAGCTCCACGGCCAGCACGTCGTACCGCTTCTCGCCGAGGACCGCGTCCAGCAGGGAGACGCCGATGTTGCCGACGGCGGCCGTGCGCAGGCCCGCCGCCGTCAGGATCGAGGCGAGCATCTGGACGGTGGTGGTCTTGCCGTTGGTGCCCGTGACGGCGAGCCACGGGGCCGCGTCGGGACCGCGCAGGCGCCAGGCCAGCTCGACGTCGCCCCAGACGGGGACGCCCGCCTTCGCCGCCGCCGCGAACAGCGGCTTGTCCGGCTTCCAGCCGGGCGCGGTGACGATCAGCTCGGTGCCCTCGGGCAGGGTGTCGCCGTCACCGAGGCGCACGGTGATGCCGAGCGCCTCCAGTTCGGCGGCCTGCGCCTGCGCGCGCTCGTCGGCGCCGTCGTTGACGGCCGTGACGATCGCGCCGAGGCCGTGCAGCACCTTGGCCGCCGGGACGCCGGAGACGCCGAGCCCGGCGACGGTGACGTGCTTGCCCTTGAGCTCCGAAGACACCGAGGTGGTCACTTGTCCGCTGCCCATCCTGCATAGAAGAGGCCCAGTCCGACGATCACACAAATGCCCTGAATGATCCAGAAGCGGACCACGACGAGCACTTCGGACCAGCCCTTGAGTTCGAAGTGGTGCTGGAGTGGCGCCATCCGGAAGACGCGCTTCCCGGTGAGGCGGAAGGAGCCGACCTGGATCACCACGGACATGGTGATCAGGACGAAGAGGCCGCCGAGGATGGCGAGCAGCAGTTCGGTGCGGGAGCAGATCGCGAGGCCGGCGAGCACACCGCCGAGCGCGAGCGAACCGGTGTCACCCATGAAGATCTTGGCCGGCGAGGTGTTCCACCACAGGAAGCCCAGGCAGGCGCCCATCAGCGCGGAGGCGACCACCGCGAGGTCGAGGGGATCACGCACCTCGTAGCAGGCGCCCGGGTTGGTCAGCGTCTGCGCGTTGGCGCAGGACTCCTGGAACTGCCAGACGCCGATGAAGGTGTAGGCGCCGAAGACGAGCACCGAGGCGCCGGTGGCCAGACCGTCCAGACCGTCGGTGAGGTTCACGCCGTTCGACATCGCGAGGATCATGAACAGCGCCCAGACGACGAACAGCACGGGGCCGATCGTCCAGCCGAAGTCCGTGATGAACGACAGCTTCGTGGAGGCCGGGGTGTTGCCGCGGTTGTCCGCGAACTGCAGCGAGAGCACCGCGAAGGCGATGCCGACGATCAGCTGGCCGGCCATCTTCGCCTTGGCCCGCAGACCCAGCGAACGCCGCTTGACGATCTTGATGTAGTCGTCGAGGAAGCCGACCAGGCCCATGCCGACCATCAGGCCGAGCACCAGCAGACCCGAGAAGGTCGGCGCCGCGTCGGCCTCCGGGTCCAGATAGCCCGTGATCACCTTGGCCAGGAAGTACGCGGCGACCGTCGCCAGGATGAAGGCGATACCGCCCATGGTCGGCGTACCGCGCTTGCTGGCGTGCTCGCGCGGGCCGTCGTCGCGGATGTACTGGCCGTAGCCCTTGCGCGCGAGCAGCTTGATCAGCAGCGGGGTGCCGACCAGGGTCAGGAAGAGACCAATGACTCCTGCGAACAGGATCTGCTTCATCATCGGGCGGAAACCTCACCCTCGGCACCGGACTCGAGCAGCGCCTGGGCCACGCTCTCGAGGCCGACCGAACGGGACGCCTTCACGAGTACGACGTCCCCCGGGCGCAACTCGCTGCGCAACAGGTCGACCGCCGCCTGTGCGTCGGACACGTGCACCGACTCCTCACCCCACGAACCCTCGTTATATGCGCCCAGTTGCAGCCAGGCGGCTTCCCTGCCACCGACCGCGACGAGCTTGCTGACGTTGAGCCGGACGGCGAGCCGTCCGACCGCGTCGTGCTCGGCGAGAGCCTCGTCCCCGAGCTCGGCCATCTTGCCGAGCACCGCCCACGTCCGCCGCCCCTTGCCGATCGCCGCGAGCGCGCGCAGAGCGGCTCGCATGGACTCGGGGTTCGCGTTGTAGGCGTCGTTGACGACCGTCACGCCGTCCGGGCGCTCGGTGACCTCCATCCGCCAGCGGGAGAGGGAGCCCGCCTCGGAGAGCGCGACGGCGATCTCGTCTGCGGACATGCCCAACTCGTGGGCGACGGCGGCCGCGGCGAGCGCGTTCGACACGTGGTGCTCACCGTACAGGCGCATGGTCACATCGCTTGCACCGGAGGGTGTGTGAAGCCTGAACGCGGGCTGTCCCGTGTCCGTGAGTCGCACGTTCTCGGCGGACACGTCCGCTTCGTCGGACTCTCCGAAAAGGATCACCTTCGCCTTCGTACGGGTGGCCATGGCCCGTACGTAGGGATCGTCCGCGTTGAGGACGGCGGTCCCGTCCTCCGGGAGGGCCTCGACGAGTTCGCCCTTGGCCTGTGCGATCTGCTCACGGCCGCCGAACTCGCCGATGTGGGCGCTGCCGACGTTGAGGACGAGGCCGATCTTCGGGGGCGTCAGACCGGCGAGGTAGCGGATGTGGCCGATGCCGCGGGCGCCCATCTCCAGGACCAGGAACCGGGTCTCCTCGGTGGCGCTGAGCGCGGTCAGCGGCAGCCCGATCTCGTTGTTGAGCGAGCCGGGCGTGAACACCGTCGGCGCCTTGCGCTGGAGCACCTGTGCGATGAGGTCCTTGGTGCTGGTCTTGCCCGCCGAGCCGGTGAGGGCGACGAGCGTGGCGCCGAGACGTCGTACGACGTGCCGCGCGAGGGCGCCGAGGGCGGTCTGGACGTCGTCCACGACGATCGCGGGCACGCCGACGGGCCGGGTGCCGAGCACGGCCACCGCTCCCGCCTCGACGACCGCGGCCGCGAAGTCGTGGCCGTCCACGCGCTCGCCGGCGAAGGCGGCGAACAGGCTGCCCGGCCCCGCCTCGCGGGAGTCCCGGACGACCGGGCCGGTGACCTGGACGGTCGGATCCGGTATGTCGTGCGTCTGCCCGCCGACGACTTCTGCGATCTCGGCGAGGGAGAGGGCGATCACAAGTTCATCCCCTGGATCATGCGGGATTTCATCCCTGGGTCTTCTGAATGGCTTCGCGAAGCACTTGGCGGTCGTCGAAGGGACGGACCACCCCGGCGATGTCCTGGCCCTGCTCGTGGCCCTTGCCCGCGACCAGCACGGTGTCACCGGGCTCGGCGCGGGCCACGGCGGCGGCGATCGCGGCTGCCCGGTCCTCGAAGACCGCCACTTCGCCGCGCTCGTGCGCGGGCACGGAGGCCGCGCCCTGGAGCATCGTGGCGAGGATCGCGAGGGGGTCCTCGCCACGGGGGTTGTCGGAGGTCAGTACGGCGGTGTCGGCGAGCCGGGCCGCGGCGGCGCCCATGGGCTCGCGCTTGGTCTTGTCCCGGTCGCCACCGCAGCCGAGGACGATGTGCAGCTTGCCCTCGGTGACCTTGCGCAGGGCCCGCAGGACGGACTCGACGGCGTCGGTCTTGTGGGCGTAGTCGACGACCGCGAGGTAGGGCTGTCCGGCGTCCACGCGCTCCAGACGGCCCGGCACGCCGGGTACGGCGGCGACACCGTCGGCGGCGGCCTGCGGGTCGAGGCCGGCGACGGCGAGGGCGACGATCGCGGCGAGGGTGTTGGCCACGTTGAAGGGGCCCGGCAGCGGTGACTTTGCGCTGATCCGCTCGCCCTTGGGCCCGATGACGGTGAAGGTCGAGTCCAGCCGGCCGATCTCGACGTCCTCGGCGCGCCAGTCGGCGTCGGGGTGGCCCTCGGCGGAGTAGGTGACGACCGGGACCGTGGCCTCCTTGGCCAGCCGGCGGCCGTACTCGTCGTCGACGTTGACCACGCCGAGGTTGCCGCGTTTCGGCGTGAACAGCTGCGCCTTGGCCCGGAAGTAGTCCTCCATGTCGGAGTGGAACTCCATGTGTTCCGGGCTGAGGTTGGTGAAGACGCCGATGTCGAAGACGCAGCCGTCGACGCGGCCGAGGACCAGGGCGTGGCTGGAGACCTCCATGGCGACCGCCTCGACGCCACGTTCGCGCATGACGGCGAAGAGGGCCTGCAGGTCGGTGGCCTCGGGGGTGGTGCGCTCGGACTTGATGCGCTCGTCGCCGATGCGCATCTCGACCGTGCCGATCAGGCCGGTGGACCTGACGGTCTTCAGGCCGCCCTCGACGAGGTAGGCGGTGGTGGTCTTGCCGGAGGTACCGGTGATGCCGATCTGGAGCAGGTCCCGGCCGGGGTGGCCGTAGATCGTGGCGGCCAGCTCTCCCATCCGCCCGCGGGGGTCGTCGACGACCAGGACCGGAAGTCCGCACGCCACGGCGCGCTCGGCGCCGGTGGGGTCGGTCAGCACGGCGGCCGCGCCGAGGCTCGCGGCCTGGTCGGCGAAGTCGGCGCCGTGCAGACGGGCGCCCGGGAGGGCGGCGTACAGGTCGCCGGAGCGCACGGCGCGCGAGTCGTGGGTGATGCCCGTGACGTCGGCGGCGCCCCGCGGCGCGGGAGCACCCAGCTGGTCGGCCAGTTCCGCGAGGGGTGTGGCGGAGACCTGCGCCGGCCTGGGCGGCCCGGGGTATGTCACGGGATGGCCCTTCTGGGTGGTTTGGGACTGATCAGCGTGTGGCACGGCGGTGAGCGTACCGGGCGTACCCGCCTCCGGGCGAAGTGAGGGGCGGGGGCTGCTCTGGTTCCCCGGGTCCGGGGTGATCGTTGTCACGAGGTGGTTCCTGGTTGGTTCCGTGCCGACCGGCGCTTGCGGCCGGTCAGCGCTTGAAGGTGACCGGGAGCTTCGCCGGCTTGGCCCCGGTCGGCGGGACCTGGAGGGACTTCAGTGCGAACTCCATGACCTGCTTGTAGACGGGGCCGCAGATCTGGCCACCGAAGTAGTTGCCCTTGGTGGCGTTCTGGATGGCGCAGTAGACGGTGATGCGGGGCTTGTCCGCGGGCGCGAACCCGGCGAACGACGACGTGTAGCCCTTGTACTTGCCGGTGGCCGGATCCACGCGGTTGGCCGTGCCCGTCTTGCCCGCGACGCGGTATCCGGGGATGCGCGCCTTGGTGCCGGTGCCCTCCTCGTCGTCCACGACCGACTCCAGCATCTGGGCGAGGGTCTTCGCCGTCTTGGCGCTGACGACGCGGGTCTTCTCGGGCTTGGGGGCCGGGGTGAAGCGGCCGTCGGCGCCCTTGGTGCCGCGCACGAGCGTGGGTTCGACGCGGACGCCGCCGTTGGCGATGGTCGAGTACACCGACGCCGCCTGCATGGCGTTGATGGAGACGCCCTGGCCGAAAGGGATCGTGTACTGCTGCGAGGTCGACCACTTGTCGGGCGGGGCGAGGATGCCCGGGGTCTCGCCGGGGAAGCCGAGGCCGGTGTAGTGGCCGAGGCCGAACTTGCGCAGGTAGTCGTAGAGGACCTTGTTGGCCTGGGCCTGCGTCTTGCCGAGCTGGCCGGTGGCGAGGATGGTGCCGATGTTGCTGGACTTGGCGAGGACGCCGTTGAGCGTCAGGTACCAGGTCGGGTGGTTCACGTCGTCCTTGAAGAGCCGGTCCCCGCGGTGCAGCCGGTTCGGCACGACGACGTGGGTCATCGGGGTGGCGGCGCCCTCCTGGAGGACGGCCGCCATCGACATGACCTTGGCGGTGGAGCCGGGCTCGAAGGCGTCCTGGAGGGCCGCGTTGCCGAGGGCCGCCGAGTCGGCGTCGGACAGGTCGTTCGGGTCAAAGCCGGGTGAGTTGGCCATGGCCAGAACCTGTCCGGTACGGGTGTCCTGGACGATGACGTAGCCGCGGTCGGCCGCGGACTCCTTCACCTGGTCGCTGATGGCCTTCTGGGCGGCCCACTGGATGTCGCGGTCGATGGTGAGCTCGACGTCGCTGCCGGGCACGGCGGGGGTCTCGGTGGAACCCGCGGTGGGGACGAGCCGGCCGCCGGACTGGGCGTAGCGGATCTTGCCGTCCTTGCCGGCGAGCTGCTTGTTCAGCTGGAGCTCGATGCCGCCGCCGGGCTTGCCCTCGCCGTTGACCCAGCCCAGTATCCCGGCGGCGAGGTCGCCGCCCGGGTACACGCGCTTGCTGGTGGCGACGGAGAAGACGCCCGCGAGGACGTTGTGCGCGGACTTGTCCGTCTCCTCCTTCTTCGCGAGCGCGGACTTCAGGTCCTTGATCTGCTTCCAGACCTGCGGGGTCTGGCGAGAGGCCAGCTTGACGTAACGCAGCGCCTTGTTCTTCGGCCGCAGCTTCTTGACCAGGGCCTCCTGCTCCTGGCCCAGGATCGGCGCGAGCAGCGCGGCCGCCTGCTCGGGCCCGTCCCCGATCTTCAGCTGGTCGGGGGCGAACATCGTGGGGTCGGCCGTGATGTCGTAGGCGTCCTCACTGGTCGCGAGCGCCACACCGGACCGGTCGGTGATCTCCCCGCGGTCCGCGGCCAGCACCTGCCCGACGTACCTGTTCTGCTCGGCCTTGGCGGCGTACGTGCTCGCGTCGACGGCCTGCACCTGGAACAGCCGCACGACGAAGGCGATCAGCACCAGCGTCAGCGCGAGCCCGACCAGACGCAGCCGGGGGCGGGGGCTGCCCAGCCGGAGTGGCTTTGGCGCCGCCTGCCGGGCCGGGGCCGGGCGACGGGCCGGACGGGCACCGGGGCCGGGGCGACGCCGGGCGTTGGGGCGAGCGGGCCTGGCGGGACCGGGCACGCGGCGGCGCGGGGGTTCCCTGTCGGTCACTTCCGTCACCTGCCGGGGGTCGAGGTGGACTGTGGACTGGCGGACGCGGCGACGGCCGGACGCGGTCCGGGCACGCGGCACTGCGCCGACTGCCCGGCAGGCACCACCGCCACCCGGCCGAAAGCCCCGTCCGCCACGAAGCGAGAAGCGGAAGCCACGCCGAGGACCGGACGCACGCCGGGAGCAAGGGGGCAGGCGGGCCCGGGGAGGCCCGGTACACGGCGGCGCCGGGGTTCCCTGTCGGTCACTTCCGTCACCTGCCGGAGGTCGAGGTGGACTGTGGACTGGCGGACGCGGCGACGGCCGGACGGGGACGGTACCCGGCACCGCGGGCGGCGCTCGGCCACGGCCGAGACGACGACCACTCCGCCACCGCACGGCACGCGCCGCAGCGGCCACGGACCCCGGGGCCGGCAGCCCTGACGGGACCGGACACGCGGCAGCGCGGCCACTGCCCGGCAGGCACCACCGCCACCCGACCGAAAGCCCCGTCCACCGCGAAGCGAGGAGTGAGCGCCGCACCGAGGATCGGACGCACGCCGGGAGCAAGGGGGCCCGCGGGCCCGGCGAGGCCCGGTACCGGGCGGCGCGGGGGTTCCCTGTCGGTCACTTCCGTCACCTGCCGGAGGTCGAGGTGGGGCCGTTGGGCATGGCTTCGGGGGCCAGGACCAGGGGGGTGTGGGCGGAGGTCTGCCGGACGCCGGGGGCGGGACTGGGGACGCCCTTGACGGTGCCGTCGGGGGCGAGGAAGGCGGGGTCGCCGCCGGGGACCATGCCGAGTTCGCGGGCGCGGCGCTGGAGGGCCTCGGGAGCGGAGTAGGCGTCGATGTCCCGCTGGAGGGCCTGTTCCTCGTCGGTGAGGCTCTTGGTCTCGCGCTGGAGGTCGTCGAGCTTGAACGCGCCTTCGCTGAGGGCGGAGTTCAGCACGAGGAGACCGATGAGACCACCGCCGAGGAGGAGGACCACGAGGAGGACGAAGGGGGTGCGGGCCGCCTGCCCGGGGCCGGTCGGGAAGAGCCGCGCGAGACGTGCCGCCCTCCCCTTCAGTTCGGGTTTGCTGCTCACTCACGCTCCCTCGGTCCGGCCTGCACACGCCTCACTCGACGTCCTGCCTGATGCGCTGGGCGCCGCGCAGCCGCGCCGGTGCCGCCCGCCGGTTCTCGGCGATCTCCTCCTCGGTGGGGAGTTCGGCACCGCGCGTGAGCAGCTTGAGCCGCGGCTGGTAGCGCTCGGGCACGACGGGCAGCCCGGGCGGCGCCGTGGTGGCGGCACCCGCCGCGAACACCTGCTTGACCAGCCGGTCCTCCAGCGAGTGGTACGACAGCACCGCGATCCGCCCGCCCACGTCCAGCGCCTTCACGGCGGCCGGGATCGCCCGCTCCAGGACGGCGAGCTCGCCGTTGACCTCGATGCGCAGGGCCTGGAAGGTGCGCTTGGCCGGGTTGCCGCCGGTGCGCTTGGCGGCCTGCGGCAGCGCGTCCCGGATCAGCTCCACCAGCCGCGCGCTGGTGCTGAACGGCTCCTTCTCCCGCTCGCGCACGATCGCGGACACGATCCGCTTGGCCTGCTTCTCCTCGCCGTACGCCCTCAGGATGCGCACCAGCTCGCCCGGCGGGTACGTGTTGAGGACCTCGGCGGCGCTGAGCCCGGACGTCTGGTCCATGCGCATGTCGAGCGGGGCGTCCTGGGCGTAGGCGAAGCCGCGGTCGGCCTCGTCGAGTTGCATGGAGGAGACGCCGAGGTCGAACAACACGCCCTGCACGCGCGCGATGCCGAGCTTGTGCAGCACCTCGGGGAGCTCGTCGTACACGGCGTGGACGAGGGTGGCGCGCTCCCCGTAGGGCGCGAGGCGCTCGCCGGACAGGCGCAGGGCCTCCTTGTCACGGTCGAGGGCGACGAGACGGACCCCGGGGAACCTCTCCAGGAGCGCCTCGCTGTGGCCGCCGAGGCCGAGAGTGCAGTCGACGACCACCGGGTCCGGCCCCTCCAGGGCGGGGGCCAGCAGATCCAGGCACCGCTGGAGCATCACCGGGACGTGTCGACTCTGGCTCAAGGGGCCCTCTCAAGTCCGGCGCGCGGCCGTACGCACCGCCGGGTCCCCGCCCGCTCGTGAAGGGGAGGCCTGCCGGCGCCGGAAGCGTCAGCCGACCGGGAGCGGGAGGAGGCCGAGCCGTACGTACGCGCCGCGCACGTGGGGAGATCTCCGGTCGTCGCCGGGGTCTCCGGGGAAAAAGTCCAGCGGGGAGAGTCTCGCCTCCCGCTTCGCGTCACTTTAGTCCACCCTGTCTCCCGGTCAATCAACCGGCCTGCGCGTCGCGGTCGGCGGCACATCGCCCTTGTGGGTTACCTCACAGCCCCGCCTCGCTGACATTCTTTGTCCAGTCTCACAGGAGGCCTGGACCGGGTGTGACCAGTAACGTCATGGATATGACGACTTCTGCATCGGTTCCCACAGCCTCGGAGAGAGCCACAGCGGGCGACGGCACGGTCACCGACCGCCTCGTCGACGCCAACGCCCGGTACGCCGCCGAATTCACCGACCCGGGGATGGACGCCCGGCCCGTGCTGCACGTCGCCGTCGTGGCCTGCATGGACGCCCGCCTCGACCTGCACGCGGCACTCGGTCTCGAACTCGGTGACTGCCACACGATCCGCAACGCGGGCGGCGTCGTCACCGACGACGTGATCCGCTCCCTCACCATCAGCCAGCGCAAGCTGGGGACCCGCAGCGTCGTCCTCATCCACCACACCGGCTGTGGTCTGGAGAGCCTCACCGAGGACTTCCGCACCGAGCTGGAGGCCGAGGTCGGCCAGCGCCCGGCATGGGCGGTGGAGTCCTTCCGGGACGTCGACCAGGACGTACGGCAGTCGATGCAGCGCGTGCGCACCTCACCGTTCCTGCCGCACACCGACGACGTGCGGGGCTTCGTCTTCGACGTGAAGACCGGCCGGCTGCGGGAGATCGCCCCCGCCTCCTGACCAGGCGGCCCGCCCCGGACACAACCTGCTGCAGCTGTCGAAAGCCTGTCAGTCACGCGTTCGAATGGCCGTAAGACCGACATATCGCGGCCAGTTGTCCACAGTCGAGTGACACGAATCGGTAACGGCAGCAAGAATGCGGGAGTGGCGTCACGCGGAACCTTTCACGCGTGGTGTCCGTGGTTCGGGGTGGGCCGGCCCGCGTCTTGGGGCGTCGGCCCGGGAAAATGGGGTATCCCGTGCTCCCTGGGAGCAAGGGAAAGGCCGAGGAGGGCCGGGTGACGACCTATGACGATCGAGCGAGCCTCACTGATCTGACCGCCGTGGTGGAGCGCGTGCGGGAGTCGGTGGAAGGCGTGATCGAGGGCAAGCCCGAGGTCGTACGGCTCTCGCTGACCGTGCTGCTCGCCGAGGGACACCTGCTGATCGAGGACGTCCCGGGCGTCGGCAAGACGATGCTCGCCAAGGCACTGGCGCGGTCCATCGACTGCTCGGTGCGGCGCATCCAGTTCACGCCCGACCTGCTGCCCTCGGACATCACCGGTGTGTCCATCTGGGACCAGCAGCGCCGCGACTTCGAGTTCAAGCCGGGCGCGATCTTCGCGCAGGTCGTGATCGGCGACGAGATCAACCGCGCCTCGCCCAAGACGCAGTCCGCGCTCCTGGAGTCCATGGAGGAGCGCCAGGTCACCATCGACGGCAAGACCTACGAACTGCCCAGCCCCTTCATGGTGGTGGCGACGCAGAACCCGGTCGAGATGGAGGGCACCTACCCGCTGCCGGAGGCCCAGCGCGACCGCTTCATGGCCCGGGTCTCGGTCGGTTACCCGAGCGCCGAGGCCGAGCTTCAGATGCTGGACGTGCACGGCGGCGTCTCGCCGCTTGAGGACCTCCAGCCCGTGGCCCACGCGCACGAGATCCTCAAGCTGATCGAGGCGGTGCGCGGCGTCCACGTCGCCGAGCCGGTCCGGCGCTACGCGGTCGACCTGGTCGGCGCCACGCGCACGCACCCCGATCTGAGACTGGGCGCCTCCCCGCGCGCGACGCTGCACCTGCTGCGCGCGGCGAAGGCGTCCGCGGCCCTGAGCGGCCGGGAGTACGCGCTGCCGGACGACGTGCAGGCACTCGCCGTCGCCGTCCTGGCCCACCGTCTGCTGCCCACCGCCCAGGCCCAGCTCAACCGCCGCACCGCCGAGCAGGTCGTCGAGGAGATCCTCCAGCGCACCCCGGTGCCGTCGGCGCCGCAGCAGCAGAGCGGCCTCGGTGCTGTGGGCCGTGCGGCGCCCGCGTATCCCTCGCACCCGCCGCGGAGGCTGTGATGACCACCGCGGGGACGGGGCAGTCGGAGGCCGACCGGGGGGAGAAGGGCGGCATCCGCACCGCCCTGGCCGGTCTGACCACCCGCGGACGCTCCTTCCTGGCCGCCGGCGTCGCGGCCGCCGTCTGTTCGTATGTGCTCGGGCAGAGCGACCTGTTGCGCGTGGGTCTGCTGCTGGCGGTGCTGCCGCTGGTGTGCGCGACGGTGCTGTACCGCACGCGCTACCGGGTCGCGGGCAGCCGCCGCCTCTCCCCCGCGCGCGTGCCGGCCGGCGGTGAGGCCCGGGTCCATCTGCGGATGGACAACGTCTCGCGGCTGCCCACGGGCCTGCTGATGCTCCAGGACCGGGTGCCGTACGTGCTCGGTCCCCGGCCCCGTTTCGTGCTCGACCGGATGGAGGCGGGTGCCCGCCGCGAGGTGTCCTACCGGGTGCGCTCCGACCTGCGCGGCCGCTACCCGCTGGGCCCGCTCCAGCTGCGCCTGACCGACCCGTTCGGCATGTGCGAGCTGACCCGGTCCTTCTCCACGTACGACAACCTGACGGTGATCCCGCGCGTGGAGCCGCTGGCGCCGGTGCGGTTCAGCGGCGAGGCGAAGGGGTACGGCGACGGGCGGCAGCGTTCGCTCGCGCTGGCCGGCGAGGACGACGTGATCCCGCGCGGGTACCGCTACGGCGACGACCTGCGCCGGGTGCACTGGCGCTCCACCGCCCGCTACGGCGAGCTGATGGTGCGCCGTGAGGAGCAGCCGCAGCGCGCCCGCTGCACGGTGCTGCTCGACACCCGGGGCATCGCCTACCAGGGCGCGGGCCCGGACTCGGCCTTCGAGTGGGCCGTGGCGGGCGCCGCGTCCGTGCTGGTGCACATGCTCGAACGGGGCTTCTCGGTACGGCTGTTGACGGACACCGGCAACGCCGTGCCCGGCGAGGGCTCAGACGGCTTCGCGGGCGCGAGCCAGGGTTCGGCGGACGCGGCCGGGCTGATGATGGACACCCTCGCGGTGATCGACCACTCCGACGGCGCGGGTCTGTCCCGGGCCTACGACGTGCTGCGCGGCGGGAGCGAGGGGCTGCTGGTGGCCTTCCTCGGCGACCTGGACGAGGAGCAGGCGGCCGTGGCGTCCAGGATGCGGCAGCGCAGCTCAGGCGCGGTCGCCTTCGTGCTGGACAGCGACACCTGGGTGCGGGAACCGAGCGACGTGCCCGGTCCGTTGGACGGGAGCGGGGAGCGGCTGCGCATGCTGCGCGAGGCGGGCTGGACGGCCCTCGGGGTGCCGCAGGGTGCCTCCGTGGACGAGCTGTGGCGGCAGGCGGACCGGGAGCGCAGGGGGATGGCCGCCGCGGGCAGCGGGGAGGGACCGTGATGAGCGGGCGGGTACGACTGACGCTGGGCGCGTGGGCGGCCACGCTGATGGCCGCGTGCGCCCTGCTGCCCCTCGTCAAACCGGCGACCTGGATCGTGCAGGCGGCCTTCCTGCTGGCCGTGCAGGCGGGCGCGGGTGCCGCGGCCCGCAGGGTGCCGCTGGCGCGCCCGCTGACGGTGGCGGCCCAGGCCGTGGTCACGGTGCTGCTGCTGACGTTCGTGTTCGCCCGTGAGCAGGCCCTCGCCGGGCTGGTGCCCGGGCCGGACGCCCTCGACCGCTTCGCGCTCCTGCTCCGGCAGGGCGGGGACGACATCGCGCGGTACGCGATCCCGGCCCCCCTGGAGTCCGACGGCATCCGGCTGATGCTCATCGGCGGCGTCCTGATCATCGGGCTGCTGGTGGACACCCTCGCGGTGACCTTCCGCAGCGCCGCACCGGCCGGGCTGCCGCTGCTCGCGCTGTACTCGGTGGCCGCGGGGCTGTCCGACGGGGGCACGGACTGGCTGTGGTTCCTGGTCGCGGCGGCCGGCTATCTGATGCTGCTCCTGGCCGAGGGGCGGGACCGGCTCTCCCAGTGGGGCCGGGTGTTCGGCGGTGCCCCGCGCACGGCCGGAGGGGAACCGAGCGGCGCGGCCGCCCCGGTCCGCACCGGCCGGCGCATCGGCGTGGTCGCGCTGGGCATCGCCCTGGTGGTGCCGCTCGGCCTGCCCGCGATGAACGGCGGCCTGCTGGACTCCGTGGGCACGGGCGCGGGCGGCGGCACGGGCGGCGGCGGCACGATCTCCGCCGTGAACCCGCTGGTGTCGCTGCGCGACAACCTGAACGTGGACGAGGACCGGCAGGTCCTCTCCGTGAAGACCAAGATGGCCGACGTCTCGGACCTCTACCTGCGGATCGTGTCCCTGGACGACTTCGACGGCACCACCTGGAAGCCGTCCAGGCGGTCCATCACCGCCGTGCCCGACGGCACGTTCCCGACCCCGATCGGCCTCGGCCCCGACGTCAAACGCACGGAGGTCGACACCACGATCACGGCGGCCCGCTGGTACGCCCAGAACTGGCTGCCCATGCCGTACCCGCCGAGCGGCGTCACCATCCGGGGCAACTGGCGCTACGAGCCCCTGGGCATGACCCTGGTCGGCGACCACGGCCAGAACACACAAGGGCTGACGTACCAGGTCAAGAGCCTGGACGTGCAGCCGACGGCGGAACAACTGGCCTCGGCGGCGCCCCCGCCGGCGGCCATCGTGCGCGACTTCACCAAGCTGCCCGACTCGCTGCCGTCGGTGGTGGCCCGCACCGCCCGCCAGGTCACGGCGGGCGCCGCCGACCCCTACGACCAGGCGGTCAAGCTCCAGGACTGGTTCGCCGTGACCGGCGGCTTCGAGTACGACACCCAGGTGCAGGTCGGCAGCGGCTCGGAGGGGATCGTCCGCTTCCTGAAGGACAAGCAGGGCTTCTGCGTGCACTTCTCCTTCGCGATGGCGGCGATGGCCCGCTCCCTGGGCATACCGGCCCGGGTGGCGGTGGGCTTCGCGCCCGGTTCCCCGCAGGCGGACGGCTCGGTGTCGGTGGGACTGCGGGACGCGCACGCCTGGCCCGAGCTGTACTTCGAGGGCGTGGGCTGGACCCGCTTCGAGCCGACTCCCAACCGTGGCTCGTTGCCGCCGTACACCCTGCCGGAGAGCCCCGGCAGCTCGGTGCCGGACGTGGCGCGCCCGTCCCAGACGACGTCCGTCGCGCCGTCCCCGACGCCCTCGGCGAGCGACAGCTGCACGCCGGAGCAGAAGAAGCTGGACGGGGGGTGCGCGAGCGAGTCCCCGCAGGCGGTGCTGCCCACCGGCGACGACGGCCCGAAGTGGTACGTGATCCTGGCCTGGGTCCTGGCCGGGCTCGCCGTCCTGGCGCTCCCGCTGGCACCGATGCTGTGGCGCCTGCGGACCCGCGCGGTACGGCTGGGGGCGCACGGCCGCAGTGATGCGGACGCGGCGCCGCACACGCTGGCCGTCTGGCAGGAGCTGACCGACACGGCCTGGGACTTCGGCATCGCGCCGGATGAGTCACAGACGCCGCGCAAGGCGGCCGCTCGCATCGTCCGGCTGGGCTCCCTCGACGCGACGGCCGCGGCCTCGGTGCACCGGGTGGCGAACGCGGTGGAGCAGGTCCTGTACGCACCGCAACCCCGCCCGACGGCGGGCCTCACGGAGGACGTCCGCCGTGCGGCAGCGGGCCTGAGCGCCCAGGTCGGCCGCGGGACCAGGCTCCGTGCGGTCCTGGTCCCACGCTCCACCGTGCGCGTGGTGTGGGCGGCGTCGGCCTGGTGGTCGGGCGTGCGGGAACGTGCCCTGGCGCTGCGGCCGACGTGGCGGAAGACATCGGGGCAGCAGGGCTGACGGGAGCGGGCGACTCGGGCCGGCCGGGGTTGTGCCCCCGGCCGGCCGCGCTGTGTCTGCCTGGAGTCGGTCGGCGATGCCCCGGGCGGGTACGGCGCCGGGCTGGGCGAGGAGCCAGTCGCGCCTGGTACGCATGCGTCAGGGGGTGACCACCCACTGGGTGGTCACCCCCTGATTCATGTCTTCACGTGTCCTGGAGAGCCGCGCTCCGGGCTATTGGCCGCCCTGCTCGTCGCGGCGCTTCTGCCAGCGCTGCTCGATGCGGTCCATCATGGAGCGCCGCTGCCGGCCCTGACGGCGGGCGGCCGGCTGTCCGCCGGCCCCGGCCGCCTGTTCACCCGGCTTGGGGGCCTTGCGCCAGCCGGTCACGGCGAGCACCGCACAGCCCAACATGACGAGGAAGCCCACGACGCTGAGCCAGACCTGTTTGGCGACCATACCGGCCATGAGGAGCGCAATACCTACGAGGAAGCCCGCGACCGCCTGGTAGACCCGTCGCCGGGTGTACGTACGCAGCCCGCTTCCCTCGAGCGCCGTCGCGAACTTGGGATCTTCGGCGTACAGCGCTCGCTCCATCTGCTCGAGCATGCGCTGCTCGTGCTCCGAGAGCGGCACGGAGTCCTCCTCATCGTGCAGTCGCCGGGGCGACCCGGGGGGTCTCTTCAGGATAGGCAGGGAATCGCCCCCGTGAAACCCGCCCCTCTGCGCCAATTGGCCAACCGGAACCCGCCATGGACGTCCCGGCTCGCTGAGGCCTACATTCCCCGGCGGCCGACCCGTCATGCCGGAACGGTCTCCCTCGATCATACGGCGCCAAGCCCCCGTTCGGGGGGCCTGTGGCGTACTCCATGCACAGCCCAGGCGCTGATCAGCGGCGGTACCTCAGGAAGCGGCTCAGGCCTCGATCGACCCATCGGTCTCGATTGCCTCACCGGTCCCAAGGGTCTCACCCAGCACGTGAAGCTGTGTGGCCACCGAGTGGAAGGCGGGAAGCTCGGCGGCGGCCTCCTCCAGCTTCAGCAGCTCCTCCAGGGCGCCGGGCTCGGTGTCGACGAGGACGCCGGGCACGAGGTCGGCGAAGACCCGCACGCCGTGCACGGCGCCGACACGCAGGCCCGCGCCCTCGACCAGTCCCGTGAGCTGGTCGGCGGTGAAGCGGCGCGGGACGGGGTCACCCATGCCCCATCGCCCGTTCGGGTCGTCGAGCGCCTGCCGGGCCTCCTTGAAGTGACCGGCGAGGGCGCGGGCCAGCACGGCACCGCCGAGACCGGCGGCGAGCAGGCTGAGCACGCCCTCCGAGCGCAGGGCGGCCACCGCGTTGCGGACGCCCTCGGCCGGGTCGTCCACGTACTCCAGGACGCCGTGGCACAGCACCACGTCGTAGCCACCGCGCTCGGCCACGTCGAAGAGGCCGTGGGCGTCGCCCTGCACGCCCTCCACCCGGTCGGCGACTCCTGCCTCGGCGGCGCGGCGCTCCAGGGCGAACAGCGCGTTGGGGCTGGGGTCGACGACGGTGACCCGGTGGCCGAGACGGGCGACGGGCACCGCGAACTTGCCGCTGCCGCCCCCGGTGTCGAGGACGTCCAGCGACTCCCGACCCGTGGCCTTGACCCGGCGGTCCAGGGCGTCCTTGAGGACCTCCCAGACCACGGCGGTACGGAGTGAGGCGCGGGGGCGCATCGGGTCCGACACGGCAGTTGACTCCT
This sequence comes from Streptomyces sp. NPDC050164, assembly GCF_044459945.1. Taxonomy (NCBI): domain Bacteria; kingdom Bacillati; phylum Actinomycetota; class Actinomycetes; order Kitasatosporales; family Streptomycetaceae; genus Streptomyces; species Streptomyces sp. NPDC050164. Next base: position 114,326 of record NZ_JBITJK010000022.1, read on the forward strand.
CGGCGCGGCACCGCCTCTTGCACGGCGGAGCGAACGGGGTGCCTTCCCCGGCCCCGGCGACGGGGAGGGAAGACTTCAGGCGTCCCCCACCCTATTGCCTCCGGGAGAGCAGCCGGGATTGCCCGGTCCCCTCATCCGAACACGCGTCGGCACGGCCGGGCGGACACGCGCCGCCGGTGCCCGCTCAGCCCGCGTCCGGCATGTCCCGCTCCTCCCCCGGTCCCTCCGGCTGGTCCTGGTCCGGGCGGGGCTGCGGGAGGACCGGCTGGAGGACCAGCATGCGCTCGACGAGGCGCAGGAACATAGCCACGTCCCGTATCAGGTCGTCGGCGTCCCGGCTGCTGGCCGCGTCCTGGATGCCCGCCTCGGCCCGGGCGCGGCGCCGGGCACCGGAGGCGAACAGCGCGCTCCACTCGGACAGTTCGGGCGCGATCTCGGGGAGCACTTCCCAGGCGCTCCTGATCTTGGCCCGGGCCCGGGGCGAGGTCTCCGGCCGCCCACGGGCGGCGAGCACGGCGGCGGCGGTGCGCAGGGCGGCGAGATGGGCCGTCGCGTAGCGCTCGTTCGGTGTTTCCAGGACGGCGGCCTCGTCGAGGCCGGCGCGGGCCTGGGCGAGCAGGTCGAGGGCCGCGGGCGGGGCCGTGGCCCGGCGCAGCACGGGGTGCACGTCGCTCGCCGGGCCGGTCAGTGAGGGGGCAGGGCCGGTGGCGCGGCGCCGACGGGCGGCTGCTGCGTGGTAGCTGGCCATGACGAACCTCCTGTCGTCTGTGTGACGGCACGTCCGGCTAGGAGTGCCGTATGTGACCCATCGTGAGGTATGGCACTGACAATCCGTTCTGACCTGGGCTTTTGCTTCGATCGTAGGTTCGGAGTAGTTTTTGCACTGACCAGTCAGTTCAAAAACTTCAGTTCTCAATCGAAGGAGACTCGTGGGGGAACGAGTGGGAGGGGCGCGGATCGCCGCCGAGGGCCTTGGGGTCAAGGGACCGCGCGGGTGGGCGTTCCGCGGGATCTCCGTCGACGCCGAGCCGGGATCGCTCGTCGCGGTCGAGGGCCCCTCCGGGTCCGGCCGTACGTGCCTGCTGCTCGCGCTGACGGGGCGGATGAAGATCGCGGAGGGCACCGCCACCGTCGGCGAGGCCCGGCTCCCCAAGCAGTTGTCGGCGGTGCGCCGCGTCAGTGCCCTGGCCCATGTGCCCGGGGTCACCGACCTCGACCCGGCCCTGACCGTCGGCGAGCACCTGCGGGAACGGGCGCTGCTCCAGCGGCGGTTCGGCGATTCCCTGCGCGGCCTGCTGCGGCCCCGCGGCGAGCGGACGGCAAAGGCCGGGCGGCGCGTCGACGCGGCACTGGCCGCCGCCGGTCTCGACCTGGAGGCGCTGCCCAAGGGCCCCCGTACCGCCGTGCGCGACCTGGAGCGTGAGGAGGCACTGCGGCTGTCCATCGCCCTCGCGCTCGTCGGCCGGCCGCTGCTGCTCGGGGTCGACGACACCGACCTCAAGCTCTCGGACGGCGAGCGGGACGAGGTCTGGTCCCTGCTCAGGTCCCTCGCCGACGCCGGGACGACGGTCGTGGCGGTGTGCAGTGAGGCCCCCGAGGGCGCCGTCCGGGTGTCCACCCAGGAGAACCGGCACGACAGCGACGATCACCAGGCAGCCGAGGACGGCAGGGCCGACCAGGGAGAGGAGAAGGCCGATGCGCTCGCCGAGACTGGCCGCGCTTGAGCTCCGCCGCTTCGGCCGGGGCAAGCTGCCGCGCGCCGCGCTGGTCGCGCTGCTGGTGCTGCCGTTGCTGTACGGCGCGCTGTACCTGTGGTCGTTCTGGGACCCGTACGGCCGTCTGGACCGTATCCCCGTGGCGCTCGTGAACGACGACAAGGGGGCGACCGCCGACGGGACGAAGATCACGGCGGGTGACGACATCACGAAGGGCCTGCACGACAGCAAGACCTTCGACTGGCAGGAGGTGAGCGCGGACGAGGCCCGCAGGGGCGTCGAGGACGGCACCTACTACCTGTCGCTCACCATGCCCGCCGACTTCAGCGAGCGGATCGCCTCCAGTTCCGGGAACTCCCCGGAGACCGGCGCCCTCCAGGTGCGCACGAACGACGCGAACAACTACATCGTCGGGCAGATCTCCCGGACGGTGTTCGGCGAGGTGCGGCAGGCCGCGTCCACGAAGACGTCGCGGTCCTTCCTGGACAGGATCTTCGTCTCGTTCTCCGACATCCACGGCAAGACCGTGAAGGCGGCGAAGGGGGCCGACGACCTCAAGGGCGGCATCGGGAAGGCCGAGAAGGGCTCCAAGGACCTCGCCGACGGCCTGAAAGACGCCAAGGACGGCAGCGGCAAGCTGTCCACGGGCCTGAAGAGGCTCCACACGGGCGCGGGCGACCTGGCGGACGGCTCGAAGCGGGTCGCGGAAGGCACACGGAAGCTCGCTGACAAGGTCAACACGACCGCCGACAAGGTGGGCCCCTTCCTCAAGGGCAACGAGAAGACCATCGGCGACACGGCCCGGCTCGTCGCCGACTCCTCCGGCGTGATCCGCAAGTACCTGGACACCCTGGCGAAGACGGCCCCGACCGCCGCCAAGGGCGCCCGTACGGCCTCGGAGACGCTGAACGGCGTCTACGCCAGGCGTTGCGACGACCCCGTCCTGCCCGACGCCGCCTGCGCCGACCTGAAGAAGGCCAAGGACGCGGCCGCCGACGTCGCCGTCATCGCCGACGACGTCAACACGCTGATCGCGGACCAGAACGGCGACCTGACGCAGCTCGACAAGAACCTCGCCACCCTCCAGAAACAGTCCCGGGCCCTCGCCGACCGCGCGCCGCACCTCTCCGAGGACCTCGACGACGCCGTCAAGAAGATCAACAAGCTGAACGAGGGGGCAGCCGATGTCGCCGCCGGTGCGAAGAAGCTGCACAAGGGGCTCGGCACGGCCAAGACCGGTGCCGTCGGCCTGGACAAGGGCGTCGGCGATCTGAAGACCGGCGCGGACGACCTCAGCGGCGGCATGTTCAAGCTCGTCGACGGCTCCGGCAAACTCGCCGGCGGGCTGCACGACGGGGCGGAGCGGATCCCCGACTACGACAAGCGGGACCGCGACCAGCGCACCGAGGTCATGGCCGACCCCGTGCGGCTCGCCTCCCAGGACCTGCACAAGGCGCCCAACTACGGCACCGGGTTCGCCCCGTACTTCATCCCGCTGTCGCTGTGGGTGGGCGCGATGGTGGCCTACATGCTGATCGCGCCGATGAACCGGCGCGCGCTCGCCGCGGGCGCCTCGGCATGGCGGATCGCGCTGGCCGGCTGGCTGCCGGTGGTGGCGATCGGGGTCCTCCAGACGGTGGCCCTGATGTCGGTGCTGCACTGGGCGGTCGGCCTGCAGATGGCGCGGGCGGCCGGGACGGTGGGCTTCCTGTTCCTGGTGACGGCGTGCTTCGCGGCGATCGTGCAGTGGCTGAACGCGCGCTTCGGGGCGGCGGGCCGGATCCTCGTCCTCGCCCTGCTGATGCTCCAGCTGACCTCGGCGGGCGGCACGTACCCCGTGCAGACCAGCCCCGGCTTCTTCAACGCGATCCACCCCTTCCTGCCGATGAGCTACGTCGTCGAGGCTCTGCGCAGGCTCATCACGGGTGGTGGTCTGGAACCGGTGTGGCACGCGTGCGTGGTGCTGACGGCGTTCACCGCCGGCGCCCTCGCGCTGACCGCCGTGGCGGCCCGCCGCCGCCAGGTGTGGACGCTGGACCGGCTGCACCCGGAGCTGAGCCTGTGAGTCCTTCGGTGACACCCCCTGTGGGCCCTTCGGTGACATCCCCCGGAGAGGTTCCTGTGACAATCAGGGCCATGGAAAGCAGCAGTGCCGCGTCGGGCGGCAGCACGCGCCGCGAGGCCACCCGGCAGAAGCTCTACGAGGCGGCCGTCACGCTCATCGCCGAGCAGGGGTTCTCCGCGACGACCGTGGACGAGATCGCCGAGCGTGCCGGAGTCGCGAAGGGCACGGTCTACTACAACTTCGCGAGCAAGTCCGTCCTCTTCGAGGAACTGCTGCGGCACGGAGTCGGCCTCCTCACCGCCTCCCTGCGGGAAGCGGCCGAGCGGACCGCCCGGGAGGGCGGCACCAAGGTCGACGCCCTGGACGCGATGATCCGTGCGGGGCTGGTCTTCATCGACCGCTACCCGGCCTTCACGCAGTTGTACGTGGCCGAGCTGTGGCGCACGAACCGCGCCTGGCAGTCCACGCTGATGGTGGTCCGGCAGCAGGCCGTCGCGGTCGTGGAGGACGTGCTTCGCGAGGGCGTGGCGGGCGGCGAGTTCAGCGACGAGATCGACGTCCCGCTGACGGCGGCCGCGCTGGTCGGCATGGTCCTGGTGGCCGCGCTGGACTGGAAGTCCTTCCAGCCAGAGCGCTCTCTGGACGACGTCCACGCGGCCCTGTCCCGGCTGCTCCAGGGACGGGTGAGCGGCTGCCGGTGAAGGCACCCCGGCGCAGATGTGAAAGCGCCGGTCCGCTGTGGCCGCGTCCCCCGGCGGGCCACCTCGAACCGGCGCCTTCCTTGCTCCCCCGTTTTCCTGCTCCCCCGTGTGTCCCCCGCAGGACCCCCGTTCGGTCGTCCCCCGGTTCTCCCCCGTGCCTCGCTCCCGCCGACACCGTCGGCGGAAGGAGCGGATCGCGGGCCCGGCCCAGTTCCGGCGCCCCGTGTCGCCGGTACCGGAGCCGTGCCCCTCTCCGTGCCTCCACTCTCTCGTTCTCGCAGGTGGATCCCCATCCGCGCGCGTACTCAACTCGGTGACTAGGTACGGGTACTCAGCCCTGCGCACGCGGCCCCAGAACACGCCGTGGCCGGCTGGTCACGCTCGCCTCCGCGTCCGTACTCGGAGGCTGTCGGCGGGGGCTGTCAGTGGGGGCCGATAAAGTCCCTGGCATGGCACGGATTGCGGTGATCGGCGCCGGGATGGGCGCGCTGGCGGCGGCCGCCCGGCTGGCCGTCGCGGGCCACCGGGTGGTGGTGTACGAGCGGACGGGCACGTACGGCGGAGCGCTGCGCCGCTTCGAGCGCGACGGGTTCGCCTTCGACACCGGCCCCGGCCTGCTCCCGCTGCCCGCCGTCTACCGCGACCTGTTCGTCAAGACCGGCAAGGAGCCGCTGGAGCGTTGCGTCGACCTGGTCCAGGTCGACCCGTCGTCCCGGCACGTGTTCGCGGACGGCACCCGGGTGTCGCTGCCGAACGCCTCGCGCGCGGGCGTCGTGGCGGCTCTGGACGAGGCGCTCGGCTCCGGGGCCGGGCAGCGGTGGGGCGACTTCCTGGTGCGGGCCCGCGAGGCCTGGGACCGGACCCGCCGGCCCCTCCTGGAGGAGCCGCTGTGGCCGAACTGGCAGGTGCTGGCCGAGCGCGAGCCCTACCCGGCGGTGCCCCACAAGCGGCTGCTGCGCACCCGCCGGGCCGGCACGCTCGCCGAGGTCGGCGCCTGGGAGCTGCGGGACGCCCGGCTCACCGCCCTCCTGGAGAGCCACGCCCTGGCGCACGGCCTGGACCCCCGGACCACCCCGGCGAGCGCGGCCGTACTGCCGTACATGGAGCACGCCTTCGGCACCTGGTACATGCGCGGCGGCCTGCGCGAGCTGGCCCGCGCGGTGTACGAGCGGTGTGTGGCCCGAAAGGTCGAGTTCCGTTTCGGTGCCGACGTGACCGGCGTGCTGGAGAAGGACGGCCGGGCGTCGGGGGTGGAACTCGCCGACGGCACGGTCGCGGAGGCGGACTTCGTGGTCGCCGGTGTCGCGCCCGGCACGCTGGGCCGGCTGTCGGCACAGGCCGTGGTGCGCGGTGACGGCGAGGTGCCGCCGCAGCCCCCGACGGCGAGCCGGCTCACGGTGCTGCTCGCCCTGCGCGGCGCCCACCCCGAGGGCACGGCACACCGCACGGTGGTGCACGCGGCGGACCGCGAGGCCGAGTTGGACGCCCTGTTCGGCGAGTCGGCGGGGACCACACACCCGACGGTCACGGTCCTGCGGCCCGACGACTCCGGGCTGGTCCCGGACGCGGACCACGAGGCGGTCACCCTCACGACGGTGGTGCCCGCGCGGCCCGAGGAGCCCTACGCCGACCTCGCCGAGAGCATGATCACCGTCGCCGAACGCGCCATACCCGATCTGCGCGACCGTCTCCTCTGGCACGAGGTGCGCACCCCGGCCGACACCGCCGAGGCGACCGGCGCTCAGGGCGGTGCGGTGCCGGTGCCCGCCCTGGCGGCGGACGGCGGACGGCTGCTGCATCCGTCCAACAGCACGCGCGTGCCCGGTCTGTTCACCGTCGGCGGCTGGGCGCATCCCGGTGGCGGACTGCCGCACGCCGGCATGTCGGGCGCGCTGGTGGCGGGACTGATCGTGGAGGGACCGGAGTTCCGGGGCTCCCAGTAGGCTCGCCGCCCCGGCGGCGTTCAGGCTTCAGAAACGGTACTGCTCGTCGAAGCCGTTCCCGTGCGTCTGCTGCTGCTCGTTGCCCTGGTACGGGTACGGCTGCTGCTCCGGCGGCAGCTCCTGGCCGTACTCGTCGGTGTTGCGCTGCTGCGGGACCCACACACCGCCGGGCGGGGTCTCGCCGCCGTAGGTGCCGGCGTACTGGTCCTGGCCGTAGCCCTGCTGGGCGTAGTACTGCTGGTCGCCGTAGGCGGTGTTGGTGTCGTACGCGGCTCCGCCGTAGGTCGGCGTGCCGATGTACGGGTCGGAGTAGGCGGCGTACTGCTGCTGGTCCGTGGCGTCGTAGCCCTGCTGCTGGGCGTAGCCCGAGTAGTCGTAGGCGTAGGACTGGTCGGTGCCCTGGGCCGTGGCGGCGTACTGGTCGTGGGACGGGCCCGGGGGGTACCCGGTGTCGCCGTACACGCCGTAGGAGCCGGTGTCCTCGGGCACGGGCTGCGGCTCGTAGACGGCGGTGGTCTCGGCGGCCGTCGGGTGGACGGGACGCGACGGGGTGAAGACGTCGTCGCGGTCGTAGTCGTCGTCCTGGCCGTAGGCGGAGACATCGGCCTCGCGGCGGTAGTCGGCGCCCTCGTCGCCGTAGCCGCCGTCGGCCGTCTCCAGGCCGGAGACCTCGAGGGTCGGCTCCTGGCGGCCGCGCTCACCGCGGCGGCGCTTGCTGCCGCCCAGCATCGGCGCGTTCATCGCCCAGCCGGCCGAGAAGCCGCTGCGGAACGACAGGGTGACGTACGTCTGCCCGACCGCGAAGGCGGCCGCGCCCAGTCCGATCACGACGACGGACGGGATCAGGACACCGACCACGACACCGAGGAACCCGACGAAGGCCAGCAGCCGCCAGCGCAGCCGCGCCTTGTACTGCAACAGCACCTCGCCCAGCAGCCACAGCGCGACGATGCCGAACGCTATGTAGAGGACCGCCCAGCCCATGTACGCCCCTCTCCCAGTCGCCGCTACGCAGTGTGTCGCATACCGGTGCGAACGGTCTAGGCCTGCGGTCGGCGGTGCAGGCCCAGGTTCTCGTAGATTTCCAGCGTCGCCGTGGAGTTGTTGAGCGTGATGAAGTGCAAGCCGGGCACTCCCTCGGCGAGCAGCCGCGCACAGAACTCCGTGGCGAATTCGATACCAATGGAGCGTACAGCGGCCGGATCGTCTTTTGCTGTGAGGATCCGCTCTTTCAGGGCGGCCGGGAACACGGCGTTGGTGAGTGACCCGATCCGATCCAGCGTCCGCACGCTGCCGATCGGCATGACCTCGGGGATGATCGGGGTGTCGCAGCCGGCGGCCGAGACCCGGTCGCGCAGCCGGAGGTAGTCCTCCGGGTGGAAGAACATCTGCGTGATGGCGTAGTCCGCGCCCGCGCGGCACTTGTCGACGAAGTGGCGGACGTCGGTGTCCCAGTCGATGGAGCGCGGGTGCATCGCCGGGAAGGCGGCGACGCCCACGCAGAAGTCGCCGGACGCCTTGATCAGCTCGACGAGCTCGGCGGCGTAGGCGAGGCCGCGGGGGTGCGGCACCCACTCGCCCATCGGGTCGCCGGGCGGGTCGCCGCGCAGGGCGAGCATGTTGCGGATCCCGGCGTCGGCGTACTGGCCGATGATGTTGCGCAGGTCGGCCACCGAGTGGTCGACCGCCGTGAGGTGCGCGATGGGCGTGAGGGTGGTGTCGGAGGCGATCGCCTCGGTCGCCTTGACCGTGCCCGCGCGGGTGGAACCGCCCGCGCCGTAGGTCACGGAGACGAAGTCGGGCGCCACGGCCTCGACCCGGCGCAGCGCGTTCCACAGGTTCCGCTCGCCCTTCGGGGTCTTCGGGGCGTAGAACTCGAACGAGTACGTCGTTTTGCCGGTCGCGAGCATGTCGCGGACCGTGCGTGCGTGGTCCGACCTGATGGATGCGGTGCCGAGGGCCATACCGGCAGGTTAGTCAGGGGCGGTCGGTCGCCCAACCGGGCGCGGATATTTGACCGATTTGTGTACTTGCTGTCCACCCCTTGGACACCCGGCGTACTACTTCTCCCGCAGCCTCTTCGCGAACTCGGCCGCCGCCGCGCCCGGGTCGTCGGCCTCGGTGATCGCCCGTACGACGACGGCGCGCCGGGCTCCCGCCTCCAGGACCTGGTCGAGATTGCCGAGGTCGATGCCGCCGATGGCGAACCAGGGCCGGTCGGTGCCGAGGGCGGCGGTGTACCGGACGAGGTCCAGGCCGGGGGCGTGGCGGCCGGGCTTGGTGGGCGTGGGCCAGCAGGGGCCGGTGCAGAAGTAGTCCACGCCGTCCTGGACGGCGGCCGCGGCGGCCTCCGATTCGGCGTGCGTGGAGCGCCCGATCAGGACGTCGTCGCCGAGGATCGCTCGGGCCGCGGGGACCGGGAGGTCGCCCTGGCCGAGGTGCAGTACGTCGGAGCCGGCGGCGTGGGCGACGTCCGCGCGGTCGTTGACCGCGAGCAGCTTGCCGTGCCGGGCGCAGGCGTCGGCGAAGACGGCCAGATGCTCCAGCTCCTCGGCCGCCTCCATGCCCTTGTCCCGCAACTGCACGATGTCGACCCCGCCCGCCAGCACGGCGTCCAGGAACTCCACGAGATCGCCCTGCCGCTTGCGCGCGTCGGTGCAGAGGTAGACCCGGGCGTCGGCGAGCTGGGCACGGGTTGTGGTGGCGGTGGTGTCGGCCATGCGTGTCGGTCCCCCTGGTTGTCGGTGGCGTATGGGTGCGGGCTGCGCCTTTGGTGGCGCAGGAATGCGGGTGCACCCGTGGTGTCGTACCGGTGCGGTGCGCCCATGGTGTCCTACCGGGCAGGTGCACCGATGGTGGCGTACGGACGCGTGGTGCGCGCCTGTGGCGGCGTAGCGGTGCGGTTCCCATGGTGGCGCACGGATGCGGGCGCACCCGTGCCGGTGGCGTCAAGGCGCGGAGCGGGGCGCCAAGGCGCCCGCGTCTGTGGCGGACGGGCAGGTACGGCACCCCTTCGCACAGGCATGCGCGCCAGGGCGCCGGTACGCCCGCTCCGGTGACTCCGGTGCGGGCCCCGCCAGAGGTTTCGCACGGTCCGCCTCAGGCGGCGCCCACGCCCCGGCCGGGCACAAACGGACCCGTGGCCGGGACCCCACAAGGCCCCGGCCCACAGACCGGGCGGTTGTTCAGGTCCGGTCCCGCTCGTACGGCACTGGACGGTTGTTCGGTCGAGGTCGGGTCAGACCGCGAGCGCCTGGGCTCGGCGCTTCACCTCCGTGCCGCGATTCTCGCTGAGGGCCTGCGCCGGCGTGCCGGGCAGGCTCGGGTCGGGGGTGAAGAGCCACTCCAGCATCTCTTCGACCGTGAAGCCGTCGTCCCGCAGGAGCGTCAGGGTCCCGGCCAGGCCCTTGACGACCTTGTCCCCGTCGATGAAGGCCGCGGGGACGTGCAGTGCGCGGTTCTCACCACGGCGTACGGCGATGAGCTGGCCCTCCTTGACCAGCTGCCGCACGCGCGTCACCTCGACGCCGAGCTGTTCGGCGATGTCGGGGAGGGTGAGCCAGGCAGGGACGAGAGCATCGATCTTTGCGTCAATCTCGGTCACGGAAACCAGCCTGCCATCCCCCACTGACAGTCGGAAGTCGGGCCCGCCCACCTGGGCGGACACATGCTCCCGTCCGGCTACGCCGTCGCCGCCTTCAACGGCCTCGCCGGGTCCGCCAGCAATACCGGATTCATCGGCGTGCCCGACTCGATCAGGCGGCGCCCCTGCGCCAGGTCCCGGGGGCGCCCCACCGCCAGCAGCGCGACCAGCCGGTCGCCGCGGAGCCAGCAGACCGTCCATGCCGGTCCGGCCGGGTCGCCCCGCCACAGGGTGGTGTCGGCCGCCGCGTGATGCCCGGCGTACTGCACGAACCGCCCGAACTGCTCGGACCAGAAGTACGGCACGGGGTCGTACACCGCCGGGGTCTCCCCCGAGGCCCGGCCGACGATGTTCACGGCGACCGTGCGCGGCCCCTGGAGGGCGTTGTCCCAGTGGTGCACCAGCAGGCGCTCGCCGTACCGGCCCGAGGGGAAGGAGGCGCAGTCGCCGACCGCGTACACGTCGGGCGCCGACGAACGCAGGTGCTGGTCGGCCACGATCTCGCCGTGCGTGCCCAGCTCGATCCCGGAGCCGGACAGCCAGGCCGTGGCCGGACGGGCGCCGATGCCGACGACGACCGCGCCCGCGGGCAGCCGCGAGCCGTCGTCGAGAACCACCGCGCCGGGTTCCACACGCTCCACGCGCGCGTGCGTGCGCAGCACGGCGCCCGCGTCGGCGTACCAGCCGGCCATCGGCGCGGCGACCTCGGCGGGCAGCGCCCCGGCGAGCGGCCGTTCGGCGGCTTCCACGACGGTCACCGCGCAGCCCGCCTCGCGCGCGGCCGTGGCGAACTCCGCGCCGATCCAGCCCGCGCCGACGACCACGATGTCGTGCCGGCGGGCCAGCACCGGCCGCAGCCGCTCGGCGTCGTCCAGGGTGCGCAGCAGGTGCACGCCCGGCACGCCCTCCGCCCCGGGCAGCCGGATCGGCTCGGCACCGGTCGCGACGACCAGGACGTCGTACGGCACGGGCCCGTCCTCGGTGTCCAGCTCGTGGTCGCCGGGACGCAGGCCCTGGACCTCGCAGCCGAGCCGCAGTTCGATGCCGAGGGCCTCGAAGTCGACGTCGAAGGCGGAGCCCTCGGCCTTGCCGAGCAGGACGGCCTTGGACAAGGGGGGCCGGTCGTACGGCTGGTGGGGCTCGGCGCCGATCAAGATCACGGTGCCGGTGAAGCCCTGCTCGCGCAGGGCGACCGCGGTCTGCACACCGGCCATGCCCGCACCCGCCACCACCACGCGCCGCGGCGCGGACGAACCTGGTTCCTGCGTCTGCTCGCTCACCTGATCACCATAGTCAACTGACATTCCGTCAGTCAGTGCTCATGCGCAGTGACCTGCTCCACAACGCTCGTCCCGCTGCCCGCCCGGGACTCCCACTCCCAGCTCTCCTCCAGCCGGACCCGCCCGTCGGGCAGATCCACGACCGTCGCCACGCAGTGCCCGGAGGAGGTGGTGCCGTCCCCCTTGAGTTGTACGTACCGGAAGTCCAGCCTGTCGCCCTCCCGGGTACCCACGAGATGTCCGCGCACGACGTCGCCGCCCGTGTACTCGGCCCAGACCTCGCCGTCCTTCTCGTGGTACGTGAACCGGGTGCGGGTCCCCACCTGGCCCGGTGCCTGGTCGGCTACCGGGGCGAGGACGAGACCGTCGAGGGATCGGGCCATGGCGGCGGCTCCCTTACTGCGGCATACGGCATCGGGCTAGGGTGGGTGGCCAACGTAAGGCACTCGCGGGAGCCCGGACGCACCGGGCTGAGAGGGAGGCTGGCGGCCTCCGACCGTACGAACCTGATCCGGGTCATGCCGGCGAAGGGAGGGGCTGGACGCCCATGTCGCGTACGCGAACGTCAGACGTCCTCGTCATCGGGGGCGGAATCATCGGCCTGGTCACCGCGTGGCGGGCCGCGCAGCGCGGGCTCGCCACGGCCGTGGTGGACCCCGAGCCGGGCGGCGGAGCCGCACAGGTCGCGGCCGGGATGCTGGCCGCCGTCACGGAACTGCACTACGGCGAGCAGACCCTGCTAGGGCTGAACCTCGCCTCCGCCCGGCGCTATCCGGACTTCGCGGCCGAGCTCGCCGAGCAGACCGGCCACGACCTCGGCTACCGCCGGTGCGGCACGCTCGCCGTCGCCCTCGATGCCGACGACCGGGCCCATCTGCGCGAACTGCACGCCTTGCAGCAGCAGTCGGGCCTGGAGTCGCAGTGGCTGTCGGGGCGGGAGTGCCGTCGCCTGGAGCCGATGCTCGCGCCGGGCGTGCGCGGCGGGCTGCGGGTCGACGGCGATCACCAGATCGACCCCCGGCGGCTGGCCGGGGCGCTGGTCGCCGCGTGCGAGCGGGCCGGTGTGGTCTTCCACCGGGTCTGGGCCGGGCGGCTCACCGTCGTACGGGACCGGGCCACGGGCGTCGTCACGGAGGACGGCACCCCGCTGGACGCCAGGCAGGTCGTGCTGGCCGGGGGCAGCCTCAGCGGGCGGCTCGCGGGCGTCCCCGAGGATGTGCTGCCGCCCGTGCGGCCGGTGAAGGGGCAGGTCGTACGGCTGACCGTGCCGCAGCGGCACGGTGCGTTCCTGAGCCGGACGGTGCGCGCGGTCGTCCGCGGCAGCCACGTCTATCTGGTGCCGCGCGAGAGCGGCGAGCTGGTCCTCGGGGCGACCAGCGAGGAGCTGGGCTGGGACACCACCGTGACCGCGGGCGGTGTGTACGAGCTGCTGCGGGACGCGCACGAGCTGGTCCCGGGCATCACCGAGCTGCCGCTCACCGAGACCCGGGCCGGACTGCGGCCCGGCTCCCCCGACAACGCGCCGCTGCTCGGCCCGACCGGTCTCGAAGGGCTTTTGCTGGCCACCGGGCACTACCGCAACGGCGTCCTGCTCACGCCGGTCACCGGCGACGCCATGGCCCACGTCCTGGCGACGGGTGAACTGCCCGAAGAGGCCCGCCCCTTCACCCCGAAGCGATTCAGCACCGCCACCGCACTCACGGAGCAGCCCGCATGAACATCTCCGTCAACGGGGAGCCCCGGGACGTCCGGCCCGGCACCGCTCTCGACACCGTCGTGATGGCGCTCACCACCTCGCCGTCCGGCGTGGCCGCCGCCCTCAACGAAACCGTCGTCCCGCGCGCGCAGTGGCCGTCCACACCCCTGGCCGAGGGGGACCGCGTGGAAGTCCTCACCGCCGTCCAAGGAGGCTGATCATGGCCGACGATCCGTTTGTCCTCGGTGGTACGTCCTTCGCGTCCCGCCTGATCATGGGTACGGGCGGGGCGCCCAGCCTCGACGTGCTGGAGCGGTCGCTGGCCGCGTCCGGGACGGAGCTGACGACGGTCGCGATGCGCCGGGTGAACGCCTCGGTGCACGGCTCGGTGCTGTCCGTCCTGGACAAGCTCGGCATTCGCGTCCTGCCCAACACGGCGGGCTGCTTCACCGCCAGCGAGGCCGTCCTCACCGCCCGCCTCGCGCGGGAGGCCCTCGGCACCGACCTGGTCAAGCTGGAGGTCATCGCCGACGAGCGGACCCTGCTGCCGGATCCGATCGAGCTGCTGGAGGCGGCCGAGACGCTGGTCGACGACGGGTTCACGGTGCTGCCGTACACCAACGACGACCCCGTGCTCGCGCGGAAGCTGGAGGACGTCGGCTGCGCGGCGATCATGCCGCTCGGCTCGCCGATCGGCTCCGGGCTGGGCATTCGCAATCCGCACAACTTCCAGCTGATCGTCGAGCACGCGCGCGTGCCGGTGATTCTGGACGCGGGGGCCGGTACGGCGTCGGATGCGGCGTTGGCGATGGAGCTGGGGTGTGCGGGTGTGATGCTCGCCTCGGCGGTGACGCGGGCGCGGGAGCCGGTGCTGATGGCTGACGCGATGCGGCATGCGGTGGAGGCGGGGCGGTTGGCGTATCGCGCCGGGCGTATCCCTCGGCGGCACTTCGCGGAGGCGTCTTCGCCGGCCGAGGGCATGGCTGTGCTTGATCCGGAGCGGCCTGCTTTCGAGTGACCAGGCGTTGGTGCTGGGGGCGGGTGGGTGCGCAGCCCGGCGTAGCGGGGTGCCGCTTGGGACGGGCGCCGCCCCAAGCGGCACGACTGCCCGCAGCTGAGTCGGTACGACTGCCCGCGGGTTGAATGGGACGCACGTCACAGGTCCGCTTCAGTCCTGGCCCGAATGCGGACGGGGCGACGGGGTGTCAGTCGTGGCTCGTACACTCGCCTGCGTGGACACGACCCTTCAGGACCCCTTGGTCGGGCAGGTGCTCGACGGCCGGTATCGCGTCGACGCGCGGATCGCGGTCGGCGGGATGGCCACGGTCTACCGGGCCGTGGACACCCGGCTCGACCGGGTCCTCGCGCTCAAGGTGATGCACCCCTCGCTCGCGGTCGACGGCTCGTTCGTCGAGCGGTTCATCCGCGAGGCGAAGTCGGTGGCCCGGCTGGCTCACCCGAACGTGGTACAGGTCTTCGACCAGGGCACCGACGGCAGTTACGTCTACCTCGCCATGGAGTACGTCGCGGGCTGCACCCTGCGGGACGTGCTGCGCGAGCGCGGGGCCCTTCAGCCGCGTGCCGCCCTGGACATCCTGGAGCCGGTGCTGGCCGCGCTGGGCGCCGCGCACCGCGCCGGGTTCGTCCACCGCGACATGAAGCCCGAGAACGTCCTGATAGGGGACGACGGCCGGGTCAAGGTCGCCGACTTCGGGCTCGTCCGGGCCGTGGACACGGTGACGAACACCACCGGCACCGTGCTCGGCACGGTCTCGTACCTCGCCCCCGAGCAGATAGAGAACGGCACCGCCGACCCCCGCGTCGACGTGTACGCGTGCGGCGTGATGCTGTACGAGATGCTGACCGGCGACAAGCCGCACGACGGGGACTCCCCGGCCGTGATCCTCTACAAGCATCTGCACGAGGACGTCCCACCGCCCTCGGTCGCCGTGCCCTCTCTGGCGTACGAGCTGGACGAGATGGTGGCCTCGGCGACCGCCCGCACCCCGGACATCCGCCCGCACGACGCGGTGGCGCTGCTCGCGCAGGTCCGTGACGGGCGCGGCCGGCTGACCGTGGAGCAGCTGGACGCGGTGCCGCCGCAGGCGCTCGCGGCGGACCACGACAACGCCGACGACCGTACGGGCGTGATCCCGCGCGCGCCGGCCACGCCGCGCCCGCTGCCCGTCAACGAGTACGAGGAGGAGGGCTCCGCAGCCGCGCTCCACCGCACCAGCCGCTTCGCGTCCCCGCCGCCCCCGCCGTCCCGGCGCCGCTCGGGGCCCCGGCGCGGCCCGATGGCGATCGTCGTCGCCGTCCTGCTCGCGCTCGGCCTCGGCGCCGGCATCTGGTACGTCAACTCGGGCCAGTTCACCGAGGTCCCCCCGCTGCTGGCGAAGACCCAGGCGCAGGCCGAGGACCGGCTGGCGGACGCGGGGCTGGAGCTCGGCAAGGTCGAGCACGCCTACAGCGACACCGTGGAGCGCGGCACGGTCATCAGCAGCGACCCGAAGGCCGGGACCCGCATCCGGGGCAACGACTCGGTGTCCCTCACCATCTCCGACGGCCCCGAGAACGTGCGAGTGCCCGCCCTGGAGGGCCGGCGGCTGGACAAGGCGCGGTCTCTGCTGAAGGAGGACGGGCTGGAGCCGGGCATGGTCACCCGTGAGTTCAGCGAGGACGTGCCCAAGGGCTCGGTGATCTCCGCGCGGCCGGCGGACGGCACGAAGGTGCGCGCGGGCACGGCCGTGGCGCTCGTCGTCAGCAAGGGCAGCCCCGTCGACATCCCCGACGTCACCGGTGACGACCTGGCCGACGCCAAGGCCGAGCTGCAGGACGCCGGTCTCAAGGTGAAGGTCGCCACCGAACGGGTCACCTCCTCCGAGTTCGACAAGGGCCAGGTCGCCAAGCAGAGCCCGGGCACCGGCAACCAGGCGGCCGAGGGCGACACGGTGACGCTGACGCTGTCCAAGGGCCCGGAGATGATCGAGGTCCCGGACGTGGTCGGCGACAGTGTCGACGACGCCAAGCGGGAGCTGGAGGGCGCCGGGTTCCAGGTCAAGGAGGACCGAGGACTGCTCGGCCTGTTCGGCGACACGGTGAAGGGCCAGTCCGTGGAGGGCGGGGAGACGGCGCCCAAGGGCTCGACGATCACCATCCGGATCCGGTGACGGGGCGGGCAGGAGCCCGTGGGCAGGGCCGGGCCGGGCGCATGACACCCTGAACGGGTGAACAATCAGCTGTCCGGCCCCTCCCGCAACCCCGTGGGCGGCCACGTCCCCGTGGCCGGTGGGCTCCACTCCGTCGGCCTGTCCTACGCCCGTGATCTGAAGGCGGAGACCGTCCAGGTCTTCGTCGCCAACCCGCGCGGCTGGGCCACTCCGGCCGGCAATCCGAAGCAGGACGAAGCGTTCCGCGCCGCGTGCGAGGCCGAGTCGATCCCGGCTTACGTCCACGCCCCCTACCTGATCAACTTCGGCTCGCACACCGAGGCGACCGTGGAGCGGTCCGTGGAGTCGCTGCGGCACTCGCTGCGCCGCGGGCGGGAGATCGGGGCGCTGGGTGTGGTCGTGCACACCGGCAGCGCGACCGGCGGCCGGGAGCGGTCCGTGGCACTGAAGCAGGTACGGGAGCACCTGCTGCCGCTGCTCGACGAGCTGACCCACGACGACGATCCGTATCTGCTGCTGGAGTCGACCGCCGGGCAGGGCGCCTCCCTGTGCTCACGGACGGGGGACTTCGGCCCGTACTTCGAGGCGCTGGACGCCCATCCGATGCTGGGCGTGTGCCTGGACACCTGCCATGTCTTCGCCGCCGGGCACGACCTGACCGGCCCCAGCGGCATGCACCAGACGCTGGACCTGCTGGTGGACACGGTCGGCGAGGGCCGGCTGAAGCTGATCCACGCCAACGACTCCAAGGACGTGGTGGGCGCGCACAAGGACCGGCACGAGAACATCGGCGTGGGCCACATCGGCGAGGACCCGTTCCGGGCCCTGATGACGCACCCCGCGACCGAGGGCGTGCCGCTGATCATCGAGACGCCGGGCGGCAAGGAGGGGCACGCGGCGGACGTGGAGCTGCTGAAGAAGCTGCGCAGCGGCTGACGCGGCGCGGGCGGACCCGGGAGACGGCCCCGCCGGTCAGCCCGCAGTGGCCCCGACGGCCGCCAGGAGCAGCCCCGCGCCGAGCAGCGCCATGGAGCAGCGCAGCCAACGGTACTTCGCCGCCAGGATCGCGCTGACGTCCTGGAACTGGACCAGCAGCCAGCCCACCCGGTCCTGTCCGGCCCGCGTGACCGCCGCACGCAGCGCCTCCGCGTCCCTGGCGCCGAGCGCGTCGCCGTAGAACGTCGGACCGGGTGCTGTCCTGATGGTGCCGCTGCGCGGTGCGATCACCGCGAGCAGCAGCAGTGTCCCGGCCGCCCACAGCGCTCCGCCGGCCACCAGGAACCCCAGGGCGGCCCCGGTGGCGGGGAGCGCCCCGCCCCGGCCGAGGACCAGCGCCGGTGCCGCCACGGCGCCCGAGAGCAGGATGGACGCCTTCACGTCCGCTCGGCCCAGGTCCTCGCGTACGGTCACCAGCAGCCGTTCGGCGACGTAGTGGTCGGCCGTGTCCGACTGGGGCACGGGCTGGGCCGCCGTCACGCGCGCCGTCCGGCACCGGTGTCGTCCTGAGGGGTGCC
Organism: Streptomyces sp. NPDC050164; assembly: GCF_044459945.1. Classification (NCBI taxonomy): domain Bacteria; kingdom Bacillati; phylum Actinomycetota; class Actinomycetes; order Kitasatosporales; family Streptomycetaceae; genus Streptomyces; species Streptomyces sp. NPDC050164. The sequence continues at coordinate 132,053 of NZ_JBITJK010000022.1, forward strand.
CGTCTCGTCGGGAGTGTCCGTCGGGGCGGCGGGCGGAGGGATCGGCGGGGCGTCGGACAGGGCCGCCGGGGGCAGTGGCGGATGCGGCGGCGGAGGCGGGGCCGGCAGTGCGGTCGGCGCCGGCGGCACACCGTTCTGGAACACGTTCGCGGAGGCCGTGCGGCTGAAGTCGATGAGCGCCCGTACCTGGTCGTCGATCTGGTGGCGCTGGACCACGCCCAGGTTGATCAAGTTGGTCAGGTAGTCGAGCGCGCCCTGCCGCTGGGCGCGTGCCTGCCGCTGAAGCTCGGCCAGGATGTCCTGGGCGCGACTGGGATCCTGCGCGAGCAGATGCGCGTACTGAGTCGCCTCGCCCGCGCTGATGAGCTTCTGCGCGTCCTCCATGTTCGCCATGACCCGCGCCTTCTGGGCGGTGTCCATGGCCTGCTGGACCTCGGTGCTCTTCTCCACCGCCACCATCTGGGCGTGGTGATCGGCGGCGGCCTGGCCGAGGTCGATGCGGATGAACACCTGGGTGACCAGACCGAGGTCGGCGCCGAAGTCGTTCCACCGGCCGCTGGCCAGCTCGTCCTGGATGGCCTCGTCCACCTGCTGCGCCTCGTCCAGGCCGTAGCGCCGGCTGATCCCGCGCAGCCGGCTCTCCAGCGGCGGGCGCAGCATGCGCTCCACGTCCACCACCCGCTTCTCGGCGGCCAGATGGAAGTCCCGCACCTCCCAGTTGACGTCCGCGCCGGCCTTGAACTGCGACCGGTCGCCGGAGGTGGGCAGTTCCAGTTGGAAGGAGACCTGGTGCTGGCCGCGGGCGATCCAGCACACCGAGGTGGGCTTGCCCATCAGCGGCTTGTTGTGGTGCTCCGCGCCGCGGACCGTGACCACGCTGTGCCCGCCGTTGCGGTAGTAGAGCACCGAGGCCACCTGACTGTGCTGGTGCCGGTAGCCGCCCTGCGGGGTGAACTCCCTGACGAAGGGCCCTCTCAGATCGTGCGGCAGGGCGAACTCCGCCTGCCAGTTCTGCGGTTGCTGGGGCCACTGCTGGCCCCATCCGTTCTGCGTCATCGTGTACCCGCTCCCTGGACCGCCGTGTGGAAGCGGCGGACCTGCGTGTCGTTCAGTGGTTGGTCGGGGTCTTCGGACAGTTCCTTGAGGAGGGAGAGCAGCCGGTCCCGGTCGTCCTGGCTGTGGACCAGCAGCGGCAGGAACGCCTCCAGGCACGACGCCCAGGGCTGGTCGGCGCTCCGGCGCAGCCAGTCCGACACCGTGTCCACGGCCGCTTCGTAGGACCGGCCGGTCTGCAGCGCCGTCCACAGCAGCCCTGCCAGCTCCTTGGCCAGGTCGGGACGGGCGTCGGCGAGGGCCAGCATGAGGGGCCAGTCACCGCGCTCGGCCAGGTCCGGGTGCTGGTTCCACAGGTCGGTCGCGGAGACGGAGGCGAGGAAGACCGTGCTCTGCAGGCCGAGGTCCTGATGGGGCCGTCGCGCGTCGGACAGCCAGACCCGGATCCGCCGGAGGACGAGCGGATCGCAGTGGGCTCCGGCGAGGTGGGCGACCTGGACTCCCGCGGCCGCGCGGAGCGCGCCGTCATCCCAGACGCCGATCCGGCCCAGGAGGTCCAGAGTGTCGCCGACCGTGGCCGTGGCCCTCCCTCGACCGAGCACGGCGCCCGCGGTCCACCGCAGGTGCTCGTCGCCCTGGGTCGCCCAGTGCCGGACCAGGGCACGGACGGCCGTGCCGACCTCCGGGGTGGTGACGGCCACGTCGAGGACGGTCGCGGCGAACAGACGACGGCGGGCCTGCGGCGCCTGGGCCATGGGCTGCACGAGTTCCTGGACGGTGTGCGAGCAGTCGAGCCCGCACAGGAGACCGGCGGCCATGGCGGCGCGGACCCACACCTGTGGGCGGGAGTCCTCGCACAGTCCGGCCAGCCAGCGCAGGACGGGGCCACGCACGTTGTGCCGGTGCTGCCACAGGTGGCCGAGGACGGCAGGGCCGAGCGCCTCGCCCCGGAAGCGCACGGTACGCACCGGCACGTCCTCGTCCCCGACCTGCTCCACGCCGGTGTCCGCCACCGCGCGGGCCGAGGCCAGCCGGGCGTCGACGCCGTCGCTGAAGAGCGGGCGGCCGGGGTTGGCCTCCGGGGCGGCCGTGACGGCCAGTTCCCAGGCGAGGACCTCGGCGGCCTCGGCGACGGCGCTGAGGGAGGCGTGGCCCAGCACGGCGACGGCGATACGGTAGGCCGCGTCCCGCAAGCGCTGCGGACTCTCGGCGAGCGCACCGCCGACGAACCAGTCGGCAGCCTGTTCCTCGGCGAACCGACGGCATCGTGCGAGGAGTTCGTCGTGGGTCAGGTCCCCGCGCACCCGCCGGGCCAGGAGGGCGGCGAACCGCTTGGCCTCCGCGGGCAGCAACTCGTCCAGGCCGGTGGCCTCGAGCACCGCGGCGTCGGTCGCCAGTGCGCGGGCCCGGTCGTACAGGTCGCCGGGGTCCTCTTCGAGTTCCGTGGCGAGGTGTCCGTCGACGACGTCGGCGGCGGACGCGGGGGTGTGCTGGCAGTAGTAGCGGCCGCGCCGGGAGAGGACGTCGCCCGGTTCGGGGGTGGCCAGCAGGACCGCGTACGCCTGCTGCTTTCCGAGGAGTTCGCAGAGCCGGTCGAGGCCGGTCTCGTCCGGCAGACCCGAGGTGGTGGGCTCCAGGGCGTACCCGTGGCCCGGTTCGATCTGGCTCTCTTCCAGTGCGGCGAGGTCGGACCGGGGGCCGAGACGGGAGACGTGGCCGCGGGTGACGTCGTCCAGCAGGGACAGCGCGGTGCAGGCCCGGCCGGTGCCGGGCTGCCCGCACAGCACGAGGAGCCGGTCGGACCGCAGCCGTGCCTTCCACGCGCCGTACTCCGCCGGCTCCTGGAACACCCGGCGCAGTGTGCGCAGTTCGTCGGCGGGGAGCGGACCGGCAAGCAGCTGGCTGGCGGTCTCCGGCCTGTTGAACAGGGTGATGGACTCGAAGTGGCCGCTGAAGAGGTTGCCGGATCCGTGGGAGGACGCCCGGTAGACGCGGGAGGCGGCCGCGGACGTCCCCGGCAGGCCTTCCTCGGCGAGCGCGTCGGCGCCGCCGATGACGTCGTTCTGGGACGGGTCGGCTCCAGCCGCGTGGTCGGGCTGGGGCGCCTGGTCGGCGCGCTGGGCTCCCGGTCCCGGCTTGGCGTTGCCGTGCGGTCCGGGCTGCGCCCCGCCCGGTGCGGGACCGGCGGGTGCGGCGTTGTTCGCGCTCACCGGTCACTCCTGCCGGTCCCGGGGTGACCGTTATTGAAGTTCTCGAAGTTGCCGGCGAACAGCAGGCCGCTGCCGTGCTGGTGGACGTCCTGGACGACCTTCGCCCCCTCGGGCGTCCCGGCGGGGCCCCGGGGCGCGGGCGTGCCGCCCGGTCCGCGCGGGGTGTCCTCGGGCCCGGGCGGGGCACCTGCCGGGCCGTCGGTCTCGTCGGCGGGCTCGGGTTCCGGCGGCTGGGGCAGCCCGGGCACCATGAACCAGGCCGTTCGGCCGCCCTCTTTCAGCTCCACTTCGTGGCTGCGGTAGTGGTCCGGTTCCACCCAGCGGCCGCCCGGCAGGACGGCATCCTCGTACAGCCGGTCGGAGACCACCGCCACCAGCGGGGACTTCTCCGGAGCGGCCGCGAGGACCGCCTTCGCCGTGGCGCAGTCGCACAGCCGGCAGGCCAGGTCGACGGCGCGGCCGGAGCGGCCGTGGGCGTCGGCCCTGACCGGGCCGATGTGCATGCCCACCCTCAGGCGCAGCGGGGTGCGCAGGTCGCGGTTGACCTCCCGCAGGTTCTGATGGAGGTACTCCAGCCACTCCCCCGCCACCCTGCGGCGCACTCCGGCCGGAAGGAAGCTGAGGACGCCGTCCCCGCGGTCCTCCTGGTACAGGCGTGGCGGGCGGATGTCGGCCTTCTCGAAGGCCTGGCCCGTGACCTCGTAGAGTCTGGCGCGCATCCGGTCCTTCTCGGGATCGGTCAGTCTGCCCGACCCCTCGGCGTCCACGCTGATGATGACGTTGTACTCGTCTTCCGCTTCCATCGGCCTCTCCTCGTGCTCCCTGACGTCCCGACGGCCGTAACCCTGATGCTGGCGGTGCCGGCGGGACCGCGCTGTAGCCGTTTACACAGCAGGGAAAAATCGGTGTGTCAGGTGTCTCTGCCGTGCTGCGCCCCGCCCGCGAGCAGGCGCAGGGGTTCCAGGTCGGCGACGGCGAGGGTGCCCGGGCCGGTACGCACCAGGCCCTGCTCACGGAGTAGGCGCAGCGCCTTCGCCACGGCCTCGCGGGTGGAGCCGACCGAGGCGGCCAGTTCGTGCTGGGCGAGGGGCAGCCGGATGGTGACGCCTTCGCGCTCCACCCTGCCGGTCCGGTCCGCGAGTTCGACGAGCCGCTCGGACAGCCGCTGGAGCACGGTCATGGAGGCCAGGGCGCGGCGCTCGTGGTCGGCACTGCGCAGCCGCTCGGTGAGCTGGCTCATGATCAGCGCGTTGGCGTGGGGGCGGGCGGCCAGGAAGCGGCGGAACCGCTCTCCCGGGACGACCAGCCCGGTCAGGGGCCCGAGGGCGCTGACCGAGGCGCTGCGCGGTCGCCCGTCGAGGGCCGCCATGTCGCCCACGACCTCTCCGGCCTGCCGCAGGCCCAGGATGAGCCGTCCGCCGCGTTCGGTCGCCGTCCACACGGCGGACCAGCCCTCCAGGATGACCACGGCGAACGTGGTGCGCTCCCCTTCCGACAGGAGGGTCTCGTGAGCCGGGTAGTCGTGCCGGCTGCCTAAGCCAGCCAAGGCTTCACGGTCAGCCGACCCCAGTCCTGACATGAAGGTACGGCGCTCTCCGAACAGCCCCACATCGTCCCCCGACAGCGTTAGCCCTACCGACCTCAAGCGGAACACCGCGAGCCCGGCGGTCCTGTCCGCACGGGACGGCGCCCACCAGGCAAGACTGAAAGGGTAGCGCCCCATACACGGAACGTGCGCCCCTCGGAGCCGCCCGGCTCCCCCACCGGCCGGTGACCGCCGTGCCGTCCCGCCCCGGCGTGCGCGCCGCGGGGCTCAGAGGTCCGGGCCGTCCCCGGGCCCCTCCTGGTAGGAGTAGCGCTGCTCGCGCCACGGGTCGCCGATGTTGTGGTAGCCGCGCTCCTCCCAGAAGCCGCGCCGGTCGGCGGTCATGTACTCCACACCGCGCACCCACTTGGGGCCCTTCCAGGCGTACAGGTGGGGCACGATCAGGCGCAGCGGGAAGCCGTGCTCGGCGGTGAGCAGCTCACCGTCCTTGTGGGTGGCGAACAGGACGTGCTCGGAGGCGAAGTCGGACAGCCGGAGGTTGGAGCTGAATCCGTACTCGGCCCACACCATCACATGGGTGACGTCGTCCGCGGGCGGCGCGATGTCGAGGATCGTGCGCGCGGGGACACCGCCCCACTCGGCGCCCAGCATGCTGAACTTCGTGACGCAGTGCAGATCGGCCACGACGGTGGTGTACGGCAGGGCCGTGAACTCCTCGTGGGTCCAGCAGTGCTTGCCGCCGTCCGCCGTGGCGCCGAAGACCCTGAACTCCCAGCGCTCGGGCCGGAACTTGGGGACGGGTCCGTAGTGGGTGACCGGCCAGCCGCGCTGCACCCGCTGTCCCGGCGGAAGCCCGGGCTGCGTCGCTCCTGCCGGATCGCGCCCTTCTCCCGATTCGTGTCCCACCGGCTGACCCATGACTCCATCCTGACAGACCCCGGGTGATGTCCCTGACCGGGGCCACCACAAAACAGGGCATTAAGAACTAAGCATGCCCTTACTTAGTAAGTGGAGACTTACTGGACGATCTTCGCCGCCGGTGGAATCATGCGGCGCAACCTGCCAGTTCCCCCGCGTGGAAGGAGCCTCTGCGATGCAGGGCGACCCCGAGGTCCTCGAATTCCTGAACGAGCAGTTGACCGGCGAGCTGACGGCGATCAACCAGTACTGGCTGCATTACCGGATCCAGGACAACAAAGGCTGGACCAAGCTCGCCAAGTACACGCGTGAAGAATCCATCGACGAGATGAAGCACGCGGACAAGATCACCGAACGCATTCTCATGCTGGACGGCCTGCCCAACTACCAGCGGCTCTTCCACGTACGGGTCGGCCAGACGGTCACCGAGATGTTCCAGGCCGACCGCCAGGTCGAGGTCGAGGCGATCGACCGCCTCAAGCGCGGTATCGAGGTGATGCGCACCAAGGGCGACATCACGTCCGCGAACCTCTTCGAGTCGATCCTGGAGGACGAGGAGCACCACATCGACTACCTGGACACGCAGCTGGAGCTCATCGACAAGCTCGGCGAGGCGCTGTACCTCGCGCAGCAGATCGAGCAGCCGAGCTAGGGGCGGGCCCCTAGGCGGCGTCTTCCAGCTCCGCGAGCACCGGCTGGCCTCGGTCGGCCATCTCACGGCGAGGGCACGCACCCCTGCCCAGGATCGCCTGGATGCGACGTACGCACGACCCGCAGTCCGTGCCCGCCTTGCATGCGGAGGCTATCTGCCGAGGGGTGCAGGCGCCGCCGTCGGCGTGCTGCTTGACCTGCTGCTCGGTGATCCCGAAGCAACTGCACACGTACACGCGGTCCACCTCCCGACAGGTCGTTCCAAGGCGCCGTCCCCGTTGACCGGTGAGGCTAACCTAACCTTACCCGCCGGGTCGGAGACGCAAAAGTCGACTGGGGCGCGGATCGTATGTGATCCGCGCCCCAGTCGATGTCGGTGTAACAGGCGAAACCGTTACTGGTCCCTGTACATCTCGGCCACGAGGAACGCCAGGTCCAGCGACTGGCTGCGGTTGAGCCGCGGGTCGCAGGCCGTCTCGTAGCGCTGGTGCAGATCGTCGACGAAGATCTCGTCGCCGCCGCCCACGCACTCGGTGACGTCGTCGCCGGTCAGCTCCACATGGATGCCGCCCGGGTGGGTGCCGAGGGCCTTGTGGACCTCGAAGAAGCCCTTGACCTCGTCGAGCACGTCGTCGAAGCGGCGGGTCTTGTGCCCGGAGGCCGCCTCGAAGGTGTTGCCGTGCATCGGGTCGGTCACCCAGGCCACGGTGGCGCCCGAGGCGGTGACCTTCTCGACCAGCTCGGGGAGCTTGTCGCGGACCTTGTCGGCGCCCATGCGGACGATGAAGGTCAGCCGGCCCGGCTCCCGCTCCGGGTCGAGGCGCTCGATGTACTGCAGCGCGTCCTCGGCCGTCGTCGTCGGGCCGAGCTTGATGCCGATCGGGTTGCGGATCCGCGACGCGAACTCGATGTGCGCGTGGTCCAGCTGCCGGGTGCGCTCACCGATCCACACCATGTGCGCGGAGACGTCGTACAGCTGCCCGGTGCGCGAGTCGATCCTGGTCAGGGCGGACTCGTAGTCGAGCAGCAGCGCCTCGTGCGAGGAGTAGAACTCGACCGTCTTGAACTCCTCCGGGTCGGCCCCGCAGGCGTGCATGAAGTTCAGCGCGTTGTCGATCTCGCGCGCCAGCTGCTCGTAGCGCTGCCCCGAGGGGGACGACTTCACGAAGTCCTGGTTCCAGGCGTGCACCTGGCGCAGGTCGGCGTAGCCGCCGGTGGTGAAGGCGCGCACCAGGTTCAGCGTGGAGGCCGAGGCGTGGTACATGCGCTTCAGCCGCTCGGGGTCCGGGACGCGGGCCTCTTCGGTGAAGTCGAAGCCGTTGACGGAGTCGCCCCGGTACGTCGGCAGCGTCACGCCGTCGCGGGTCTCGGTCGGCTTGGAGCGCGGCTTGGAGTACTGGCCGGCGATGCGGCCGACCTTCACCACGGGCACGGACGCGGCGTACGTCAGCACGGCGCCCATCTGGAGCAGCGTCTTGAGCTTGTTGCGGATCTGGTCCGCGGACACCGCGTCGAAGGCCTCGGCGCAGTCGCCGCCCTGGAGGAGGAACGCCTCTCCCTTGGCGACGGCCGCCATCCGGGCGCGCAGCTGATCGCACTCGCCCGCGAAGACGAGCGGCGGATACGACTCGAGGTCCGCAACGACTGCGCGCAGAGCCTCGGTGTCGGGGTACTCGGGCTGCTGCGCCGCGGGCAGGTCTCGCCAGGTGTTGCCAGCACTCGCGCTGGTCTTAGCGTTCACGGTCACGGCCTCAACATTACGGGGTCGTGTCGGACGTCCTGCCCCATGCCCAGCAATTGAGACACGGGGTACACGACTCGGACATGGGGTAAGGTGCCTGCCATGTTCGCGCACTCGATCCAGAACTGGTGGTGGACCGCTCATCCGGCGGCCCACTGACTGCGCGTACGACAGACTTCGCGAAGGCCGCCCGAGGGGCGGCCTTCGGCGTTTCCCGGGGTCGTTCCTCTCCACCGAAATCCCACCGGATCCTCGGAGAAGGAGCACGGACCCATGAATCTGCTCGGCTTGCTGGACGACCCCCGCCCATTCGCCCTGCTGCGCCGCCGCACCCCGGGCCACGACCATGAACTGATCGAGGTCCTCATCGGCCCGGTGACCACCTACGACCGCCTCGCCGACCTCCCCGACGAGGGCCTCGCGCTGGTCCCCTTCCGGCAGATCCGCGAGCGCGGTTTCGACGTCCGCGACGACGGCACTCCGCTGTCGGTGCTGACGCCCGAGGAGTCGTACGACGTCCCGCTCGCCGACGCCCTGGAGCAGCTCCCGGCGCACGACGTGCGCGTCGAGGGCGGCGGCTTCGACGTCGGTGACGAGGAGTACGCGGAGATCGTCGGGCGCGTGCTGCGGGAGGAGATCGGGCGGGGCGAGGGCGCCAACTTCGTCATCCGGCGGACGTACGAGGGGGAGATCCCCGGGTTCGGCCGGGCCGACGCGCTGGCGCTGTTCCGGCGGCTGCTGGAGGGCGAGCGGGGCGCGTACTGGACGTTCGTCGTGCATGCCGGAAATCAAGAAGGGCCCGAAGGGCCTTCCTTGGAAGGGCGGGGGCGGGAGACGGGCGGGCGGACGCTGGTCGGGGCGAGCCCGGAGGTGCACGTCCGGATGTCCGGCGGCACGGTCGTCATGAACCCGATCAGCGGGACGTACCGCTATCCCGCCGAGGGGCCGACGCCCGGGCACCTGCTGGACTTCCTCGCCGACGGCAAGGAGATCGAGGAGCTGTCGATGGTCGTCGACGAGGAGCTCAAGATGATGTGCACCGTCGGCGACATGGGCGGGGTGGTCGTCGGGCCCCGGCTGAAGGAGATGGCGCACCTCGCGCACACCGAGTACGAGCTGCGCGGGAAGTCCTCGCTGGATGTGCGGGAGGTGCTGAAGGAGACCATGTTCGCGGCGACCGTCACGGGCTCGCCGGTGCAGAACGCCTGCCGGGTCATCGAGCGGCACGAGGTCGGCGGGCGCGGGTACTACGCCGGTGCGCTGGCCCTCCTCGGCCATGACTCGGGCGGGGCCCAGACCCTCGACTCCCCCATCCTCATCCGCACGGCCGACATCGACGCCGGTGGCCGGCTGCGGGTGCCGGTGGGCGCCACGCTCGTGCGCGGTTCCGACCCGGAGGGCGAGGTCGCGGAGACGCACGCGAAGGCGGCGGGAGTACTGACGGCCCTGGGCGTCCGGCCGGGCAGGCCGCGCGAGGAGTCCGTCCGGCCACGACTGGCCGACGACCCACGCGTGCAGGCCGCGCTCGACGGGCGTCGGGCCTCGCTCGCGCCGTTCTGGCTGCGGATGCAGAAGGCGTCCGCAGAGCTGGCCGGACACGCCCTGGTGGTCGACGGCGAGGACACCTTCACGGCGATGCTCGCGCATGTGCTGCGGTCGGGCGGGCTGGAGGTGACCGTCCGGCGGTACGACGAGGACGGGCTCCGGGAGGCGGTGCTCGCGCACGAGGGCCCGGTCGTGCTCGGCCCGGGTCCTGGTGATCCCTCCGATCTCACCGACCCCAAGATGCGGATCCTGCGGAACCTCACGGCCGAAGTCCTCACCGGCCACCCGCACGGCGTGCTGGGCGTCTGCCTCGGGCACGAGCTGATCGCGGCGGAGCTGGGGCTGGAGATCGTACGGAAGGAAGTGCCGTACCAGGGGGCGCAGACGACGATCGACCTGTTCGGACGGCCGGAGACGGTCGGTTTCTACAACAGCTTCGTGGCACGCTGCGACGAAGGAGCCCATCAGGAGCTGGCCGCGCACGGCGTGGAGGTCAGCCGCGCCGCGAACGGGGAGGTGCACGCGCTGCGGGGGCCCGGATTCGCGGGGGTGCAGTTCCACCCGGAGTCGGTGCTCACGCTCGACGGCGCGGCGGTCGTGCGGGACCTGGTGGGGCAACTGCGGGGCACGAGCACGCCCTCGGTGTAGCACGGGGCCGGTCGGGCCGCGCGACCCGACCGGCTTCCGGGGCAGGGCGGTCCGTCAGCCGAAGAACACCCCGACCTCCTCGTACAGCTTCGGGTCCACCGTCTTCAGGTGGGCCGTCGCGTCCGCGAGGGGGACGCGCACGATGTCCGTGCCGCGCAGGGCGACCATCATGCCGAAGTCCCCGTCGCGGACGCAGTCGATGGCGTGCAGTCCGAAACGGGTGGCGAGCCAGCGGTCGAAGGCGCTGGGGGTGCCGCCGCGCTGGACATGGCCCAGGACCGTCGTGCGGGCCTCCTTGCCCGTGCGCTTCTCGATCTCCTTGGCGAGCCACTCGCCGACCCCGGACAGGCGGACGTGCCCGAAGGAGTCCAGCGTCTGGTCCTTGAGGACCATGTCGCCGTCCTTGGGCACGGCCCCCTCGGAGACGACCACGATCGGCGCGTACGACGCCCGGAAGCGGGACGTCACCCAGGCGCACACCTGCTCGACGTCGAAGCGCTGCTCGGGGATGAGGATGACGTTCGCGCCGCCGGCCAGGCCGGAGTGGAGGGCGATCCAGCCGGCGTGCCGGCCCATCACCTCGACGACCAGGACGCGCATATGGGACTCGGCGGTGGTGTGCAGCCGGTCGATGGCCTCGGTCGCGATGCCGACCGCGGTGTCGAAGCCGAAGGTGTAGTCCGTGGCGGACAGGTCGTTGTCTATCGTCTTCGGGACGCCCACGCAGGGCACGCCGTGCTCGTCGGACAGCCGGGCGGCCACGCCCAGGGTGTCCTCGCCGCCGATGGCGACGAGCGCCTCGACCTCCAGCTCGGCGAGGTTCTCCTTGATTCGGCGGATGCCGTTCCGCTCCTTCAGCGGGTTGGTCCGCGAGGAGCCGAGGATGGTGCCGCCGCGGGGCAGGATGCCGCGCACGGCGGGGATGTCGAGACGGGTGGTGTCGCCTTCCAGTGGACCTCGCCAGCCGTCCCGGAAGCCGGTGAAGTCGTAGCCGTACTCCTGCACGCCCTTGCGGACGATGGCCCGGATGACGGCGTTGAGTCCGGGGCAGTCGCCGCCTCCGGTCAGTACTCCGACCCGCATGGAATGTCCCTTCGCAGCAGGTGCCTGACGAAGGGTCAGTGTGGCGCGCGTCTCACTCGTCGTCGAGGCCGCGCTCTATCGCATACCTGACCAGTTCCACGCGGTTGTGCAACTGGAGCTTGCCGAGGGTGTTCTGGACGTGGTTCTGCACCGTGCGGTGGGAGATGACCAGGCGTTCGGCGATCTGCTTGTAGCTCAGGCCCTTGGCGACGAGGCGCAGCACCTCGGTCTCGCGGTCGGTGAGCCGGGGTGCCTTCGGTTCGTCGGTGTCCTGGGCGGGGGCTGGTTCGGAGGCCAGGCGGCGGTACTCGCCGAGGACCAGCCCGGCGAGGCCTGGGGTGAAGACCGGGTCGCCGACGGCCGTGCGGCGGACCGCGTCCTGGAGTTCCTCGGTGGAGGCCGACTTCAGCAGGTAGCCGGTCGCGCCGGACTTCACCGCCTCCAGGACGTCGGCGTGCTCACCGCTCGCGGACAGCACCAGGACGCGCAGCGCCGGGTCGGCGGCGACGACCTCCTTGCAGACCTGGACGCCGGGCTTGCCGGGCAGGTTCAGGTCGAGCACGAGCACCTCGGGTGCGGCGGCCTTGGCGCGGCGCACGGCCTGGTCGCCGTCGCCCGCGGTGGCGACCACCTCGAAGCCCGACTCGGCCAGGTCCCGGGCGACCGCGTCGCGCCACATGGGGTGGTCGTCGACCACCATGACCTTGATCGGGTCCCGCCGGTCCTGCGTGGTCCGCGTCATCGCTGCTCCGCCTTCCCCCGTACGTTCATCACGTCCTTCGGTACCTTCAACTCGACCTCCGTGCCCTGGCCCGGCACCGAGATCAGCTCCGCGCTGCCGCCGAGGTCGCGCAGCCGGCCGCGGATCGACAGGGCGACGCCGAGCCGCCCCTCGCCCTCGGCCTGGGCGAGCCGCCCCTCCGGGATGCCGGGTCCGTCGTCCCGCACGGTGACGATCACCTCGTCCGGCTCGTCCTCGACGAGGATCCACGCGCGCGCCTGCTCACCGGCGTGCCTTCGGACGTTGTCCAGCGCCGCCCCGACGGCGGCGGCCACCTCCCGGGCGGCGACCGGCGCCAGCGGCACGGGCGCGCCGGGCTCGGCGAGGCTGACCTTGGCCCCGGCGTACGGCGCGAGCAGGGCGCGCAGGTCGACGGGGCCGCTCTCCTGCGGCTGCTCCTCGACGGTCCGGACGACGGCTCCCTCGGCGGCATCCTGTGAGACCCGGGAGACGGGCACCAGTCCGCCGGAGACCAGGGTGCGCAGCGCGACCTCCTGCTCACCGGCCATCCGGCCCAGCTCGGCCGCCTCGCCACCGATCACCGCGCCGCGCCGCTGCACCATCGCCAGCACCTGGAGCACGCTGTCGTGGATGTCGCGGGCCAGGCGCTCCCGCTCCCGTGTCGCGGCCTCGATCTCCAAGGCGCGGGCGAGGGTGCGCTCGGAGGCGCGGGCGACCTCGACGACGTAGCCGATGGCGATGGAGGCGATGCAGACGAGGATGACGTTGTGGACGGTGTCGCGGGCCGGGCTGCCGCGCTCGATCAGGTTGGCGGCGGCCACGAGGCTGGAGGCGAGGGCCGCCCAGCGCCAGCCGCCCTTGACGGCGAAGGCGAGGACGGAACCGGCGGTCCATATCGACGGCAGGGTCGGGCCGCCCGCCTGGACCCGCTCGTGCGCGTCGGCGACGGGCGTGAGCAGGATGCCGGCGATGGCGATGGTGAGGTCGGCGGTGAGGAACCGCTTGGTGCAGCGGGCGGCGTTCGCGACCCGGGGCAGTGTGGCCAGGGTCCACCCGCCCAGCACGGCGTAGTAGGCGACGGCGACCCAGGGCCGGGCGAACTCCTCGTAGGCGGTGGCGAACAGGCCGATCGCGTACAGCATCGTGAGCACCCGGTACGCGGTCAGCGCGCGCCACAGCGGCTGCTCGACCGACATCCTCATGATCTGCTCGCGCTTGGCCATCTCCCCCACCCCTGGCTCAAGCCCCCGACTAGGGCTCGGTCCGTCGCTGCTCCGACTTTTCCTTTTCCGCCTGTTCCTTCTCCGCCCGTGCGAGCGCGGCCTTCGCCGCCTTCTCGGCTTCCTTCTCGGCCTTGGCCGCCTCCGCGAGCTGCCGCTTCATGGCCGTCGCGTACATGTCGACGTACTCCTGGCCGGAGAGCTTCATGATCTCGTACATGACCTCGTCGGTCACCGCGCGCAGTACGAACCGGTCGTGCTCCATGCCCTGGTAGCGGCTGAAGTCCAGGGGCTTGCCGATCCGGATGCCGGGGCGCATCAGCTTCGGCATGACCTTCCCGGGCGGCTGGATCTTCTCCGTGTCGATCATGGCGACGGGGATGACGGGCGCGCCGGTCGCCAGCGCCACGCGCGCGAGGCCGCCCGGCTTGCCGCGGTAGAGCCGCCCGTCGGGCGAGCGCGTCCCCTCCGGGTAGATGCCGAACAGCTCGCCGCGCTCCAGCACCTCGATGCCGCTCTTGATGGCGGCCTCGCCCGCGCCGCGCGCACCGGAGCGGTCCACCGGCAGCTGGCCGACTCCCTTGAAGAAGGCGGCCGTCAGCCGGCCCTTCACTCCGGGCGTGGTGAAGTACTCGGCCTTCGCGATGAACGTGACCTTGCGGTCCAGGACCGCGGGCAGGAAGAACGAGTCCGAGAAGGAGAGGTGGTTGCTCGCCAGGATCGCCGGGCCCTCGGCGGGAACGTTCTCCAGGCCTTCCACCCAGGGCCTGAAGGCGACCTTCAGCGGTCCCCCAACAGCGACCTTCATCGCGCCGTACAACAACCGAGTGCCTCCTGTATGTGTCGATCAGACCTTAACCCGGCGCGCTGTCAAAGGCGCCGACGACCCTGGTCGGTGTCAGTGCCGTCGCGTACGGTGAAGGTCCCGCGAACGCCGTGCGATCCCTGCCATGACGTTCCGTGACCATCCGTGATCGTGTCAGTCCCTTCTCACGACCAGGAGGCCGAAGGTGCCGGTCCTTGCCGGAGCCGAGCCGTTTCGCCACGAGGGCGGGGAGATCGCCGTGCTCCTCTGCCACGGCTTCACCGGTTCACCGCAGTCGCTGCGTCCCTGGGCGGAGCATCTCGCCGCACTCGGCCTGACCGTCTCGCTGCCGCTGCTGCCCGGGCACGGCACGCGCTGGGAGGACCTGCGGATCACCGGCTGGCAGGACTGGTACGCGGAGGTGGACCGCGAGCTGCGCCTGCTGTGCGAGCGCCGCGAACAGGTGTTCGTGGCCGGCCTGTCCATGGGTGGCGCCCTGGCCCTGCGGCTGGCCGCGAAGCACGGCGACGCCGTCAGCGGTGTGATGGTCGTCAACCCGGCGAACAAGGTGCACGGCCTGGCCGCGCACGCCCTCCCGGTGATCCGCCACCTCGTCCCCGCGACGAAGGGCATCGCCAGCGACATCGCCAAGCCGGACAGCAGGGAGCTGGGCTACGACCGGGTTCCGCTGCACGCCGCGCACTCCCTGCGCCAGTTCTTCCAGGTAGTCGACCGCGAGCTGCCGCAGGTCACCCAGCCGGTGCTGCTGCTGCGCAGCCCGCAGGACCATGTGGTGCCGCCCGTCGACTCGGCCCGTATCCTCAGCCGCATCTCGTCGACCGACGTGAAAGAGGTCCTCCTGGAACAGAGCTACCACGTCGCCACGTTGGACCATGACGCGGACCGGATCTCCGAGGAGAGCACCGCGTTCATCGGCCGGTTCGCGTCCGGCCTCGGCAAGGAGCCCGGTCTCGGCAAGGAAGGGACGACCGCAGGTGGCTGAGCACGACTCCGACCGCGAGGGCCGCGAGCCGGACGAGAAGGGCGTCCCGATCGACGAGGAGGCCGCCTGGGCGGCGATCGTCGCCGGGTACGGCGAGGAGCCGCCGGACCCGCCGGGCGCCAAGCCGTTCAAGTCGGTCGAGGACCTGGCGCTGCTGGAGTCTCCGACCAACGACGACCGGGTGGACACGGCCGGGGACGCCGCGAAGCCCGCTGAGCCGAAGCCCGCTGAGCCCGAGGGTCCTCAGGCCAAGGCGTCCGGGTCCGGGGACAAGCCGGCCAAGCCTCTGGGCGGCTCGGTCTCCTTCGCGCCCGGCGTCGGCCCGCGCGACTACTCCGCGCCGGAGCCCACCGAGGACGACCTCGACGAGGACGACGAGGGCCACTTCGTGCCGCCGGAGCCGCCCCCGCTGCCGTCCGCCGACGCCACCGCCAAGTTCGCCTGGCTCGGTGTGCTCGGCGGGCCGCTGGTGCTGCTGCTGGCCGTGCTGCTCGGCTGGGAGATGACGTGGTGGCTGACCACGCTGGGGATCGGCGGGTTCCTCGGCGGGTTCGCGACGCTGGTGATGCGGATGCGGACGGACGACGAGGACGACGACGACCCGGGGCGGGGTGCGGTCGTCTAGACCCGGATTTCGCACGTGCCTCGATCGGTTGGAACGAGGCACGTGCGGTGTCTGGTTGTCGGTGTGGTCGTTGATGTGATGTGTCGATGA